>NZ_JBVJWD010000008.1:0-42432 GCF_055602785.1 Streptomyces sp. NPDC037301
CCCGGCCATCGCGGTCCCGGTCGTGGCGGTCCCGGCCATCGCGGTCCCGGTCGTGGCGGTCCCGGCCATCGCGGTCCCGGTCGTGGCGGTCCCGGCCATCGCGGTCCCGGTCGTGGCGGTCCCGGCCATCGCGGTCCCGGTCGTGGCGGTCCCGGTCACGGTCGCGGCCCCAGGACTTCGAGTCGATCCTGCGGCCGTACGCGTCCCGCAGAGTCGCCGTGTCGCTGGCGTCCCATACGTGGTTGCGAAGGTCCTGGTAGACGTCGCGGCTGGTGTCGCGGCCGACTCCGGTGTGCACACGCACCGATGAGCGGCCGGCCAGCCGCAGGTCGAACCGGTAGGTGCGGCGGCTCTCGTCGCTCAGAGTCCAGCCGCGGAGGTTGACCGAGTGACGGCCGGTGTTGGTGACGGTGACCCATTCACCGTTGAGGCTGTAGTTGGAGCCGTTGTCGTACCCGGGGCTGTTGTACTGGATCGCGCCCAGGACCACGGACGAACGTGGATCGGTCTGGGTGTGGCCGTGACCGCGGTCGCGACCGATCCCGTGGTCGTGTTCGTCTGCGATCGCCGGCAGTGCGGCGGCGGCCACCAGTGCGCCGGAGGCGAGAACGGTAGCGGTGAGCCGCCGTGCGGAACGGGACATGAAGACCCCTCAGATGCGGGCCCGGACCGTGCGGTCCGAGCGTTGTTCGGTCTCGGCCTGTTGCCGAGAACGCACACTGTGGCCCGATTGCCCGAGTCGCGAAAGACGCACCGATACACGTTACGAAGTACGGACATTTCCGTCACACGCGTCTGTAACCGGCACACATCCGACCCTCCGAGTACCTGCCAACCCCTGCCTGCTGCACCCATCCGCGCGACACCGAACCGATGCAGTCAGTGGCGGCATCCCACACCCGGCGCACACCCACGCACCCCCTGCGCGACCGGTCCGGGAAATCCGTAACAACCACCGTCCGCACAGCCTTGAACACCCGTTCCCTTACTTAAGGAAAGAAGAACGACAGTTCTACTGCGGCGCCATTGCGCCGCGAGAACAACAGTGATTGAGTGACAGAGGAAGATATGAATTGAGGTTCAGAACATCGTTGACGCGCCCTCACCGAGTCGGCCATCGCCGCGGGTGGGCTGCCTGCGGCGAATGCACAGCTGTCGGCCGCCGCCGTGATCGGGGCGGTCGGCGAGGCACTTCTCGGCCCGTTGTCTCCGGTCGGCGAGCGGACCGGCCCGGGACCGGTCGTGGAGGGCATCGCCACGCTGTGCCTCAGAGCCGCCGTAGCCGACGGCACCTGATCGCGAGCCGCACACCGCCGCACCCACTCCCCCGCCCATCGACCAGGACAGGAACCCGCGATGACCGTCACCCCGCACCGGACCGACGTTCGGCCCGAGGCCCCCGCGCCGCACCCCACCCATGCGGTCACCAACCAGGCCCCGCCCCGGACCGGCCTCGACGAGTACGGCACCAATCTGCCGCTCGCACTGGCCGTCCGGACGTTCGGCGCGGCCTGGCACGAGCCGGAGCTGCACGACATCGGCAACCTGGTCGGTTCCGCGCGGTTCCAGATCAGTGCGGAGCTCGCCCACACCTCCCCGCCCGTCCTGCACACCCATGACCGTTACGGCAACCGCGTCGACGAGATCGAGTTCCACCCCGCGTACCACGAGGTCATCGGCGCGGCGGTGAGTCATGGCACGCACACCGCGGGCTGGGCCGACCCGAAACCCGGAGCAGCGGTGGCGCGGGCGGCTTCGTTCATGCTGTTCGCCCAGATCGAGCCCGGCCACGCCTGCCCGATGTCCATGTCGCATGCCGTGGTCCCGGTACTGCAGCGCGATCCGGACGTGGGACGGGACTGGCTGCCCGGCCTGCTCAGCCGTTCCTACGACCCGCGGCTGATCGCCCCAGGCAGCAAGTCCGGGCTGACCTTCGGCATGGGGATGACGGAGAAGCAGGGCGGCTCCGACGTCCGCGCCAACACCACGCGGGCCGTCCCGCTGCCCTCCGACCCCGAGGGCCGGGCCCATCTGCTCACCGGCCACAAGTGGTTCCTCTCGGCCCCGCGGTCGGACGCCTTCCTGGTCCTGGCCCGGGCCGAGGCCGGGCTCACCTGCTTCCTCGTACCGCGGGTACTGGCCGACGGCACCCGTAACACCGTTCGTATCCAGCGGCTGAAGAACAAGCTCGGCAACAAGTCGAACGCCTCCTCCGAGGTGGAGTTCGACGGCACCTGGGCGGTACGGGTCGGCGAGCCCGGCCGCGGCGTCCCCACCATCATCGAGATGGTCAACCACACCCGGCTCGACTGTGTGCTCGGCACCACCGCCGGCATGCGCCAGTCGGTGTCCGAGGCGATCTGGCACGCGCACCACCGCAGCGCGTTCGGTGCCCGGCTGGTCGACCAGCCGGCCATGACGGCGGTCCTTGCCGATCTGGCGCTGGAGACGGAGGCCGCGACCTGGACCTCACTGCGCCTGGCCCATGCCTACGAGGCCGACAGCGGCGAGTCCGAGGCGATGTTCCGGCGGCTGGCCACCGCGGTGTCCAAGTACTGGATCTGCAAGCGCGGCCCGCACCACGCCTACGAAGCGCTGGAGTGTCTGGGCGGCAACGGCTACACCGAGGACTGGCCGTTGGCCCGGCGCTACCGCGAGCAGCCGGTGATGGCGGTGTGGGAGGGCTCCGGAAACGTCATCGCCCTCGATGTGCTGCGGGGCATCGTCAGGACCCCGCAGTCGCTGGACGCCTTCTGGGCCGAGCTGGAGACCACGGCCGGTGCCAGTTCCGTACTGGACGCACACATCCGTCGGGTGCGCCAGGAGTTGGCCGAGGACCTGCGCGACCCGCTGGCCGCGCAGACCCGCGCGCGGGCGACCGTCGAGGGCATGGCGCTGGCTCTGCAGTCCTCGCTGATGCTGCGTCACGCTCCCGCGGCGACAGCCGAAGCGTTCGTCGCCGCCCGGCTCGGCGAGGCCCGTGGCCATCAGTACGGCATCCTGCCGCGCGGCACCGATGCCGCGGCAATCGTGGAGCGGCACTTCGGCGGGACCATCTGAGGCAGTCACCGCCGCCGATCCCCCGGTGCGGCAACGACGGACGGGCAGAGGCCGAAGAAAGCCCCCGCCCGCCCGTCGTCGTACGGCATATCCGCCGACATGGGCGTTAGGTTGGCTCCCATGGAGTCGAGACCCCGCACGCTGTGGCTGCGCACCGAACCGTTCCTGGGCAGTGAACATAAGTTGCACTGGCACGCCCCGAACGGTCTTGGGCGCACTGGTCCTCCGCTTTCGCGTCCTGGGCGGCGACGCATATCCCGTATGCGGTCCGTCCCGGGTGGGCGGAATTCCTGCGACCTGGCCATGTGGGTGTGGCCAGAGGCGACGGGGAAGCCCCGAACCATCACTCCGGTGATACGGGGGCCCCGACTGCTGACGCCACACCCGGCGTCCCAGATCGCGTCACACATTACGGACATCCGCCAGGCGCGCCCACGAAAGGTCGCGTCGTTCACTCAATCGTGCCCATGTTCGCCAAAACGAGGAACCGGACCAGCAGTTGTGAGCCCCTCCACCCAGTGATCTACTTCGACGAGGAGTGCCGGGGCATCTGCCGGTCCGTGGGCCTCATCCGGGGCGACGCGCACGCCGCCGCCCTTGCCGACCATGGTCTCGACTCCCCCGAGGCGCTCGTTCTCACCGCCGCCACCGACCGTGTTCCGCGCGAGGGCATCCAGCTCGACCGGGGCTGGAGCGACATGGAGTGGGCGGCTGCCGAGGAACGGCTGCGCTCCCGCGGGCTGATCGACGCGGAATCGGCTGTCACGCCGCGCGGTCGTGAGGAACGGGACCTGATCGAGGACACCACCGACCGGCTGGCCGCCCGGCTGCTGCGCCCCCTCACCGACAGCATGGTGGACGCGCTGCTCGCCGCTCTGGAGCTGCCGACCCGGCAGGTGCTGGCGGCTGGGCTGCTGCCGTTCCCGAACCCGATCGGCCTGCCCCGGTCCGTCTAGACGAACTGCTCCGCAGGGCGTCGGCGGGTCCAGCCGAGCAGGATCACCGAGCACACCGCCGCGAAGGCGCACCAGGTCGAGACGGACTCCAGCCGCCAAAGGGCCGCACAGACGGCGGCCCCGACCGCGACCAGCACACCGAGCCATCGCAGCAGGCGGTCCCCGGCCAGGAGCAGTGAGCCCACCGTGGCCAGGAGGTACCCGCCGACGAGCAGCCCGGAGCCGTGTAGGTCGAAGGCGTAGCCGAGGGTGTGCCCGCGGATCTCTGCGGTCACGGGACGGGTCGCCAGCAGTACGCGAGCGCCGCGACGGTCGCGATTCCGGCCGCGAGGGGCACCAGCAACGGGCATCGGGCGTGCGGCGGCGCGGCGCACAGCACACCCAGCGGAACCCACAACGGCAGCAGCGGAAGGGCGATGACGGCCCAGGCAAGGGTGGCGGGACCGGTGCCGCCGCCCGAGCGCCAGATCACGGACTCGATGATCTGATGGCCCCGAGGAGCAGCGGCAGCGCCGCCAGCGACAGGTCACGGACCCGGCGCACCTGCGCGACGCACGCCACTCCGGCGGCGGCGATGCAGATGCCCGCAACGAGATCGGCGGTCGCGCTCCAGCACATGGCTCCCGCTGGACCCGGAATCGCGGCTTCGGCCTCTCCCGTGCGCAACGCTACGGCTCTCCCGACAGGCGCCCGCTGTGACACGACCGGCACACTCCGCCGCAGCGGCAGCGGCAGCGGCAGCGGCAGCGGCAGCGGCAGCGGCAACGGCAACGGCTGCGGCAACGGCTGCGGCGGGCGAGGACCACGGCCAGTACCGCGATTGCGACCACGGCAAAGGCTCCCGCCGCGCGTCTGGTCACCGGACCGGCTGCTGTGCGCAGCAGATCGATCGGCTCGGCCTCGCGCATCGGCGTGCTGTCGGACGCGGCGGATTGCGTACCGTCGGCCGCGGAAGCGGCAGTGGCCGGTGCTGTCGTGGACGGTTCTTCCCTTGCCGACAGCTTTTGCGACAGGCAGTCGGCGAACCGGCCGATGAGTTTGTCGCTCACATCGGCCATGACTCCGCGGCCGAACTGGGCCGGCCGCCCGGTGACGGTCAGGTCGGTGGTCACGGCAACGGTCGTCCCTCCGTCGTGATCGGCCAGCGTGCCGGTCACCGTGGCGCTCGCCGTGCCCTGGCCCCGTACTTCGTTGCCCCGGGCGGACAGGACCACGCGGTGGGCCGACTCGTCCTTCTCCAGGAAGGTCGCCGTGCCCCGGTACGTCACGGTGATCGGTCCCACCCGCACCTTCACGGAGCCCTTGATGGTGTCGCCGTCGAACTCCTCCACGGTCGCACCCGGCATGCAGTGCGAGACGCGTTCGATGTCGAGGAGCGCCCGCCAGGCCTCGTCGACCGGGACCGGCACGGTGAATGAGTTCTGCAGCTGCATGGTCTGCTCCTCACACGAATCACAGGGTCACGAATCACAAGGGTCACGAAGTCATACGGAATTCAGCCGCGGCGGGTGGATCGCCCCGACCGTGTCCGCGAGCGGGCTGCCGGTGCCGCCCCAGCGCAGTGCGACGATCTCCGCCGCGATCGAGACGGCCACCTCCTCGGGGGTACGCGCGCCGAGGTCGAGGCCGATGGGCGAGCGCAGCCGGGCCAGTTCTGCTTCGCCGAGACCGGTCTCGCGCAGCCGGGCCAGGCGGTCCTCGTGGGTCCGGCGGCTGCCCATCACGCCGATATACGCGGCCGGGGTGCGCAGGGCCACCTCCAGCAGTGGAACGTCAAACTTCGGGTCGTGGGTGAGTACGCACATCACGGTCCGCCCGTCGATCTCCGTGTCGTTGAGGTACCGGTGCGGCCAGTCGACGACCACCTCCGCACCGTCCGGGAAGCGGCGGGGGTCGGCGAAGGCGGGGCGGGCGTCGCAGACGGTGACTCGGTAGCCGAGGAACGCACCGATCCGGGCCACCGCGGCAGCGAAGTCGATGGCGCCGAAGACCAGCATCCGGGGCGGCGGAGCGAACGACTGGAGGAACACGGTGACGTCGTCCTCGCGCCGTTCGCCGTTGGGGCCGTAGTGCCGCAAGCCGGTTGCGCCTTGGGCGAGTTCCCCACGCGCATCGGCGGTGACGGCGGCGTCGAGGCCGCTCGCGCCCAGCGATCCGGAGACGGTGTCCGGCCAGACGGCGAGGGCGGCGCCGCGCGGGGCGGGTCCGTCGGTCACGGTGGCGACCACCACCGGGCGGTGCCCGGCGACCGATGCGGCGACCTCGCCGAAGGAGGTGTCGTACACCGCCGTCACGGGACGCACGAGGAGGGTGATCTCGCCGCCGCAGGTGAGGCCGACGGCGAAGGCGTCCTCGTCGCTGTAGCCGAAGGTCTGGAGCTGGGCCCGGCCCGTTTCCACGACCTCCTTGGCCAGTTCGAAGACGGCGCCCTCGACGCAGCCGCCCGAGACACTGCCCACGACCTCGTCGTCCGGGCCCACGGCCATCGCCGCGCCGGGGCCGCGCGGTGCGCTGCGGCTGACCGCGACGACGGTGGCGAGCCCGAACGGTTCCCCGGCGGTGTACCAGCGGCTGAGCGCCGGAAGGATCTCACGCATCGGCCACCGCCCCTCGCACCACTGCCGCCAGCCGCTCCAGGGCGGCCAGGCTGTGCCCTTCGACGAAGGCGTCCACGTGTGGCAGCGCCGCCGCCATGCCCGCCGCGAGCGGTGCGTAACCCGGGCGTGCCTTGCGGGGGTTGACCCACACCACGCGGTGCGCCAGCCGGTGCAGTCGGCGCATCTGGGCCGCGAGCAGTGCGGGGTCACCCCGCTCCCAGCCGTCGGAGAGGACGACCACCACCGCTCCCCGTGCGCAGGAGCGCTGCCCCCAGCGGTCGAGGAAGCTTCGCAGCATCTCGCCGAGCCGGGTGCCGCCGCCGCGGTCGGGGACCGCGTCGGCGACCGCGGCCAGTGCCGCGTCCGGATCCCGGTGGGCCATCTCGCGGGTCACCGGGGTCAGCCGGGTGCCGATCGTGAACACTTCGGTGGGTGTGCGAGCCGCCGCGCCGTGTGCTGCGGCGTGTGCGAAGCGCAGCAGGGCATCCGCGTACGGGTCCATGGAGCCGCTGATGTCCAGCAGCAGCACGACCCGTCGCGGCTTGGTGGTGGGGGTACGGTGGCGCAGCCGGGCGGGTTCGCCACCGTGCCGCAGGAATTCGCGCACGGTGCGTCGGGGGTCGACATCGCCGCGTCGGGCCGGGCGCAGCCTGGGGGTGCGGCGCGGCTCGCCGCTCAGCGCGAACGCGGCGAGCAGTCGCCGTAGTTGGGCTCTTTCGGCGGGGGTCAGCTCGGCCATGTCACGGTGGCGCAGGACCTCGGCGGAGCTTGCCAGGGCCGCCGCGGACGGTGTTCGGTCGTCGCCCGTTTTGTCGGTGCCGTCAGACGCGCCGGACGCGGCGGCCGCCACGCGCGGCTGCGGTTTCGGTACGCCCACCGAGCGCATCGGATCGCGGGGTCGCGGGCGCCGGTCGAAGCAGGCGGCGAATACGCGGTCGTACCGTTCCAGGTCGTCCCGGCTGCCGCACAGGGTGAGACGGCCCGCCCAGTAGACGTCGGAGCGGAATGCGGGGCGCAGCAGACCGAGCGCGCCCAGGAACGCCTGTGTACGGTCGGGGCCGGTGGCGACTCCGGCCGCGCGCAACGCCCGGGTGAGCCCGACGGCGACGGCGGTCGCATCGATGGCGGGTGCGGTGGGCACGGCTCACGCTCCCCTCGCCGCGAGGACCGCGGACAGATCGAGGGAGCGGGCGCGTTCCGAGTCCTCCCTGTACTTCAGCACCGAGCCGAGCGTGGCGAAGGCCAGCTCCGCGTCCAGTTCGGTGGCACCCAGCGCGTCGAGGGCCTCGGCCCAGTCGATGGTTTCGGCCACTCCGGGCGGCTTGAGCAGATGCTGGGTGTGCAACTTCTGCACCACGGCGGTGGCTTGTGTGGCGAGACGGGCGGTCACCTGCGGCTGGCGGCTGCGGACGATCGCGAGTTCGCGGTCGAAGTCCGGGTGGTCGAACCAGTGGTACAGGCAGCGCCGTTTCAATGCGTCGTGGACTTCCCGGGTGCGGTTGGACGTCAGTACGACGACGGGGGGCGACTGGGCGCGCAGGGTGCCCAGCTCCGGGACCGTGACCGTGTAATCGGAGAGGAGTTCCAGCAGAAATGCCTCGAACTCGTCGTCCGACCGGTCGACTTCGTCGACGAGCAGGACCGACGGCTGGGTCTCCACCGCCTGCAGCAGCGGGCGTGCGACCAGGAAGCGTCTGCTGTACAACTCGCTCTCCAGCCGGTCCGGCTCGGTGACCCCGTCGGCTTGGGCGGCCCGCAGGTGAAGCAGCTGGCGCGGGAAGTCCCAGTCGTACAGGGCCTGGGAGGCGTCGATGCCCTCGTAGCACTGGAGGCGGATCAGGGGGGCGTGAAGGACTTTCGCTAGGGCCGGGGCGAGTGCGGTCTTGCCCACGCCCGCGTCGCCCTCGCAGAACAGCGGCCGGTGCAGCCTGAGCGCCAGGAAGCAGGCGATGGCGAGCCCTTCGTCGACGAGGTAGCCCGTTTCCTCCAGGCGGGCGCGCAGTTCGCCCGGCCCGTCCCCCGGCCCGTCGGCTCCGATCACCCAGTTCGCCGGGCTCGTCACCTGTCACTCCATCCCGGCCGCAGCCAGCACCGCACGCCGGGTCAGCACCCGTACGAGGTGTTCGCGGTACTCGGGTGAGGCCGACAGGTCGGAAGCCGGGTGAGTTCCCTCAGCCGCGGCTTCGGCAGCCCGCGCCACGGCGGCCGGTCCGGCCTCCGCGCCGGTGAGCGCCTGCTCGGTGGCGCTCGCGCGCAGTGGCGTGGTGCCCATGTTGGTCAGGCCGATGCGGGCCTCGGCGATGTGGCCGTCGTCGCGTCGTACGAGCGCCGCGATGCCGACGACCGCCCAGCCCTGGGCGACCCGGCTGAACTTCTCGTAGTGGAAACCCCAGCCGTCGGTCCTCGGCACCCGGATCTCCTCCAGCACCTCGTCCCCCGTCAGGGCGGTCTGCAGATAGTCGACGAAGAAGTCGCGTGCCGGGATGGTACGTCGGCCCTGCAGCCCCGCGGCCACCATCTCGCCGTCGAGGGCGAGAAGCACCGCCGGGAGGTCGCCGGCCGGGTCGGCGTGGGAGAGCGAACCGCCGAGTGTGCCTCGGTGCCGTACGGCGGGGTCGGCGACGGTCTCGGTGGCGGCGGCCAGCAGTCCGGCGTGGCGGCGCACCAACGAGTTGTGGATGACGTCGTGGTGGGTCGTCATGGCTCCGATCACGAGCGATCCGGTGTCGGTGTCCTCACGGACGCCGCGGAGCTCCGGGATCCGCCCGAGGTCGACGAGGAGTTCGGGGAAGGCGAGGCGCAGCCGCAGGATGGGGATCAGGCTCTGTCCGCCCGCCAGGACCTTCGCGTCCTCGCCGCCGTCGTGCAGCGTTCGTACCGCCTCGTCGAGGGTCTGCGGCCGTGCATAGTCGAATGCGGCGGGGATCATGCCGTCGCCTCCTCGGCCCGTGCGTCCGTGACCGCCTGCCAGATCCGCTGCGGTGTGCACGGCATGGCCACGTCCTTCACGCCGAGCGGCCGCAGTGCGTCCACGACCGCGTTGACGACGGCGGGGGTGGACGCGATGGTCCCGGCCTCGCCGACTCCCTTGACCCCGAGGGCGTTCGATGTCGCCGGGGTCTCGGTGCGGTCCGTGACGAAGTCCGGCAGGTCCGGTGCTGAGGGCACCAGGTAGTCCGCCATCGTTCCGGAGACCAGGTTGCCCTCGGAGTCGTACACCGCCTCCTCGTAGAGCGCCTGGGCAATGCCCTGCGCCAGGCCGCCGTGGATCTGGCCCTGAACGATCACCGGGTTGATCACCTTCCCGATGTCGTCGACACAGACATAGCTGCGGATCCGGGCGCGGCCGGTCTCGGTGTCGACCTCGATCGCGCACAGGTGGGTGCCGTGCGGGAACGAGAAGTTGTCGGGGTCGACCAGGTGCTCGGCATTGATCGTCGGTTCCAGTCCGTCGGGCAGGTCGTGGGAGGAGAACGTCGCAAAGGCCACTTCCTGGATGGTTTTCGTCGCCTCCGGCGATCCCTTCACCGCGAAGGTGCCGCCGGAGAACTCCAGGTCGGCCTCGTTCGCCTCCAGCAGGTGTGCGGCGACCCTGCGGGCCTTGGCCACCACCTTCAGCGCGGCATGGTGGACGGCCAGACCGCCCACCACGAGCGAACGGGAGCCGTAGGTGTCCATGCCCTGCGGTACCGCCCTGGTGTCGCCGTGCACCACTTCGATGTCGTCGAAGGGCACGCCGAGCACATCGGCGGCGATCTGGCTCCAGCAGGTGGCGTGGCCCTGCCCGTGCGGGCTGGTGCCGGTGGTGACCTCGACCTTTCCCGTGGGCAGCATGCGGATGGTGGCTGCCTCCCAGCCCCCGGCGGCGTACCGCAGATCACGCAGGACCCGGCTGGGCGCGAGGCCGCACATCTCGGTGAAGGTGGAGATGCCGATGCCGAGCCGTACCGGGTCGTTCCGTGCGTTGCGCTCGCGCTGCTCGGTGCGCAGGCCGTCGTAGCCGAAGAGGGCGAGTGCGCGGTCGGTGGCCGCTTCGTAGTTGCCGCTGTCGTAGGTGAGTCCGGCGACGGAGGTGTACGGGAACTCGTCGTGCCCGATCCAGTTGCGGCGGCGCAACTCGATGGGGTCCAGGTCCAGTTCGGCCGCGAGTTCGTCCATGGTCCGCTCGATCGCGAACGTCGCTTCGGGGCGGCCGGCGCCGCGGTAGGCGTCGGTCGGTGTTCTGGTGGTGAAGACGCCGGTGCAGTGGAACGTGTATGCGTTCATCTTGTAGATCCCCGGGTACATGAACGCGCCGAGCAGCGGAGTGCCGGGGGTGATCAGCATCAGGTACGCGCCCATGTCGGCGAGCAGGCCGACGCTCAGGCCGAGGATCCGCCCGTCACCGGTTGCCGCGATCTCGATGTCCTGGATCTGGCCGCGGCCGTGATGGGTGGCCTGGTACCCCTCGGAGCGGGACTCGGTCCATTTGACGGGCCGGCCGAGCTTCCTGGCCAGTGTGAGGGCGACGGCCTCCTCCCCGTACACCTGGAGCTTGGACCCGAAGCCGCCGCCGACGTCCGGGGCGATCACCCGCAGTTTCTGTTCGGGGATCTCGGTGACCATGGACAGGATGACCCGGGCCACGTGCGGGACCTGGGTCGAGGAGTACAGGGTGTATTCGTCGGAGGCCGTGGGCGGCGCGGCGACGACGGCTCTGGGTTCCATGGCATTGGGAATGAGGCGCTGCTGGGTGTAGCGGCGGTGGAGTACGACGTCGGCGCGGGCCTTCTCCGCTGCGTAGTCGCCCGTGGCGAGCGGCCAGGTGTAGCAGCGGTTGGTGCCCTTGTCGGCATGGACCAGCGTGGCGTCGTCGGCCAGTGCGGATTCCAGGTCGAGGACGGGCGGCAGGGGTGTGTAGTCGACCTCCACGGCCTCCAGAGCGTCCGCGGCGGCATACCGGTCGCGGGCGATCACCAGGGCGACGGGGTCACCGACGTACCTGACCTCGTCGACGGCGAGTGCCGGGTGGTCGGGCATGACGATGTCCTCCGTCACGGGCCATACGCAGGGCATGGGGCCGAGTTCACCGGCCAGGTCGCGGCCGGTGAAGGCGGCAACCACCCCAGGACGTTCCAGCGCGGGCGACACATCGACCCGGTCGATGTGCGCGTGGGCCATGGGGCTGCGCAGGATCGCCAGGTGCAGCAGGCGCGGCACGGTGATGTTGTCGGTCCAGGTGGTACGGCCGGTGACGAGGCGGGCGTCCTCCTTGCGCATCCGGGAGCGGCCGACCTCGGGGCGGGATTCCCCGGTGGTTATCAGGCCGGTCATGTCCGGGCCTCCTGCCCGGCGCCCATCGGGGCCGCGCCGCTCCTCGGCATCGGCCGGCCGGTGTCCGAGGGCTGGGGCGCGAGGGCGCGGCGGCGCTCCTCGGCGGCCGCTGCCAGGACCGCGCGCACGATGTTCTGGTAGCCGGTGCACCGGCAGAGATTGCCCTCGAGCCCGTGACGGACCTCCTCCGCAGTGGGGCCGGGGTTCTCCTTGAGCAGGTCCCTGGCCGCCATGATCATGCCGGGGGTGCAGTAGCCGCACTGCAGCGCGTGCTGTTCGTGGAAGGCGGTCTGCAGCGGTGTCCATTCTCCATCGGAGTCGAGCCCCTGGACGGTCGTCACTTCGCCGCCGTCGGCCTGCACGGCCAGTACGGAGCAGCTCTTGACACTGTCGCCGTCGAGTTCGACGGTGCACGCCCCGCAGTTGCTGGTGTCGCAGCCGACGGGCGTGCCGGTGAGCCCCAGGTGGTCTCGGAGGTAGTGGACCAGCAGCAGCCGGGGCTCGACCTCGTCCTCGTACCTCGTGCCGTCCACCGTCATCGAGATGCGGGTCATATGCCCTCCCCAGAGCTCAGGCCGTGGTGTCGGACCATGCGTACGGCGGTGCGACCGGCCCGCTCGCGGGTCCGGCTCCGACCGTTTCCAGTTCATGGTCGGCGGCCTTCATCAACTGCGCGGCAACGTCCTTCATGGCGCGGCTCGCCGCGAGTTCGTCGCCGATGACGGGGACGTCCACGTCCTGCGGGTTGCAGCGGGCGACCCCATGTCCGATGAGCTTTTCGGAGCCGGTGTCCAGTACCGCCTCGGCCCTGGTCGTACCGTCCTCCTCGGACAGACCGACGCGGACCTGCCACTCCAGCGTGCGAGTCATCGCGCACCTCCTGCGACCGCGCCCGGCCTCGGTCCGCCGCCACGACACGGTCCTGTCATCAGGATCCACCCGGCTGGGCCCGTCCGCGCGTTCCGGCTCGTCCTGCGGGGACCACACCGCAGAAATAGGATGCGTGGAGTCACTTCCACCGAGTGCGGAGCAGCCCTTGAAACCGGCGTCGTCCTGCTCGTTCGGCGAGCGCCGGCGAACTGCTCTCCACTCTGCAACAGCTCACCTCACGGGCACGCCGTGAGGTGGAGCTGCATCAGGCACGGGTGGAGCCGGCCATGACGTCGGGGCGGCCGCCTTCATGGGCCGGATCCGCATCGCCATGCGGGCGACGCGATGGGCGTGCTCGTGGTCACCCCGCTGCCTGGTGGAGCATCCGGCCCCGGGAAGTGCGGCCCCCGCCCGGCCGTCCCGGTCCGAGGACGACCTCGACAGCCTCTGACCTCGCTCCCCCCGGGCAGCCGGGACACCGCTGCGGAAGGCCGCTCAGGGGAGGAAGTGGCGCGCCAGGAAATCGTTCCGGAACTTGCCCTCCGGGTCGAACCGGGCCGTCAGCCGCTCAAAGTCGGCGTATTTCCCGTACAGCGTGCGCAGTGTCCCGGGGGTGGTGGTGAACACCTTTCCCCAGTGCGGCCGCGCACCGAACGGTGCCAGGGCCTCCTCGATCGCCCCGAGCACCGGTGTGACGGCGGCCGTGTCCGGCACCCAGGTGAAGTGGAAGGCCACCGAGTCCCTGCCGCCCGCCGGGCTCAGCCACAGATCGTCGCGGGCGACGGTGCGGATCTCGGTGATCTGCAGCAGCGGGGCGATCCGCTCCCGGAGCCGGCCCAGTGCCTCGTACGCCGCAGGCGCGTCCTGTCGGGCCACGAAGTACTCCGACTGCAGTTCGTCCCCGTTGCTGGGGGTGAACTCCAGGCGGAAGTGCGGAAGGCGCCGGTGCCACGGTCCGGCAACGCCCTGCTGGCGGGTGCAGTTCTCGGCCGGCATCCCGGCGATCGGATGGCGCGGCCCGTCCGCGAGCCGCGCGCCGAGCCACTCCTCGGGCGCCCGCTGTGGCCCCTCAGAACCCACCCGCTGCTTGAGCCACACCTGATTGAGCGGCCCCTCATGCCAGTCGGTGAAGACACTGACGCTGTAGGCGGCCGACATCACCTCGTCGAAACTGCCCGTGAGCCGGGACTCAGGCAGATCCTCGTAGACCCACTGCTGTACGTCGAAGGCGGGCACCACGTCCAGCGTCAGCGCGGTCACCACGCCCAGCGCGCCCATGGCCACCACGGCTCCGGGAAAATCCGCGTCGCCACGCCTCAGTGACACGTTCCGGCCGTCGGCCGTGACCATGTCCAGCGCCCGGACGGCCCCCGCAATGGAACTGTTGCCGACTCCCGAACCGTGGGTTCCGGTCGCGCAGGCCCCGGCGACCGAGATGTGCGGCAGCGAACCGAGGTTGTGCAGGGCGTACCCGTTCTCGTGCAGTACGTCGGCGAACTCCCCGAAGCGCAGCCCCGCGGCGACGGTGACCGCCCCTGCCTCCCGGTCGATCTCGACCCTGCGGGGCAGCCCGGCCACCGACACCAGATCGCCGCGGGTGTCGGCGACGGAGTTGAAGGAGTGCCGGGTGCCGAGCGCATGTACCGCGGTCGCGGACATCGTCTCCCGCAGCTCGGCCTCGGAGCGGGGCATACTCAGCCGCCGCGCGCCGAACGTGATGTTTCCGGCCCAGTTCTTCTCCGCGGGAGTCACCGCACGTCCCCACTTTCATTCATGGCCGGGTGTCGCGATCCCGACGGTGCATTTTCCCAGACAAACCTGTTGGTGAGGCGATGCAACTGGTGACGTACATGTCCGCACACCATCCGATTCCGGCACCTTCCAAATACGAACAGTCTCCCGCAGACCAAGAGATCCAGCCCGGAACGGGACGAGTTCCGAGCCAGTGCGCATGTCTGAACTTCACTGGAACTCCAGCGAAATGGCACGTGTGTGGATATCGTGCAGCGAGCGAGGGCGCATCCGTCAGTCCATGGGATCGGCGGATGCGTCCCGTTTGTGGCGGTGCAACTGTGACTGGGGGGTTCATGGGGCATGTCGAGCTACCCGATTCGGACAGATCAGGACCTGTGGGACTGGCGGGGGCGCCTCGTCCACGGACTGCTTCAAATCGGCCTCGCAACAAGGAACTCGACAATCTGTGGAGGGCGCCGACCGTACAGCGCGAACGTTCAGGACCAACCCCGACGAAGAGAAGGACGGGCCGGTGTCTGCCGGTCGTCATCGGGGCCGAACTTGCCGGCCTGGGGATTCCGGCATGGCTCGTGCTGGGGGCCGGAGGGCAGTCGCGGGCCGCGGTCGCCGCGGCCGTGGCCGCGCTTGCATGGTCCGGTGTGCGGGCCGCGCGCGGCCGGTACGCGGACCGGCCGCCGGACGATCCGCCGGGTGTACTGAGCACGGCAGGCGACTGGCTGCTGCTCATCGGCGTACTCGCCGTACTGAGGACCATGACCGGCGATTCGGCCGATCCTGCGACGGCGGTCGTGGCCCTGCTGCCCGGCCTGCTCGTGGGGATTGCGATATGGGGGGTGCGGCAAATGCCCTGGCCGGGGCGGCAGCAGCGGGCGGTCCGGCGGGTACTGGTGGTCGGTGAGGCTCCGGGGGTGGAACGCGCGGTGCAGCTGCTCGATTCCCGCGCGGACCATCCGTACTCGGTCGTGGCCGCCATACCGGTGGGGACCACGCCGCTGGAGTGCGATGTCCAGGTGCCGGGCCGGCTCGCACCGGCACCGGCCGACGACGATGCGTCGACCGTGCTGGGAGGAGCCTTCGCCCATGACGCGGATCTGGCTCTGGTGGTGCCCGGGCCGCAGCTCTCCGAGGAGCGGCTGCGCCGGCTCTTCTGGGGACTGCACGACGGCGGGCTTCCGCTGTCCGTGCTGTCGGAGCTCTCGGGCATCGCGGCCGGCCGGGTACGGCCGTCCGCAGCGGCCGGGCTGACCCTGCTGCACATCGCGCCACCGCTGCGCCAGGGGCCGCAGATGGTCCTGAAGGCCGTGCTGGACCGTACCGGCGCCGCACTCGGTCTGCTGGTTCTGTCACCCCTGCTGCTCCTGATCGGGGCGGCGGTGCGGCTCGGCTCGAACGGGCCGGTCTTCCATCGTCAGGTCCGCCACGGGCAGCACAGCCGGCCGTTCACCATGTGGAAGTTCCGGACGATGGTGGTGGACGCCGAGAGCCACAAGGCTCAGCTGGTGACGGCGAACGAGAACGACGGCCCGATGTTCAAGATGCGCCGCGACCCCCGGGTGACCGGGATCGGCCGTCTGCTGCGCCGGACGTCTCTCGACGAGCTGCCGCAACTGCTCAATGTGCTCCGGGGCGACATGTCACTGGTCGGTCCACGGCCTCCACTGCCGGATGAGGTGTCCCGCTACGACGAACGCGAGCTCCGGAGGCTCGCGGTCAGGCCGGGGCTGACCGGCCTGTGGCAGGTCAGCGGGCGCTCGGACCTGTCCTGGCAGGAGACCGTCTCGCTCGACCTGTGGTACGTCGACAACTGGTCGGTGGCCACGGACATGGGACTCATGGCCCGCACGCTGCGCGCCGTCACCGACGGCCGCGGGGCGTACTGAGTGCGGCGGCCGTCGATGCGAAGAGTGCGAAACCTCCGGCCGTGCGGGGGCGGAGGGAGGGGCGGCCGTCTCGTTGCGACGGCCGGCCCCTGCCGGTCGGCCCGTCGGGTCCGCTCAGACCTGTGCGGTCTGCCGCTCCAGCCACCATGCGTAGGTACGGGCGATCCCGTCGCGCAGTGGAATCTGCGGTGCGAAGCCGAGGGAGGTGAGCCGGGAGACGTCGAGCAGCTTGCGCGGGGTGCCGTCGGGCTTCGACGCGTCCCATTCGACAGACCCCTGGTACTCCGTCACATCACATACCATTTCCGCAAGTTCACGGATCGTCAGATCCTCCCCGCAGCCGACGTTGACGAGCTCGTCACCGTCGTAGCGCTCCAGCAGCAGGAGGCACGCGGCGGCCAGATCGTCGACGTGCAGGAATTCGCGGCGCGGGCTGCCGGAGCCCCAGAGCGTGACCGCGGGCGAGCCGTCGCGTCGCGCCTCATGGAAGCGGCGGATCAGCGCGGGCAGTACGTGCGAGGTCTCCAGGTCGAAGTTGTCGCCCGGGCCGTAGAGGTTGGTGGGCATGGCGCTGATGTACGAGGCGCCGTACTGCCGGCGGTAGGACTGGGTCTGCACGATTCCGGCGATCTTGGCCAGTGCGTATGCCTCGTTCGTCGGCTCCAACCGGCCCGTGAGCAGGGCACTTTCGGGAATCGGCTGTGGGGCGCGCTTGGGGTAGATGCAGGACGAGCCGAGGAAGAGCAGCCGCTCGACCCCGGCGGCATGTGCTCCGGCGATGACGCTCAGCTGGATGCGCAGATTGTCTTCGAGGAACTGGACCGGATACGTGCTGTTGGCCATGATCCCGCCTACCTTGGCGGCGGCCAGCACCACCGCGTCCGGACGGACCTCGCGGAGAAATGCCTCGGTCCGCGCGGCGTCGCGCAGATCGAGGTGATCGCGATCGCGGGTGATCACCTCGTGTCCGGCGGCGGTGAGGCACCGTACCACCGCCGAACCGACCAGACCGCGGTGGCCCGCGACGAATATGCGGGCGCCGGGTCGCAGGAGGGGGCGGACGGATTCCTGGGGAGGGCCGGGGAGATCAGTCGTCATGGCTCGGATTGTGCCAGCAGCCGCAGGCCGCGGTGACGTTTTGCCGCAGATCGCTCAATTCCGATATTTCGGTGGGAACCAACAGCCTTTAAGACGAACACAGAAGGGGGAGTCGTGGCGAAGACCGCGCTCATCACCGGCGTGACCGGACAGGACGGTTCGTACCTGTCCGAGCTGCTGCTCGACAAGGGGTACACGGTCCATGGACTGATACGCCGGTCGTCGAGCTTCAACACCGAGCGGATCGACCACATCTACCAGGGACCGGAGGAAGAGAACCGTTCGTTCGTCCTGCATCACGCCGACCTCGCCGACGGGGTCGCGCTGGTGAATCTGCTGCGCGACATCCGGCCGGACGAGGTCTACAACCTGGGTGCGCAGTCGCACGTCCGCGTCTCGTTCGACGCTCCGCTGTACACCGGTGACATCACCGGTCTCGGCACCATCCGGCTGCTGGAGGCGGTCCGCGCGAGCGGTATCGACACCCGTGTCTATCAGGCGTCCTCGTCGGAGATGTTCGGCGCCATGCCTCCGCCGCAGAACGAGAAGACCCCCTTCCATCCGCGGAGCCCGTACAGCGTCGCCAAGGTCTATTCGTACTGGGCGACCGTCAACTACCGTGAGGCGTACGGGATGTTCGCGGTCAATGGGATTCTCTTCAACCACGAGTCCCCGCGCCGCGGCGAGACGTTCGTGACCCGGAAGATCACTCGTGGGGTGGCCAGGATCAGAGCGGGTCTGCAGACCCACCTCCATCTGGGCAATCTCGATGCCGTGCGCGACTGGGGCTACGCCCCCGAGTACGTCGACGCGATGTGGCGCATGCTGCAGTGCGACAACCCGGACGACTACGTCGTGGCCACCGGCGAGGGTGTCAGCGTCCGGCAGTTCCTGGAGTACGCCTTCGCGCACGCCGGCCTGGACTGGCGGGAGCACGTCCGCTACGACGCCAAGTACGAGCGCCCCAGCGAGGTCGACGCGCTGATCGGTGATGCCGCCAAGGCCGAGGAACTGCTCGGCTGGAAACCGGCCGTGAAATCGCAGGAGCTCGCCAGGATCATGGTCGAGGCGGACATCCGGCAGCTGTCCGACCAGCTCGCCGGAGCGGCTGTGCGGGTCGACCGATGAGAGATCCGGGCACATCCGACGGAGGCACCGCCCCGCCGGTCACCGGTGTGTCGACCGGTTCGGCAATCACCCACAGCACCCGGCCGTCGCACCCCACGACCGTGCCGGGGACCAAAACGGGCACGACCTCGCTCTCCACCGGCTGCCCGGTGGACCCGAGCGCGTCCGCACCGGTCCGGGCCCCGGGCCCGGACCACTCACTCGCCCTCGCCGGCAGCGGGACGGACAGTTTCCGCCGCCGGTCGGACGAGGCAGGAACCGCGGCCTTCCGGCCGCAGCTCGTTCTCACCTTCGGAGCTGAATGATGAACGGAAGTACGGGGCGCAGACCCATCGGACGCGGCAGAGCACGTGCCGCGGCCGCCGCGCTCTGCCTGCTCGCCGGAGCCCTGACCGCCGCCGCGTCCGGGGGTTCCCCGGCCGCGGCCCTCACACCGCCGGTCTCGCTGACCGCGGACGACCTCACCACCTGGCAGACCAACGGCATCGTCTGGTCGATGGCCGCGTCGGACGCCGGTGTCGTGTACACCGGCGGGACCTTCTCCACCGTCCGGCCGCCGGACGCGGCCGCCGGAACCTCCGAACAGCCCGCAGTGAACTTCGCCGCGTTCGACGCGGCGACCGGTGCACCGACCGGCTGCAGTCTGTCGTTCACGCTCTCGTCGGGGACGGCGACCGTACGGGCCCTCGCGCTCTCCCCCGATCAGAAGACGCTGTACGTCGGCGGGCAGTTCGGGGCGGTGAGCGGGGTCGGGGTGAGCAATATCGCCGCGATCGACACCGCGACGTGCACCCCGCGCCAGGACTTCAAGGTCTCTGTCTCCGCAACGGTACGGGCGCTGGCTGTCACGGCCGGCACCGTCTATCTGGGCGGTGACTTCAACACAGTGGCGGGGCAGACCCGGAACAAGTTCGCCGCGGTCACCACGGGTGCCGCGCTGAAGCCGTGGACGGCCAACACCGACGAGGTGGGCCGGGCCGTGGAGCTGACGCCCGATCAGAAGCACGTGCTGATCGGCGGTGACTTCTTCACCGTCAACGGCACCACCTCGCACGCGCTGGCCGTCGTGGACGCCACCACCGGGGCCGTCGCCAAGAGCTACCCGGCCGGTTTCATTCCGAACACCTCCACGGTGCAGGACCTGACCACGGACGCCACCGGCTTCTACACCGCCAACGAGGGCACCGGAGGCGGTGTCTTCGACGGCCGGATCGCGCTGAACCTCAGCAACTTCGACCAGCGCTGGCGGGACACCTGCCTGGGCGCCACCCAGGCCGTCCTCGTGCACAACGGCGTTCTGTACAGCGGCAGTCACGCGCACGACTGCGCCAGCATGGGCGAGTTTCCGGAGCAGCCGCGCAAGCATCTGCTGGCCCAGTCCGTCGACGACCCCAAGCTGCTCCCCTGGTTCCCGGACACCAACGACGGCATCGGGGAGCCGGTCGGACCGCGGGTGATGGCGCAGACCGACAAGGGCGGCCATCACTATCTGTGGGTGGGCGGCGAGTTCACCACCGTCAACGGGTCCGCGCAGCAGGGCCTCACCCGGTTCGCCGACGGCCCCGACACCGGGGCGCCATGGGTGCCGAACGTCAGCCTGTCCACTATTGCCGCGGGCAAGGTGGAGGTCAACTGGCAGACGAGCTTCGACGCCGACGACGGTGAGCTCACCTACCGGATCTACAAGGACGGTGCGAGCACCCCGGTTTACACCACGACGGGGTACTCGCTGTTCTGGGACCGGCCACAGCTGAGGTGGACCGATACGGACGTGGCCGCGGGTGAGACCCACTCGTACCGGATCAGCGCGAGCGACGGCACCAACACCAGTGCCAAGTCGCCCGCCCTGTCCGCCACCGTGGCGTCAGCCGCCGGGAAGTACCCCGCCAAGGTGCTGGCGGACGGTGCTTCGCTGTACTGGCGGTACGACGAAGGCACCTCGACCTTCGCCGCAGACACCGGCAGCAAGCTGGACAACGGATTCCTGCGCAACTCCCCCGCCTACCGGCAGACTCCGGCCGCTGTGGCGGGTGCCTCGACCGCGATCGGCTTCAACGGATCGAACCAGTACGCGTACAGCAACAAGCGTCATGCACAGCCCACCAGGTTCTCGGTGGAGACATGGATCAAGACGACGACCACCAGGGGAGGGAAGATCATCGGCTTCGGCAATATGACCATGGAGAACAGCAACCAGTACGACAAGCATGTGTACATGCGCAATGACGGGCGGCTGATCTTCGGGGTCCGCAGCGGCGGCACCAGGACCATCACGACGCCTGCCGCCTACAACGACGGCGCCTGGCACCATGTCGTCGCCACGCAGGGCACCGGCGGCATGGCGCTGTACGTGGACGGGCAACTCCGCGCCACCAACGCCCTCTACACCGGCAACGAGAGCTACAGCGGCTTCTGGAGGGTGGGCGGGGACAACCTGAACAACTGGCCGAACCAGCCGACGAGCAGCTTCTTCGCCGGGCAGATCGACGAGACCGCCGTCTACCCGACCGCGCTGAGCAGCTCGCAGGTCAGCGCCCACTACGCCCTGAGGACGGGTGGATGAGGTATCCGTTCCCGGCCGGCGCCGCCGTCGTCGTACTGACGGCGGCGCTGGCCGCCTGCGGCTCGTCCTCCGACGGTCACAAGGCTGCGAGCGATGCAAGGCCGTCGGCCACCCGGACCCCTGTCACGGCCCCCTCGGCGGGTCCCGGCGCCACCTCGCCCAGTGGCCCGTCGGCTCCGCTGACGAGCGAACCACCGAAACTGCCCACCGATGAACTCACGCCGGCCACCGGCTCCTTCAACAAGAAGCAGAAGGAGTATCTGGTCGGCCGCGTGCCCAAGGGCATGGATCCGGCGGCCGTGCTCCAGACCGGTCAGGAGACCTGCGACAAGCTGACGTACCTCGTGAAGGTCGACCGGGACACGGCGGTCGGCGCGATCGTGACGGGCGAGATCGCGGATGCGAAACCCGCCGTCGAGCACCTCTGCACCCAGCACGAAGAGCTGGTGCGGGAGGCCTCACAGGGGTACGCGGACGGCACGTACGAGGACGAGCAGATCCGGCCCGGCCGCTACCACGACGTCACTCCCACCAAGAACTGCACCTGGCAGATCACCGGGGCCAACGGCAAGAACCTGGTGTCGGGCTCCTCCGCTTCCGGGAAGCGGGCCGAGATCACCGTCCCGGAGGCGGCCCGCGTGTTCACCTCCACAGGCTGCTACGCCTGGCTGCCCGAAGGAGACCATGGATGAGCAAGCTGCCGATAGCCGTGGCGATCCCCACGAAGAACGAGGGGCTGAACATCGCCGAGGCGGTGAAGTCGGTGCTCGGCCACTTCGAGGCGGTCGTCGTCGTCGACTCGCACAGTACGGACGACACGGCGAAGATCGCCGAGGAGTGCGGGGCCGAGGTGATGACATACACCTGGGACGGCGGTCATCCGCGCAAGAAGCAGTGGTGCCTGGACCATGTCCGCACGGACCTGGACTGGATTCTGCTGCTCGACGGGGACGAGCGGCTCAGCCCCGGTCTGCTGGCCGAACTGCGGCAGATCTTCGCCGATCCCGGCGCGCCGAAGCCCGCGGCGTACGACATACCGCTGGGTTACTGGTTCTCCGGAAAGCGGCTGCGGCACGGCTACACCATCCGCAAGCGGTCACTGACCGACCGCACCCGTTGCAGATACCCGGAGGTCGGGGATCTCGAAGCGCCGGGCATCGGCGAGGTCGAGGGCCACTACCAGCCGGTCGCCGAGTCGGCCGGCTCGCTCCGCAATCCGATCGAGCACCAGGACCTCGACCCGGTCACCGCCTGGTTCGAGCGGCACAACCGGTACTCGGACTGGGAGGCGTGGCTGGAGCACCACCCCGAGGTCAAGGAGCAGGTACGGAGAGTGAAGTCGCGCCAGGGACAGCTTTTCCACAAGGCGCCCTTCAAGCCCCTGGTGTCGTTCGCGTACATGTATGTGTACCGGCGGGGATTCCTCGACGGGCGGGCGGGTTTCGACTTCGCGCTGGCGATGAGTTTCTACCGCTGGCAGATCGCGCTCAAGTCCCGTGAGGGGAAGACCTTTTGACTCAGCGGCCCTTCCGGCGGACCACGTCCTCGTAGGTCCGCCGGAGGGTCCGGGTCACGGCCTCTATGGTGAACTGCTCATTGACCAGTTCCCAAGCAGCCTTTCCCGCCCGGGCGTTGGCCTCGGGTTCGAGGAGTTCCAGTATCGCCCCGGCGACCTTGAGCGCGTTCGTCCCGTTCTCACCGACCCGGCTGTCGATCACCCGGCCCGCCCCGGCCCGCGCGACATCGGGGCCGAGGCCACACGTGCGGGTGATGACCACGGGGGTGCCGACCGACATCGCTTCGAGGACGGATACGCCCAGGGGTTCCTCGATCGACGGCAGTACGTACACATCGGCCAGCCGCCCCGCCGCCAGGACCTCTTCGTGGTCGAGCGCTCCCACCTGGTCGAGGGAGTCCACCACCTCCAGTCTGCGGGCGAGTTCGAGAGTCGCGGGCAGCGCTCCGGTGTCGGGGCCGGCCAGCACGAACCGGGCGTCCGGATGCTCGGCCAGGACCGTCGGCATCGCGGCGACGAAGTCCTCCGGGCGCTTGCGCTCCTGGATCCGGGCCAGGAAGAGGACCGTCGGCGGCCGCCCAGGCTCCCGGGCCGGGCCCAGCTCCTGCGGCCGTACGCCATTGACCAGCCGTACGGTGCGGGTCAACGGCACCGGTGCGGCAACGGCGTTCACATCGAGGCGTTCCATCTCGGTCAGGTGCAGCACGGCGTCGGCTTCCCGCAGCACCTTGCGTACCCCCAGCAGATCGGTCAGCTGGGCAACCCGCTTCTCGGTCGGGTCCACCATGCCATGGGTCTGGGCGACCAGGGGTGTGCGGGAGGCCAGCGCGAGCAGTGCGACGGGCAGCGTCACCAGGTCGCGCATGAGATGGACATGGACGAGATCGGCGCCGCGCATCATGCGACGGGCGGCGAGCAGGAGCGCACCGGAGGTGATTCCGCTGACCTCGAACACGGGGAGCAGATGGCGGGCCCGGAAGAGATGGACCGGCACTCCCTCGACCTCGCGCGGCAGTCGGCCTTCGAAGCCGTCGCCCAGTGCCATGATGCGGGCGTCGTCGCCCCCGGCCCGCTGAACCTTCGACAGGTTGAGCGCCACCCTCGTCGGGCCGCCGAACGCATGGTCCGGGGTGTGCAGTGTGACAACGTGCAGGATCTTCACCAGGGTTCCCCTCAACCTCGGCCGACCTTTTCCAGACTAGTCATCCAAACCCCCCAAGTGGGTTGATTCGTTAGAGTGTTCACAGGTCCACGGAACGGGGAACAGATGACGTCCGTGCACGAGGCGGCGGCGTCCGTACCCGTACCGGAGCACGGCCCGCAAGACCCGGTCCAGCCGCCGGCGAAGCCCATGTCTTGGGCGATGCTGTCGCGGGCTCTGGCCGTGCCTCTCATCCTCGGCCTGGTCTGCTTCCTGCCCGCGGTGATCGCGGCGCAGCCGGGGACGGGCGTCCGGGACACCGCGTACTGGCTGCAGCTGGTGCTGACGTGTTACGCGGGAGCCCGGCTCGCCACGATGATTCTGTCCACGCGGCGGCGTCTGCTGCAGGGCGTGTTCTGGATGTTCGTGTACATCGCGATGGGGGTGGCGCCGTTCGCGCAGGCGGTCATCGGGCAGACCCCCACCCCGATGGTCGGGCCGCGGTCGGATCTGATGACGGCCATCGCGCTGATCCTGGTGGGGTGCGCCGCGTTCGACCTCGGGGCGCTGCTGGCGTCCCGGCGTCCACTGCGCCGCCGGGCCACCGCACGCTCCGGAAGCGGTCCGGCCACCGCGCACCGGATGCGGCTCAGGCTGCTGGTGGTGCTGGCCTTCGCGGCGAGCGGCTACTACGTCCTGAAGCTCGGCGGGCCCGCGATCTTCTTCACCAGCCGCCAGGAGATCAGCGCCTCGGTCGCGGTCAGCGGGGTCGCGTCGAGCCAGTCCAACGTGGGGTCGGCCTTCCTCAAGGGCTTCGGTACGGTACCCGCGCTGCTGGGGCTGCTCTTCTACACCCGCCGCCTGGTGACCTCGCGCAGGGCCCGGCGTTCCCCCTCGACGGTTCTCGTCTGGTGCGGGCTGCTGATCCTCAACGTCGTCGTCAACAACCCGATATCCAATGCCCGTTACTGGTTCCTGACCGTACTGGTCTCGCTCCTGTTCACCGCGTTCCCGAGCAGCGCGGCGATGTACCGGTCGGTGCTGGCCATGGGGGTGGTCGGGGCGCTGGTGCTGTTCCCGTACGCGGACCGGTTCCGCTACGACGGCGCCGGGTACCGGCCGGTGGATTCGTCGTCGGTCTTCGAGCCGCTGGCCACCAAGGATTACGACCAGACGGTGATGTTCGCCAACACCATTACCTGGGTCGACACCCGCGGCCACACCTATGGGCGTCAACTGGCGGGATCCGCCCTCTTCTTCGTGCCGCGGTCGGTGTGGAGCGGCAAGCCGGAGGACACGGGGGTCCGCGTCGGCCAGTGGATGGGGATGAACATGACCAACCTGTCGGCACCGCTGTGGACCGAGCTCTGGGTCGACTTCGGTGCTCCGGGCGTGGTCGGCGGTCTCGCACTGATCGGGTACGTCGCCGCACGCACCGACCGGCGTTACGCGCGGGCGGTGTCCCGGGACGGCCCGGGCCCCGGCAGTGTTCTGGCCATCGCCGCGCCGCTGATCGCCGGGTACACCTTCATTCTGTTGCGCGGACCGCTGTTGCAGTCCGTCGGGAAACTGGCGATCGCGGCGCTCTGTCTGCTGCTGATCACCAGCTTCAGGAGCCGGAACGGACAGCGCGCGCGCTGACGGGCGCCTGTTCCACCGCGGTGCGGCGTCTGAGCCGGGCCACCCGGGTCCAGGTGGCCACCGCCTTGCAGACGGATCCCAGGCACAGGCCCCAGGCCGCACCCGGCACCCCGCCGAGCACATAGCCGCCGGTGAGGAAGGCGACAGCGGCGAGCGAGAAGATCACCTGGATGGAGAGGGTGGTACGGGGGTCGAGCATCCGGAGCGCCAGCAGCCCGCAGGTGCCGACGGCCATCGCCGCGTACTGGCTGCCCGTCGCCGGGAGCAGGGCGGCGGCCGTGGGCCAGGTGTCGCCGAGCAGATGGCGGCCGATTCCGTCGGGCAGCAGGGCGAGTGCGGTGGCCCAGGCGGCGGCTGTGGCGGCCAGGACCGCGGCGAGCGTCGCTGTGGCGCGTACCCTGCGCCGTTCGGAGGCGAGCCGTCCGAGCAGGGGCGGGCCGAAGCCGGTGGCCGAGGTGAACAGCACGTTCAACGGCCCGAAGAGAGTGGTGGCGCCGCGCAGGGCTCCCACCACGAGCGGGTTGCCGACCATGCCGAGTCCGAGGACGGAGAGCTGGCTGGTGGCGTTTCCCACCCCGAACTCCACCACGAAGCGCCGTCCCAGATGCCCTTTCCGCAGCAGGACCTTGAGCCGCAGGTTCGTACCGGCCACTCTGCGGTGCAGCAGGGCAGCCGACAGCAGGAGGGCGGGCAGCGCGGACAGCCCCCAGACGCTGACGAGCCTGGCCGCCGGGGCACCGTACGGCTGCATGGCCAGCGCGCCCAGCACACAGACCAGTCTGAGCACATCGCTCGCCAACGCCAGGTGCGGCAGGTGCAGGGTGGAGAAGGCGTAACGCATGGTGTCCTGCCCCAGGACCACCGGCAGGACGAGCCCCAGCATCATCAGGGCACGGGCGGTGGCTCCCGGCAGCGTCAGGCAGACGGTGGCGAGCAGGGCGCCGAGCGCGGTCGCGGTGAGCAGGGTGAAGGCGACCGCCGACCGGCACGCCCCTCGCACCTCGTCACTCTCGCCGCGCCGCAGCACGAGCGGCTGCCCGGTGTAGGCGCCGGATACCCCCAGCAACACGGTGAAGGCGAGGTAGACCGCCGAGAAGCGGGCGAAGTCGGCCACCGTGGAGAGCCGGGCGGCGGCCACCAGCACCAGGATGTTGGTGAGCGCCGCCACGCCCTGGTCCGCGACCGAGCAGACGATCGCGGTCCGTGCCTTCATCTGTGTCCCGCGGTGTAGTCGAAGGTGCGCAGGCCGAGCGTCTCGGCCGGGTCACCGGTGTGCTCCCGGCCGCCGCGGCCGCCGTCGCCCCGGCCCGTCCCGGAGCCGGACCGGCCGCCGCCCGTGCGGCGCCGGCCGGCCTTCTTGCGGGCCCGGCGCTCGTAGCGGCTCCGGCCGGGGTGCAGCAGGGCGCCGAGTACGGAGCCTCCGGCCGCCTCGATGATCTCGCGGATCCGCTCCAGGTCGCTGCGGTGCACCTCGCGCGGGTCGCAGACCACCACGACACCCTCCACCCGGTCGATCAGTGCGACGGCGTCGGCGTACGAGAGCACGGGCTGGGCCAGCACGATGACGACGGCGCCCGGCCGGTCGCCCTCGGCGACGATCCGTCCGACGGGCGCGGAGGTCAGGGCACGCGGGACGTTGTCCGTGCGCCGGCCC
This sequence comes from Streptomyces sp. NPDC037301, assembly GCF_055602785.1. Lineage (NCBI taxonomy): Bacteria > Bacillati > Actinomycetota > Actinomycetes > Kitasatosporales > Streptomycetaceae > Streptomyces > Streptomyces sp. NPDC037301. The sequence continues at coordinate 27,173 of NZ_JBVJWD010000008.1, forward strand.
GCTATCAGGGTGAAGGCACCCGAACCGGGTACGTCCACATTCATCCGGCTGTCCGACGGCCAGGCCCGTTCGCCCTCCGACGCCCAGCGCGGCCCGGCGCCCTGCACGGCCGGGCCGAGGTCCCCGGCCAGCGAGGGGGTGCGCAGATCGGCCTCGACCAGGAGTACGTCACGTCCCATCTCGGCGAAGGCCGCGGCCAGGTTGACCGCGGCGGCCGCCGCTGCGTCGTTGTCCCCGCGCGGGGCCGTGACCAGGAGTCTGCGGCGCTGGGCGAACGACGGGTCGTAGGCGAGCCGGAAGGCGACCGCCCGGTACTCCTCGGCGAGCCGGCTCCCGCTCCGTCCGATGGCGAGCAGCGCGCCCACGGATGCTCGTTCCCTGGGCAGGGTGCCGAGCAGCGGGGCGCCGAGCGAACGGACCAGCTCCCGGGTGGAGCGCACGGCAGGGTCGAAGACCAGGCGTACCCACGAAAGGAGCAGTCCGAGCGCGAGCCCGACGACACCGCCGAGTCCGAGCAGCAGGGGCAGCCCCGCACCGGTGGGGTCCGTGGGCGCGACGGGCTTCTTCGTCAGATAGCCGGGAGTGGTGTCCAGAGCGCGCAACTCCGAGATTTTCCTGGTCAGTTCGGAGATCGAGACCACGAGGTTGCCCCGTGCGCTGGTCACGTCGTTGCTCGTCCCGGCCTGCTCCGCCAACTGATCGCGCTGTTCGGTGAGGGGCTTCAGCTGGGCACGGTAGCCGTCGACCATGTTGGCGATGCTGTCCTCGGTGCGCTGTCTGCGGATCTCCAGATAGGCGTCGGCGAGCGCCTCGGCCCGCGCCTTCGCCAGCGCGGGGGTGCGGCCGGTGTAGGAGAAGCGGAGCACGAGGGTGTTCGGCGGGTTGGTGACCTGGAGACCGGACAGCAGGGTCCCGACCTCCACCCGGTCGCCGTGCCTGGCCAGGGAGCCGACGGCCAGGGTGCCCACGGTGTCGCTGACGGCGGTCTGCCGCTCGGAGCCGATGTTGATGCCCTTGTCGGCGGAGGCGCCCGCGGCGAAGGGATCCGAGGCGGCGGAGCGTACGACCACCTCGCCCGTCGATGTGTAGCTCTCCTCGCCGCTCAGGGCGAGCCAGCCGCCGCCCAGCAGTCCGAGGACCACGCCGGAGGCGAGTAGTGCGCGATAGCGCAGGAGCTGACGGAACTGGTCCCTCAGCAGCGCGGGTTCGTCCTGGTCCTCCAGGGCGCGGATCGGCTGGGTCATCGGCGTGGTCTCCCTTGTGCGTCCGCGAGGACCTCGGTGAGCAGTGCGTCGAAGCGGGCCAGGCCCGCCTCTCGGCTCAGGTGACGTGCGACGTACTGCGGTCCGTTGGCGCCGAGCCGGTCCGCTTCGGCCGGCGCTTCGAAGAGCTTGCGTACGGCTGACAGCAGCGCGGCGGGATCCTCCGGTGCGACGAGGATCCCGGCGCCGGACCGGTGGACCTCCTGGGCGGTGCCTCCCCCGTCGGCGACCGAGGCGACGACGGGGCGGCCCGAGACGAAGTACGAGGTAAGTTTGGACGGGACGCTCATGTCGAGCACGGATGCCCGCTGGGTCACCGCCAGCACATCTGCGGCAGCGAGAATGTCCGTGAACTCGTCCGCCCCGGCCGGCGGCAGGAAGTCGAGATTGCGCAGGCCCGTCGCACGCCCCAGCAGCGCCTCGCGCTGATTCCCGTCCCCCATCAGCACGACACGTATCTCCGGTGCCAGCCGGGCTGCGTCGACCAGGACCTCCAGGCCCTGTTTGAGTCCCATGTTCCCCGAGTGCAGGACCACGGGAGTGCCCTCGCTCCAGCCGAGTCTTGCCCGGGTCCCCGTGCGGTCTGCCGAAGACGCCTGCACATGCGACCAGTTGGGAACGATACGGATACGCCCCGGGTCCACGCCGTACTCGGTGACACGCGGGACGAAACTCTCATGGATGACTCCGACGAGGGCGGCGCCGCGCAGCGCGTAACGTTCGGCCGCCGAGGCGACGGCTGCCGCCCGGCCCCCGCCCCGGATACCGCTCTGCGCGGCGGCGGCACCCATCAGATCCTGCACGACCGGTATGTGCGGGACTCGGTGGCGGCCCGCCAGCCGGGCCCCTATGACACCGCCCGCAAGGCTCGGCATCTGGGAGATCACCGCGTCCGGCGGACGCGAAACGGGCGGCGACAGCAGACCGTGCCCGAGCACCGTGGCCTCGAACGCCGCTCTGCGCAGGGCAGTCTGGCGCGGCGGCACATAGTGTCTTCGCCGGTGGACGGTGACCCCGGCCCGCTTCTCGGCGACCCGCCACACGCCCCGGTACTCCGCTTCGGTACGCCAGGACGGGTAGTGCGGCATGCCGGTCAGTACATGGGTCTCGGCCCCGGACGCGGCCCAGTGCTCGGCGAGCTGCGCGGCGTACGGGCCGATGCCCGTCAGCTCCGGTGCGTAGTTGGTCGAGACGACCAGCAGCGTGCGGTCTTCGAACGGCTTGTGACGATCGGCATCGGACATGGACGCTCGCCTTCCCCCCGGAACATTCTGTGTTCCCCCCAAGGAACAGCCCCAAAAGTGAGCTTATCCGTTCACGAGATGCGCAAGTGGTCTTCACAGTAAGGTCGTTGCACCATCAACACCGATACCGATATCCCGCAGCACCGGATGCCATGTCCGGACAACGGCTGCTGGACACGGACATCACGTTCACCGTGGGGGGAGAGAACGGATGGTGCACAGGGTCGGCTACGCGCCGGGGGTCTACGACCTGTTCCACATAGGGCACCTCAACATCCTGCGGCATGCCCGCAGCCAGTGCGACTACCTCGTCGCGGGTGTCGTCTCGGACGAGATGGCCGCGCTCGCCAAGGGCCACAAACCGGTGATTCCGCTGCCGGAACGGCTGGAGATCGTACGCAGTGTCCGCTACGTGGACGCCGCGTTCGTCGAGACCGTGCCCGACAAGGTCGAGACCTGGCAGCAGGTCAGGTTCGACGTCATCTTCAAGGGGGACGACTGGCGGGACACGGAGAAGGGCAAGCGGCTGGAGCACGACTTCGCCGAGGTAGGCGTCGAGGTGGTCTACTTCCCGTACACCGTGCACACGTCCAGCACCCAGCTGCGCCGGGCGCTGGACACGCTCGTCAGTCCGCAGTCCGGAGCGCTGTCAGCTCCCTGAACCACTTGGCGAGGAACGCCACCAGGAACAGTGCGTGCACGACAGCGAGCACCGCATAGCCGATGCGGAACGCGGTCCGGTCGCCGAGCAGCAGGAACACCAGGCAGAACACCCCGTAGTCTGCGGGCAGCAGTGCCACGGCCCGCACCCGGGACACCGGGGCCGCGGCACCGCTGCCCGCCGTGGGCGAGGCGGCCGCCCTGCCCAGCTGTTCACGCAGCAGCCCGGCGCAGAAGGTCAGAACGGCGGTGAACAGGAAGCCCAGCGGCAGGAGCAGCCAGCCCTCGGCCGGCAGATCGAAAAACCGCTGGAACGAGATCAGCACGGCGGTGTGTACGAGGATCATCTTGGCGCAGTCCACGACATGGTCCAGCCACTCGCCGTCCGGACCTCCCCTGCCGGTCAGCCTGGCCAGCTGCCCGTCGGCCGAATCGAAGGCGAAGCCGATGACGAGCCCCGCGTACACCGCGACCGCGAGCCCCCAGGACGGCCGGACGAGAGCCACCGAGGCGATGGCGGCGAAGGTGAATGCCGCGCTGATCAGCGTGACTTGATTGGGCGTCAGTCCGATGCGATATGCACCTGCCGCGAACAACCGTCCGGCCGGGCGGTTCACGTACCGCGAGTACAGCGACACCCCCTTGGCCGTCTTCTGCGCGCCGCGCAATTCGCGCAGAACCGTGCCCGTGCTTCCCATACGCCCCCCAGCGTGTCGCCGTTGCCGGCGGCATCGGCAGAGCACTGCGGACGCTGCCGTCGGAGCCGCATCATGGCACGCGGGCCCCATTTCGCGTGGCCACTCGCCCGCTCCGGGCGGCGAACCGCCTCCGTCGGGCCGCACCGGGTGCGCAGGCCCGACGGGCCGTGCCTCAGACGGGCGCTGTGCGGCACTCCGGGTGGCCCCAGCCGTTAGGGTTCTTGGCGATCATCTCCTGTGCCGCGTAAGGCTTTCCGCAGTGGCAGCGGCCCGCGAACCTGGCCCGGATGGTTCCACCGGAGCGTGCGGAGCGCGCCGCGCCCCCTGCCTTCTTCGCCGGAGCACTCTTGCCCCGCCCCTCGGTCGCCCGGGCCGGAGCGGGCGTCGGCAACTGCGAGCCGTGCGCGGTACCGGCCGGCCGCTGCGCCACAGCAGCCTCGCTGGCCGCCTGGTCGGCGAGGGCGTTGAGCGGATCTCCGTCCACCTGGTGGGCGGGCACATAGACGAAGTCCACGGTCCGGCCGGTCAGCAGGGCGTCGATGCGGGACACCAGGTCACGGTTGGCCACCGGCTTTCCGGCCGAGGTCTTCCAGCCGTTGCGCTTCCATCCCGGCAGCCACTTCGTCACCGCGTTCATCGCGTACTGCGAATCCATCCGTACTTCGATCGTCACGGACGGATCCGTGGACTCCAACAGCTCCTGCAGCGCCGTGAGTTCGGCGACATTGTTGGTGGCGGTCCCCAGCGGACCCGCTTCCCAGCGCTCCGGTCGCCCCTGCGCATCGGCCACGACCCACGCCCAGGCCGCAGGCCCCGGATTGCCCTTCGATGCCCCGTCACACGCGGCGATGATGCTCTCGTTCATGCCCTCGATCATGCCAGCGCCGCACCACCCCCACGGCACACCGTAACACTGAGTGACGATTCGAGGTGCGGTGAACCGGCGACGCTGGTTCTCTGATGGAGCAAGCTCTTCCCAACCGCACAAGGAGCGATGATGAGCGTTGCACGTGAATCCGGTGACCGTGCGCAGCAGCTGCGCGAGAAGGCCCGGCACATGACCGAGGCCGCTGAGCGCACCACCGACCCTGAGCAGCGCCGGCGGCTCCAGGAGAAGGCCCAGAAGCTGCAGGAGCAGAGTGACCAGCAGGGCAACATCGGCAGCGAGAACATCCGCCCGCCGAAGTAGTACCTGTGTCACGTAGTACCTGTGTCACGTAGTACCTGTGTCACGTAGTACCTGCGTCACGTAGTACCTGCGTCACGTAGTACCTGCGTCACGTAGTACCCGTGTCACGCAGTACCTGCCTCAGAGAAACGGCCGACGTCTTGCTGCCCTTCCATGAGTGAGCGGCAAGCCGTCGGCCGGTCGGCCCCCGGTATCACATCGACGACCGCGGCATTGATCGCGTGGTACATCCCGAAGTCGTCGGCGTTGACGATCAGCACCCGGGCGCCGGGAGGGAATCCCGGCAGCTCGGCCGATGGAACCGGGTGCGCGGCGGCTGCGGGCTCGGAGCGTTGTCCATCCATGGCGGCAGCCCCGGTTGCGGGTCGTGCCCGGAATTTCACAGGTGGGGGGTGCGCAGCGGGTGGGCGCCGAGCGTGCGGAACACCGGTCCGTTTCCTTGTTGTTGACGTTCGTCCGGCGCAGGCCCTAGGTTTTGGTAAGCGCTTTCCGGTCGTACCCGGGAGACTCGGGACATGAGCAGTCCACTGCGCATCACGCACGCCCACGGGGACCGGATCACGGTCACGGAGGAGCGGGGCGGCATCGATCTGATCAGCTATGTCTACCGCCCGGAGGCGGCCTGGGGGCCCCGAAGCCGTACGTCCACCCCATGCGCACACTGGCCGATAACGTTGTCACCGACTATCGGCCCAGTGATCTCCGCTGGCACAAGGGCCTCCAGATGACGGCCTCCCATCTGTCCGGGCAGAACCTGTGGGGAGGCAACACCTATGTGCACGGCCAGGACTACCGGCCGCTGCCCGAACGGGTCGGATCGATGGCGCACATCGGGTTCGACGAGGTGGCGGCGGACGCCGGGCGTGCGGTCATCGCGGAGCGGCTGAGCTGGCTCCACCACGACGGCACGCACTGGGCGGACGAGCAGCGGCGTATCGAGATGCATGACGTGGAGCACGCCGGATCCGGCGCCGGTACGGGCGCCGGTGGCAGTTGGACGCTGACCTGGTCGAGCGCGATCACCAATCGGCGTACCGAGCCGCTGCACTTCGGCAGCCCCACGACGCACGGCCGGGAGGCGGCGGGCTACACCGGTCTCTTCTGGCGTGGGCCGCGCGCCTTCCGGGGCGGGCTGATCCTCGGGCCGGACGGCGCGGGGCCGGAGCTGATGGGGACGCAGGCGCCGTGGCTGGCCTACAGCGGTGAGCACGACGGCGCCGACGGCCACGCCACACTGATTTTCCGGCACGCCCCGGAGAACGATCACACGGGAGAGAGTGGGACCCACCCGGCGCACTGGTTCGTCCGCAACGAACCCTTCGCGGCCGTCGCGCCCTCCTTCGCGTTCTACGACGAACTGGAGCTGGCCCCGGGCGACACCCTGTCCCGCCGCTACCGCGTCACTGTCGCGGACGGGGCATGGGACCGGGAACGGGTCGCCGAGTACCTCGCGGAGCACCCGTGGTGAACGAGACGTCCAGAGGATTCTGAGGACGAGGCCACGATGCCGCCGACCGGGCCGGGCCGATGGAGCACGGGCCGACCGAGGTCCCGGTGCCGGGTTTCCTATTGCGTACGCAATGGGAAAACGCTTTCAGTGCAGCTATCGTAGCCCTATGCAAAGCCAGGTCAATCGACGTTCCGCCCGTCCCCGCCCGCCGTCCGCCGTGACGCTCCAGCAGGTCGCGCAGGACGCCGGGGTCTCTCTCGCCACGGCTTCGCGCGTCCTCAGCGACAGCGACCGCAACGTCACCCGGGAGCTGCAGGAGCGCGTCCTGGAGGCGGCCGCCCGGCTCCGCTATGTGTCCAACGCGCCGGCCCGCGCGCTCGTGCAGTCCACGACGTCCATCGTCGGTCTGATCGTGCACGATGTGAACGACGCCTACTACTCCGCCATCGCGGCCGGTGTCATGGAGGTCGCCCGCGACCACAAGCTCCTCGTGATGCTGGCCGGCACCTTCCATGAGCCCGGACTCCAGGCGGAGTATGTGGCACGGCTGCGGGCGCAGCGGGCCCGCGCCGTCGTCCTGGCCGGCTCGGGCTTCACCGGCGGGAGCCCCGCGCTCACCCAGGAGCTGGAGGCGTTCGCGGCGCAGGGCGGCCGGGTGACCGCGGTCGCGCACCAGGATCTTCCGGTGGACACGATCGCGCCGGGAAACCGCGACGGTGGCCGGGCGGTCGCCGAGCATCTCGCCCGGCTGGGGCACACGGAGATCGGCATCATCTGCGGACCGCTGGCGCTGGTCTCCGTACAGGACCGGCTGCACGGCTTCCTGGAGCGGGCGGCCGAACTGGGCATCTCCGTTCAGGAGCGCCATCGCGTCGAGGCCGACTTCACCCGGGACGGCGGGCGGGCCGCGGCGGTGCAGTTGTTCCGCAGGTCGCCGGGGATCACCGCACTCTTCGCGCTCAATGACGCCATGGCGCTCGGGGCGCTCGCGGCGCTCCGTGACGACCTCGGGCGGAGCGTGCCCGCCGATGTCTCCGTCGTCGGCTTCGACGATCTGCCGGTGGCCTGCGACGTCACGCCCGCGTTGACCACCGTGCGGCTGCCGCTCGAAGAGATCGGCCGCCGGGCGCTGCTGCTGGCCCTCGGCGACGCGACGGCGACGCCGCGCACGCTCGCCGTGCCGTCGCGACTGGTGGTGCGTGCCAGCACGGCACCGCCGCCCCGCACGACCGGCTGAGGACCCCGTCCGGGCCACTGGATTGACGCATTGAATCGTCAACTCCCCTAATTGACGCACTAAGTTGCCGGTTTTCGCCGCAACCCCCTTGAAATAATACGTTAACCGCCACCACACTGTGATCAAGGCCGATTGACGCGTAAAATCCGGGAGGGCGGTGGCTGGATGGGTACGTCCGGGCCCAAGTACCAGCGCATCAAGGATGAGTTGCGGGCCGAGGTGGCACGTGACGAGTACGAGGCCGGCGCCCCGTTCATCACTCAGAACCAGCTGCGCGAGCGTTTCGGGGTCAGTTCCACCACCGCCGTCCGGGCACTCAACGACCTTGTCGCGGAAGGGTTGTTGGTACGCCGCCGGGGTCTGGGTACCTTTGTCGCCGATCCTTCGGGACTGGAAAGCGTTTTCCAGCCGGGGTCACCTTGCACCGCCCGATATCGCCGCGCCAATGGGTTCGGGATGGACTTCTGACCCGGGGTCTCACCGCATGCCCCTTGCCCGGCCGTTGACATCGGCTTAGCCTCTGGAAAACGTTTCCCAAGCGTTGCCGGAGATCGTCGGTCCGACGATCGCGAGCTGGAGGACATCCCGTGCACCCTGCCTGGTCGGCCGCCGGGTACGACCGCGCCCTGCTGCGAGCGGCCCTTTCCGAGGGCGACCGCTGCTGGGACTCCGAGGCGAACCTGCTGCAGGTCGAAGCCCCGTACAACCCCATCCACACCCACATCAAGGGCGGCCCTGCGCACCCCACCCGCAACTCCCTGCAGTACGCGCTGCTGCTGCTCGAACGGGACGGTGACGGCGACGGCGAGCACGCTCACTCAGTGATCCTGCGGATCGCGGAGCTCCAGGACCGGTCCACGGAGAGCGCCACCTAGGGCATCTGGGGCTATTACGCCGAGGAACCGGCAGCGAAGATGGACCCCGCCGACTGGAACTGGGCGGACTTCCTCGGTATCCAGCTGCTGCTGGTGCACGCCCGGCCGGTGACCGTCTGCCACCCGCGGTGCTGTGTGAACTCCGGGAGTCGGTACGGCACGCGGCGGCGTCGATCGTCCGCCGGAATGTCCACATGACGTACACCAACGTCGCCGTGATGGGCACGTTCGTCACGCTTGCCGCCGGGAGGCTCCTCGACGACGAGGCGCTGTTCGCGTACGGCAAGGACCGCATGGTGCGGCTGTGCGAGGCGATTGACAGCACCGGCAGCTTCACCGAGTTCAACAGCCCGTCCTACTGGGGTGTCGTGCTCCAGACGCTGCCCCTGATCAGGGAACACGTCCGGGACGAGGAGGTGCTGGAGCTCAACAACCGGCTGCACGACCGGCTCTGGCTGCACTTCCTGGCCCGCTGGCACCCGCCGACCCGTCAGCTCTCCGGCCCCATGGCCCGCTGCTACAGCAACGATCTGGGCGTGCCACCGTTCCTGGTGAAGGCGGTACGCGGTGTGCTGAGCACCCCGGAGATCGGCTCTGTCCGGGGGGAGATGTCGATCGGTGTGCACGCCTGTGTGGAGTACCGCATGCCCGACTGGGCCCTGCCTCGACTGCTGGCACTGGAGGGTGAGCGTGAGCACCGGGAGCTCTTCGCCGAGAGCCCTTCCCCGGAGACGGGAACCACCTGGCTGGACGCGGTCACCACACTGGGCAGCGTGAACCACCAGGACACCTGGCTGCAGCGCCGCCCCCTGTTCGGCCACTGGGTGCGCCCCGACGGCTCTCCCGGACATCTGCACGTCCATCTGATGAGGGACGACGGGGCGGAGGACTTCGACTTCGCGTCCGGTGTGCTCTCCACCGTGCAGAGCGGCCCGCATGTGGCCTGGTTGGCGGGTTTCGCCTGCCCGGCGGGCGACCGGCACCACCACCTCGACATGATCGAGCCGGGTGACCGGTTCCGGGCGCGGTCGCTGCGTCTGGTGGTGGACGTGATCGGTGCGCCGCCCGTGGCAAAGACGTCCGTGGTCGACGGCGATGTCGACCTCGTCCTGGGGACGGCGCGGCTGGGCTTCAGCCTGGCCGGGGGCAGTTTCGGCGGCCGTACGCCGACGGCCCGGCTGGTCCCGCTCGCTGACGGGGTGCGGATCGAAGTCGTCCTTTTCGAGAGCGCGACCCCGGTCGAGCTGGGCTGGGCGGCGTTGGGCGACACGTTCGCGGCGGGGACCCTCTCCCTCGTACGGTCCGGCACGGAGCAGGGTGCGGAGCCGGCACCGGATCCCGAGGTGGACGTGGTCGGCGACTGCGCCGAGGTGTGCTGGACGACCCCTCAGGGACGCCGGCTGACGGTGCGCGGCGGCCGGTCGGTCGTGTCCCGCGAGGAGCACGCCGCGCTGCACTCCGCGACGGTGGACGGCGCGGCACCGCCGTCGCCCCACCTGTCGGAGTCCCGGCTGGTGCCGTAGACACCCAGGAGCTCCGCTCCGGCCCCCGGGCCGGAGCGGAGCTCCTGGTGGCGCCGTGCCGTGACGGGCGCAGCCGAACCCGGGGGTCGGCCTGGTACCGGGTGCTCGCTGATTCGTGTATTCGTGTCAGAGGGCCGTGTCGGGACCGTCATTGGTGACGCGGCGCTTGCGGGCCGCCGTCACCAGGCCCGCGCCTGTCAGGACGGTCACGCCCGCGAGTCCGCCGATGCAGGCCAGGACCACAGTGCTGGTGCCCGTCGGGGCCATGAGCGACTTCGCGGGTGTTCGGTCTCCGGCGGCCTGCCGGATGAGATCGGCGACGACATCGGGGTGCGACATCATCGCGACATGGGAGGAGTCGACCTCGACGGTGTGCGAATTGGCGCGCTTGGCCTCGAAGCGTTCGAGATCCGGGGCGATGGCCTTGTCCCGGGTGGCCACCAGCGCCCAGGACGGAATGGTCTTCCAGGCCGCCGCAGCCGCCGTGCCCATGAACGCGGCTCCGTTGATGGGGCGCTGAGTGGCGGCCATCACGGCCGTGGTGCCCGACGGCAAGTCCGCCGCGAAGACGTCGTGGAACTTGGCGGGCTGGATGTACAGATCGGTCCCCTCCTTTCCGTCGGCCTCCGGGAACGGCACCGGCTTCAGAGCCGCATTCAGCTCGCTTCCCGCGAACTTCGCCGACAGGTCCGACAGCCTCTCCCCCTTGTCCGGCATGAGCGCGGACACGAACACCAGCGACTTCACTTGCGGGTTCCCCGCGGCGGCGTCGCTGATCACCGCACCGCCGTAGGAATGCCCGGCCAGCACGATCGGGCCCCTGATGCTCTTCAGCACGCCGGCTATGTACGCGGAGTCACCGGCGAGCCCGCGCAGCGGATTGGCCGGGGCCATGACCTTGTACCCGTCACGCTGCAGGCGTTCCACCACGCCGTTCCAGCCCGAGGCATCGGCGAACGCGCCGTGTACCACCACCACCGTGGGCTTGGCGCCGACCGGATCGACACCGCCCTCGGCTGCGGCAGGTCCGGCGCCCGCGGCAAGGGCGGCCGCGGTGAGCGTCACGGCGACGGTCTGCGCGCGCCGCCCGCGTATCCGCATCCGCGGGGCGAGGAAGGTTGAGACGGTCATGCTGTTCTCTCTTCGTCGAGGAGCGGTTGGTGGGCTCAGCGTTGCCAGGCCCGGCCCGAATGGCGCGACGCGCGAAGCAAGGGAGTGAAATCGGGCGACCGTTCGAGTGAGCGATGTGCAACACGGAGTGACGGGAGCCGAGGATGTGCCATGCGTGCCGATCAGCGGTACGCGAGCGGAGGCGGACCGGGTGCGGTATCCCGGAAGCATGGCTTCCCGGCGGTTCCTTCAGTCGTTCCGAAAGACCCGAAGGCGCAGGAACGCTCTCGTGGCGATGCCGTTCGCGCTGATCGCCGTCGTCACGGTGGTTGACGTCACCTCGCCGCCGGATGTGCACCTCGGCCCGTTCCTGGTGGCGGCTCCCGCGGTGGCTGCCTCTTTCACGGGGCCGCGCATGACCGCTTTCGTCGGTGCGGTCGCCGTGCTGGCCCAATCCCTGGTGGCCATCGCGCGCACCAGCATCAACGACCTCAATCACACCTACCAGATCATCGCGCTCATTCTCATCTCTGGCTTCGTCACCTTCTTCGCCCATCTGAGAGAACGGAACGAGCAGGCGGTGTCCCAGCTCCGTTCGGTGGCCGAAGCGGCGCAGCGAGTGGTGCTTCGGCCGCTGCCCAGGCGCAGTGGCCCCCTGCGCATCGCCTCGGCCTATCTGGCCGCGGAGGCGGAGGCGCAGATCGGGGGCGACCTGTACGCGGCCGCCCGCACCACCGACGGAACCCGCCTGATCATCGGCGATGTCCGCGGTAAGGGACTGTCCGCGATCGGCGAGGCAGCCAGCGTCCTGGGTGCCTTCCACGCTCTTTCCCGCCAGGAGTCGCAGCTGCCCGATCTGGTGGCGCATCTGGAGGCGAGCATCGCACTGGACGAGAACCACCCCGTTCACGAAGGCATGGACGACGACCAGGACCTTGCGGAGTCCTTTGTCACCGCGGCCGTTCTCGACATCCCGGATGCCTCCACCGAACTCCACCTCGTCAGCTGCGGTCATCCACCGCCGCTCCTACTACGCGCGGGAGAGGCGATCCCGCTCAAAGTACGAGCGCCCGCCCCGCCGCTCGGTCTGACGCACCTGCTGGTCACCGAACACACGGCGGAGACGTTCGCCTTCGGCGTCGGCGACACCCTGCTTCTGTACACGGACGGTGTCATCGAGTCCCGGGACCGGTCAGGGGTCTTCTATCCGCTCCCGGAGCGGGCCGCATTGCGATGCGGCCAGGGCCCGGACTCCCTGCTGGAATCTCTGTGTGCCGACCTTGTCCGCCACGCCGGCGGCCGCCTGGGCGACGATGCGGCGCTGGTCGCCATCGAACGGCTTCCGGCCTCCGGGTGACGCCACCCGCCCGCACCGCTCAGGTCCGACTGCCTCGCAGCCGGCGCGATACGGCACGCAACCAGGGATGGTGTTCGTGCAGTTGCGCCGAGTGCCGGTCGAGCTCCTTGCCCAGGCGTTCCGTGCGCTTGTCGATGTCGAGCTCGTCCAGAATCCGGTCGACCTCGGCGAGCAGGGCTCCGTGCAACTGCCACTGTCTGGGATGTTCCTGAACGTCTTCGAGGAGCAGGTTCGCCACCCGGTCCCTGGTCGCACGGCTGACGGCAAGTGCGCGGGCGAGCCGGTCCTCAGCCTCCTCGCCGTTCTCCGCGACCGGAGTGATGATCAACTCCGAGAAGCTCTCGATGGCACCGGCCATCTGTCCGAACAGCTCCGTCAGGGATTCGGCCACGTCGGCGGGGAACAGCGTCTCGTCGGTGCGGGCCTTGGCCAGGTCGGTCAGGGTGCGTGACAGCACCCGCAGCACGACGGCGCAGATCTCCAGGGTGTCCAGACCGGTACGCAGCACGACCCGGTACAGCAGTCCCTGCCGGACGCGCGGGTTGAGCGTGAGGCCTTCCTCGGCCTGCCGCAGCGAGGCGTCGACCTCCACGATGTCATGGTCCAGCCGACGGGCTTCGTGGAGCCGGTCGACCGCCCGCTGGACGGAGGTGTGACGGCCCACGTCCTCTCCCATCGCGCGGAACAGATGTCCCATCGCCTGGGCCAGACTGTCGATGGAGGCGCCCGCGGACTGCACCCAGACGGGTGGCGCGAAGAGCAGGTTGAACAGCATTCCCACGCCCGCGCCGATCAGTGTCTCCAGCACGCGGTCCCATGCCGTGGAGGCGACCTGCGAGACGCCCAGTACGAGCATCGCGCTGATCGCCACCTCGGGTACGAACTCGTCGACCCGCACCAGCCGCCCGATGATCAGCGAGGCGAAGATGGTCAGGCCGAGGCTCCACCAGCTGAGTCCCACCAGGGAGCTGAGCGCACTGGCGATGAGCACCCCGACGATGACGGAGTTCACCCGGCGGATCCCCGTGGTGAGGGTCGCGTAGAGGGTGACCTGTACGACGAGGAGTGCGGTGAGCGGTGCGGTGAGCGGTGCCGGATGCGGAAGGGTCCACACCGCCACGACGTAGGCGATGACGGAGGCTGCCGTGGAACGCAGGGTCTGCGCTCCGACGGGCTCGGTCGTACGCCGGACGAGCTTGATCACGGGTGCGGATACTCGTGCCATCTCTTTCCCATGCCCGCCCGTACGCCGCCACAGCGCCTCGGCGCACCGAACCCCACCGTACGGACGTGCCGCTGGGCGGAGCTGCGGATGTCGTGGCTCAGGAGCGCGGTTCGAGGGCGCCGATCAGTTCCCTGTCCGTGGCGGTGGCCCGCATCTCGTCGGACAGGCACTCGGCCCGCGCCCGGTACGAGGGTTTCTTGAGGACCAGTTCGACGGCCGACCGGATACGGAAGACATCGTCGGGGCCGAGCACCGTCGACTCGTCCGCCGGGCCCGCGGTCGGGGTGACAGCTGTCCCCGCGCCCGCCTCGGCCACGAGCCGGGCGTTCACGGGCTGGTCGGCGAAGAGGGGGACGCAGACCAGCGGGACGCCTGCCGCCAGGGCGCCGAAGACCGTCCCCGACCCGCCGTGGCAGACCACGAGGGAGGCACTGCCCAGGACATCGGCCTGCGGCACCCACGCCTCCACATGGACGTTGGGCGGAATCGGCCCGAGCCCCGATACGTCGGCGCCGTGCCCCGTCGTCAGCAGTACCCGCACCGGCAGTCCGCTCACCGCCTCCAGCGCCGCCCGGTACAGGCCGGCGGCGGTCGGCATGGCGCCCGCCACGGTGCCCAGGGTGAGGTAGACGAGCGGTTCCTCGACCCCGCCCCACCAGTTCGGCAGTACGCCCGGACGAAGGGGTTCACAACTGTTTGGCCAGCACCTTGTTTTGGCGAACATGGGCACGATTGAGTGAACGGCGTGACGATCTGTGGGTGTGCCCGGCGGGGTGTGCGTAACGTGTTCGTTGCGACTTGGAACGCCGGGTGTGGCGTCAGCAGTCGGGGCCCCCGTTCCACCGGAGTGATGGTTCGGGGCCTCCCCGTCGCCTCTGGCCACACCCACATGGCCAGGTCGTAGGGATTCCGCCCGCCTGGAACGGACCGCATACGTGATATGCGTCGCCGCCCAGGACGCGAAAGCGGAGGACCAGCGCGCCCAAGACCGTTCGGGGCGTGCCAGTAGGGCGGGCTCACTCCTGCTCACTGCCCAGGAACGGTTCGTGGTAGCGGTGGGTCACGGCGTACGGCGAGGGATCGAGGGAAGCCGGCAGGCGCGTCAGACTGGCCGCCACGCGGCATGCCTCCTCCAGCGCGGGAAGCATCGCGGCGGTGCACAGCCGGCCGAACACCTCTCTCGTCATCAGGGACACGCCGTCGTCCCAGGGCAGCTCGAGCACGCGCGCCGTCACCGGCCCGAGCTCCTCGTCGGGCGGCTCCCCTCCGATGCGGTACGGCTGTTCCCGGGTCGCCAGTAACGTTTCGAGTTTCGGTGGCGGGGGGGGGGGGGGGGGGGGGGTGGGGTTGGGTGGGAGGATAGCTGCGGGAAAGGGGGGGGGGGGGGAGGGAAGTCACATCTGTGCGTGAGCAAAAAAACCCAGCGGCGC
>NZ_JBVJWD010000008.1:42442-53009 GCF_055602785.1 Streptomyces sp. NPDC037301
CCCTCCGCCCTCCTCACTGCCCCCCTCCCCGCGTGTGGCCCGTTTCTTCCGTTCCCACGGCGGTCTTTTGGGGTTGGGGCGACGCGACACAGGGCCCCCCCCCCCCCCGTGCCGTGCACGCGTCGATGAAAGGAAGGAGTGGGTGGAAGTGGCCCGATCCGCTGGTCGAGGCGAAAAGTACACGCATGGGGCCGAGCCTAGGGGCGGCCGCCCCCTGCCCACAGGCCCCCTTTCCGCCTGATTCCAGCGCCTTGCCCGGGTACGTACGCCGCCACCGTCAGACCGGACGGTGGTCGCTCCCGTGCCGGTCCTGCACCTTGGTCCGGTACAGCCACAGCAGTACGGCCACGACCAGAACGGCAAGTGCCACTCCCAGTTCGGTGTAGCCGCCGTATCCGGTGATGGAGAAGCCGGTCGCACCCACAACCAGCACCACGGTGAGGAACCCGGCCAGCGTCCAGGCCAGGGGCACGAAGAAACGGGGCAGCCGGATGGGCCGCAGGGCGTCGGGACGGTCCTTGCGCAGCAGCGCGAAGCCGGAGACCGCCAGTACATGGGTGAGGATGTATCCCAGGTTGCCGGTGACGATGATGGCCAGCGGGGTCTGAAGCACCGTCAGCACGAAGACGTTCAGTACCAGGGCCACCAGCAGTGCCCGGGCCGGCACCCCGCGCTTGTTCAGCACCCCCACCTGCTTGATGGTGAGCCCCGCCTTGCCCATCTCGTACAGCACCCGGGAGCCGTCGGCGAGACCGGTGATCATGATGAGCAGCAGCGAGGCGATGAGGAAGACCACCATGAGGTCGGAGGCGCCGCCCACCAGGTCCTGGAAGGCGCCGACGAAGAAGGTGGTGGGTTCCTCGCCGATGGCCTTCTCACCGACGTACCCCGACAGGGTCAGCGGCAGCAGGATGAAGACGCCGAGGGAGAACAGCACACCGGCGCGCAGGGCCCGGGTGGTGTCGCGCACCGTGTCCTTGTACTCGGGGGCGAAGGTCGCGCACACCTCCACACCGAATGACGTCCACGCCATGACGTACAGCCACACCAGCGCCTCGCGCAACCCCGCGGCGCCGTGCAGGTTCCAGTGCAGGCCCTGCGCGCTCCAGTCACCGGAGAACAGCGGCAGGACGATGAAGACGGCGAGCGGCACCAGCAGCGCACCGCCGGTGACGTAGACGACCCACATGGCGACATGGAGGCCGATCATCGCGGCGCCGAACAGCAGCAGCATCACGAGAAGTCCCACTGCTATGGGGAAGTCCACTTTCACCGGCCCGAACTCCACGCTCCAGTCCTGGCCGGGGAACCACTGGGCCTGGACGAAGGAGCCGATGAGCCCGGAGTAGACGGCGAGAGCCGTCGTCCAGGGGAACCAGTAGCCGATGCTCGCGATCGGGCCCACCACGGGTGCCCGCTTCTTCCAGCCCTCGGTCGCGTAGTGCGCGATCCCGCCGGAGGAGTCGGGGAACATCGCGGCCAGTTCGGTGTAGATCCAGTTGGTCGCGGTGGCCAGCACCATCGAGGCCGCCCACAGGGCGATCGCACCCCAGGCGCCGAGGCCGCCGATGGAGGCGCCGAGCGAGGCGATGAGTGCCGCCGGCATGGTCAGCGACATCGCGAATCCGTCGAACCAGCTCATCTTCTTCGGCAGTGCCGGGGCGGACGCACTCGCCGCTCCCGAGGAGTCCGAAGGGTCCGGTGAGGGTGGGGCTGGGGTCTTTGGCTGGGATGACATGGGCTTCCCCTCAGGGTGGGCACAGACAGGAGAGTCGTTGGGGCCTGGTTATAGATGAAGCGAAAAACACCTGTCAATACTCACGAACAAGCAATGATCGACTTCGTGTTTTGCTGATTCAGCAGTCTTGACAGTTCCTGATTGCTCAGCGAGTCTCCAGTCATCGCTTCGCACCCGACCCGGGGCGGCGCGGCCCAGAGCCGACGCGCCCGTTCCCGGTCAGGAACAGGACAGAGAGGCCAACGCATGACCACCCCGACCGCCGACCGGCACCAACTCTTCATCAACGGCGCCTACACCGACGGGACTTCCGGGACTGCCCACGAGGTCATCAGCCCCGCGACGGGCGAACTCGTGGGCACCTTCCCGCTGCCCGCGGCCGCCGACGTCGACACGGCTGTACGTGCCGCGAACGCGGCCCAGCCGGCCTGGGCCGCGACCAATGTGTGGACCCGCGCCGAGCTCTGTCACCGCATCGGTACGGAACTCGGCAAGCGCGTGGACGAACTCGCCCGCCTCCAGTCCCTGGAGCAGGGCAAGCCGCTCGCCGAGTCCGTCGCCGACATCGAGGAGGCGGCCAAGCTCTTCCACCTGCACGCCGAGGACGCCGTACGGCTGCACGGCGAGACGCTGCCCTCCACCGACAACACCAAGCGGATGTTCACCTTCCAGCGCCCGGTGGGCACTTGGGGCATCATCACGCCGTGGAACTTCCCGCTGCTGATGCTCGCGGAGTTCGTCGCCCCCGGACTCGCCACCGGCAATGCCCATGTCGTCAAGCCGCCGGCCAACACCCCGCTCACCGTTCTCAAGGCGATGGAGGCGTTCGTCGCCGCCGGACTGCCCGACGGCCTCGTCAACATCGTGCCCGGCGAGGGTGACACCGGCGATGCGCTGGTACGCCACGAGGGCATCCACGCGATCGGCTTCATCGGCTCCACCGCGACCGGGGCGAAGATCCAGTCCGCCGCCGGCCTCAAGCGCTCCATCATGGAGTGCTCGGGCAACGGCCCGCTCGTCGTCCTCGCGGACGCCGATGTCGAGGCCGCTGCCAAGGCCGCCGTCGACGGCGCCTACCCGTGCGCCGGACAGGTCTGCTGCGCCACCGAACGCGTCATCGTGCACGCCGACATCCACGACGAGTTCGTCGAGGCCGTGCTGCGCGAGGCCCAGCGCATCACCCTCGGCGACCCGTTCGACCCCAAGACGGTTCTCGGCCCCCTCAACAACGAGGGCGTCGCGGCCAAGATGGACCGTCACATGGCGGACGCGCGCGAGCGCGGCGCGCGCATTCTGCTCGGCGGCAAGCGCGCTTCAGGACACCCCACGGACCTCTACTACGAGTTCACCGTGGTGGACGGGGTGCCCGAGGACAGCCTGCTGTCCCGCGAGGAGTCCTTCGGCCCGGTCGTCCCGATCATTACCGGGCAGGACGAGGACGACCTGTTGCGCATCGCCAACGACGACAAACTGGGCCTCCAGGGCGCCGTGTTCACCCGCAGCATGACCTCCGCCTTCCGCTTCATCGAGGAAATGGCCGTCGGCCAGGTCGTCGTGAACGAGAGCAACAACTGGTGGGACATCAACATGCCCTTCGGCGGCGCCGGCAGCCGCTCCACCGGCTGGGGCCGCATCGGCGGCAAGTGGACGCTCATGGACATGACCGACACCCGTACCGGCGTCATCAGTCTCTGACCGCCCCGCGCCCACTCCACTGTCCGCCGACCGGGGCCCCGACCAGCGTCGGGGCCCCGGCCCGCGCTGCCCCACCACGCCGGTAACGAGGTACCCGCCAGATGACTACCGCAGCCCCCCGTCCCACCGACCACCGCAACCGACTGCGCGACACGAAGGCCGCCCCCTACTGGCTGGACCGGCCCGAGCACCCCACACCGCTGCCCCGGCTGACCGCCGACACCACCTGCGATCTCGCCGTCGTCGGCGGCGGTTACACCGGGCTGTGGACCGCCCTGCTCGCCAAACACGCCCGCCCCGAACGAGACGTCCTCGTCCTCGAACAGAACACCTGCGGCCACGCGGCCAGCGGCCGGAACGGCGGTTTCTGCTCCCCCAGCATCACCCACGGTCTCGCCAACGGCGCCGACCGCTGGCCCACCGAGGCCCGGCTGCTGCACCGCCTGGGCATGGAGAACTTCGACGCCTTCCGGCGCGACCTGGACACCCATGGCATCGACTGCGGGTTCATACGCAGCGGCAAGGTCACCACCGCCGCCACCCCCTGGCAGGCCGAAGGGCTCAAGGGCGCCCACGCGCTCGCCCGCCGGTACGGCGAACAGACCAGGCTGCTGGACCGTGACGAACTGCGGAGCTACGTCGACTCCCCCCTCTGGACAGCCGGCCTGTGGTCCCCCGACTACGCGCTCCTCGACCCCGCCCGCCTCGTCTGGGGCCTGCGCGCCGCCTGCCTCGACCTCGGGGTCCGCATCGCCGAGCACACCGAAGTCACCGCCCTGACCACCCGTCATGCCGGCCGGGTCCGCCTCACCACCCCCTACGCCGCGGTCGGTGCCCGGCAGGTCGCCCTCGCCACCAACATCTACCGGCCGCTGCTCAAGCGCCTCTCGCTCACCATGATTCCGGTCTACGACTACGCGCTGACCACCGAACCCCTGAGCAATGACCAGCTCGCCGCCATCGGCTGGAGCGGCGAGCACGGAATCACCGACGCGGGCAACCAGTTCCACTACCTCCGCAAGACCGACGACAACCGCATCCTGTTCGGCGGTTACGACGCCATCTACCACTACGGCAACCGGGTCGAGGAGCGTCTCACCCAGCGCCCCGCCACCTTCGACATCCTCGCCGCCCAGTTCGCCGAAGTCTTCCCCGCCCTCGCCGGCGTCCGCTTCTCGCACTCGTGGGGCGGCGTCATCGATTCCACCACCCGCTTCTGCATGTTCGCGGGCACCGCCGCGCACGGCCGGATCTCCTACGCCCTCGGCTTCACCGGGCTCGGCGTCGGCGCCACCCGCTACGGCGCCCAGGTGATGCTTGACCTGCTCTCGGGCCGGCGCACGGAACGGCTCCGGCCCGCCATGATCCGCCGCCCTCCGGTGCCCTTTCCCCCGGAGCCGGTCCGCTATCTCGGCGTCGAGGCCACCCGCTGGTCCATGGCCCGCGAGGACACGCACGGCCACCGCAACCTGTGGCTGCGCACCCTGGACCGACTCGGCCTCGGCTTCGACTCCTGAGCAAGCCAGGCAGGATAGGCCCGTACGACCGAAGATCCAGGCCCGCACACCGTGGTGGGCCGTACATGAGAGCCGGAGCACAGCATGAGCACGCTGGGTGGCAGCCCCCTGGACGACACCGACCGTCAGATCATCGCCGCACTCCAAGCGGACGGCCGCCGCCCGTACAGCCAGATCGCCGAGGAACTGGACATCCCTGCCTCCTCGGTGCGTTATCGCGTCCAGCGCATGGAGGAGAACGGCACCCTCCAGATCGTCGGTATCGCCAACCCGCTGACCATCGGCTTCGACCGGTTCGCCATGGTCGGCATCCGGGTCAGGCCGGGCAGCGCCCAGGAGGTCTGCCGACGGCTGAGGGAGTTGCCCGAGACCTCCTACGTCATCATGACTGCGGGTACCTACGACGTGATGGCGGAAGTGATCTGCCGGGACACCGATCACTTCACCGACCTGATGAACCGCAGGCTGCATCACATCGACGGAGTCGTCTCGACCGACTCGTTCTTCGTACTGGAAGTGCACAAGCTGGCGTACGGCTGGGGCGTCGGCGAGGTGGACACCTCGCTGCTCGACGCCCCGCAGCCACCGCTCAGCGCCGGTCTCGACCAGCGCGCCTGAGCCGCATCGCGGGCGACATCAGCGCGTGAATCCCACGTGCACATGGTCGTGATGGGTGTCGTCGGTGAAGAACTGATTCGCCGTCGCGCCCCCGGAGCGCCGGATCGGTCCGCCGACGTCGTACGAGCCGGCCGCCGCCGCATCCCGCATCCCGCATCCCGCATCCCGCATGAAGGACTCGGTCAACCGGCGCGGTGCGGCCGGACCGACGACCGTGTGCCCGTCGATCCGCCATACGTCGAAGGCCCGGCCCGGTGGATGGTCGCTGGGCCGGTCGGTGCCGAACACGTGCAGCGGAACACGGACGTCGGGGATACCGACTCGGACGGGCCGGCCGCAGTCCGGGAGTTTGACGAGCAGCCCGTGGATCCCGCGAGCAGTCCACCGGTGCCGAGCAGCAGTGCGCGCCGGCCGCGTGGTTGTCGCATGCGTTGCCCCGTTCCCGTTCGGAGTCCTCATCCGCGGAGATTCGGACCCGTACAGATTTCGATGGTCAGGCATGAATAGCTTCATCATCTTCCATTCACCCGGGCGCGACTGCCAGCATCGGCGCACCGCCACCCCGTGAGGGAGAAATCCGATGAATCGTCCCCGTTCTCTGCGCTGTCTGGCAGCCCTGGCAGTAGTGGCTCTCGCCGCCACCGCGTGTGGCCGCTCCGGCCAGAGCGACGCCCCGTCCGGCAGTTCCTCGCAGGCCGCCGCCGGCCGGACCGCATCCGAGCTGCTCCCCGCGCAGTACCGGCAGAAGGGTGTGCTCCGAGTGGCCACCGCGGTGGGATATCCGCCGATGGAGATGTACGAGCCCGGGACCACCCGGCTCACAGGTGTCGACCCCGACCTGGCCAAGGCCATCGCCGAGCGGCTCAAGCTGAAGCTCGAACTCACCAATGCCGCCTTCGACGGGCTGATCCCCGGTCTGGAGTCCGGACGGTTCGATCTGGTCATGTCGTCCATGACGGACAGTGCCCAGCGGCGCCAGGCGGTCGACTTCGTCGACTACTTCCGCACCGGCGGCGTCATCATGACGAAGAAGGGCAACCCGCAGGGCATCAAGTCCCTCACGGACCTGTGCGGAAAGACCGTCGTCCTCGCCAAGGGCAGCTCGAACCTCCACATCGGCGAGGAGCAGAACGCCAAGTGCGGGGAGAAGATTCGGATCTCACAGAGCGAGGACGCGCCGACCGGGCTGCTGCAACTGGACAGCGGACGCGCGGTCGCAACCATCGTCGACTATCCCGTCGCCAGGATGTTCACAAAGAAGAGCAGCGCGTACGAGGTTCTGCCGACACAGTACGGCACCGCCCCCTGGGGCATCGCGGCCGCGAAGAGCCAGGGCGGATTGCGCGATGCCGTCCACAAGGCCCTGCAGGAACTGATCGACAGCGGCGGTTACAAGAAGATCCTCGACACCTGGGGAGTCGGCGACAGCGCCGTGCCCGAGGCCACCGTCAACGACGGGCAGTGAGTACGGACATGACCTACCGCAAGATGCCCGGCGCCGCCCTCGGTGCGGCACCGGCAGCCGCCGCACCGGATGCGACACCCCCGGAGGAGGACCTCTCCCTCCAGGTGACCCGGCGCCCCCGTCCCGGGCGCTGGCTGGCCGTCCTCGCCGCCGCACTGTTCGCGGTGTGGCTCGCCTACACCGTCATCGTCAATCCCAACCTGCACTGGGACATCGTCGCCAAGTACCAGTTCGACGGTGTGATCCTCAAGGGCCTCGGGGTGACCATTCAGCTCACGCTCGTCTCGATGGCTCTCGGCATCGTCATCGGGGTACTCGTCGCGGTGATGCAGCTCTCCGACAGTCCGGTTCTGCGTCTCACCGCCGGTGCCTACACCTGGTTCTTCCGGGGCACCCCGCTGCTGGTCCAGCTCATCTTCTGGTTCAACCTGGCCCTGTTGTTCCCGGTGATCAGCATCGGTGTCCCGTTCGACGGCCCGAAACTCATCAGCTGGCAGTCCAACCAGGTCATCACCGGCTTCGTGGCGGCCCTGCTCGGCCTCTCCATCAACGAGGGCGCCTACATGGCCGAGATCGTGCGGGCCGGCATTCAGAGCGTGGACCCCGGCCAGCGCGAGGCGGGTGCGTCCATCGGCATGTCGAACCGTCAGATCCTGTCCCGGATCATCCTTCCGCAGGCGATGAGAGTCATCATCCCGCCGTTCGGCAACCAGTTCATCTCCATGCTCAAGACGACCTCGCTGGTCTCGGTCATCGCGGGCGCCGATCTGATGACCGTCTCCCAGCACCTCTACCTCGCCAATTTCGAGGTGGTGGCGCTGCTGATGGTGGCTTCCCTCTGGTACCTGGTGCTCACCACGATCGCGAGCATCGGCCAGCATGCCGTCGAACGCCGCTACAGCCCGGGCGCCGCCCCGCCGCTGCGGCGCAGGGTCCTGGCCAATCTCGTACCCGGGCGTGACAGGAAGGAGGCAGCGGCATGAACGAGGTGATCCTCAGGGCCCGTGGGGTCCGTAAACGATTCGGTGACACCGAGGTGCTGAAGGGCATCGATCTCGATGTCCGCAGCGGAGAGGTGCTGTGTGTCATAGGCCCTTCCGGGTCCGGGAAGTCGACACTGCTGCGCTGCTTCAACCACCTCGAGCAGATCGACGCGGGGCGGGTATGGATGGACGGTGAGCTGATCGGCTACGAGCAGCACGGCCCGTCCGGGCGTGTCCTGCGCGAGCGGCGCCCCCGTGACATCCGACGGCAGCGGGAGCGGATCGGCATGGTGTTCCAGCGGTTCCACCTGTTCCCGCACCGCACAGCGGTGCAGAACGTGATGGAGGGGCCGGTCGCCGTCAAGGGCCTCTCCCGTGCGCAGGCCGAGAAGCAGGGCCGGGAGCTGCTGGATCACGTCGGTCTTGCGGACCGGGCGGACCACTACCCGGGACAGTTGTCCGGCGGGCAGCAGCAACGCGTGGCGATCGCCCGCGCACTGGCCATGGAGCCGGCACTCATGCTCTTCGACGAACCCACCTCCGCTCTCGATCCCGAACTCGTCGGCGAGGTCCTGGGCGTCATGCGCGACCTGGCCCGCAGCGGTATGACGATGGTCGTGGTCACTCACGAGATGGGCTTCGCCCGCGAGGTCGCCGACCGTGTCCTGTTCATGGATCAGGGTGCCGTCGTCGAAGCCGGGACCCCGGAGGTTCTGTTCACCGACCCGCGGCACGAGCGCACGCGGGCCTTCCTGTCGACGGTGCTGTGATGGGCCGCCCACTGGATCTTCTGCTGCGCGGCGGCACACTCGTCGACGGAACCGGCGCACCCGCCAGGGACGCGGACATCGCAGTGACGGACGGACGGATCGCCGTACTCCCCGCCGGCACCCCGGCCGCTGCGGTCGAGACCCTGAACGTGACCGGCCAGGTCGTCACTCCCGGCTTCATCGATGTGCACACGCACTCCGACGCCCTCGCGGCACCGCACGGCGCCGACGGCACCGCGGAGCCGGTCGACGACCTTCGCCTCGCACCACTGCTGCAGGGCGTCACCACGGAGATCTGCGGCAACTGCGGGACGAGCCTGTTCCCTTCGCTGCCGGAACGGCTGCCTTCACTCGCCGAGCATCTCAGAGTGACGTTCGGGCTCGGAGCTGTTCAGCCCGCGGTGGACTTCGACGCATTCGCCGCCGGACAGGACCCTGCCCTGCGCCGCACCCACATCGCCTCGTTGGTCGGCCACGGCACGCTGCGTGCCGGGGTGATGGGCTTCGAGGCCCGCCCGCCCCGGCCCGACGAGCTGGACACCATGTGCGCGCTGCTCGACCGGGCGCTCGGCCAGGGTGCGGCCGGCCTGTCCACGGGGCTGATCTACCCGCCGGGCACCTACGCCGACACCGAGGAGATCGTCGCGCTGGCCGCAGTCGCCGCGCGTCATGGCAAGCCCTACGTCACCCATCTGCGCGACGAGATGTCACAGGTGGAGACCGCCCTGGAGGAAGCCCTGGAGATCGCGGTGCGCTCCGGCGCCCCGCTGCAGATCTCCCACCACAAGACCGCGGGCCGCCACGCCTGGGGCGCCACACTGCGCACCCTGCCCCGCCTCGAACAGGCCCGTGCCGAAGGCGTGGACGTGCTGTGCGACGTCTACCCGTACACCGCGGGCAGCACCGTTCTGCACGCCATGCTGCCACCGTGGACGAGCGAGGGCGGTATCGGCGCCCTGCTGGAACGGCTGCGCCGGGCCGATACGCGCGACCGGATCCGGATGGACATCGCTCAGGGCGTCAAGGGGTGGGAGAACACCGTGGGCAACGGTGGCTGGGACCTCATCACCGTGGCCGCCGCGCAGGCGCACCCGGAGGCCGAGGGCCGCAGCATCGCCGACCTCGCCGCCGGGCGCGGCGTCCACCCGGTCGACTACGTGTGCGACCTGCTGCTGGCCGAGCAGGGCGAGGTGACCATCATCAGCCATTCCATGCGCGAGGACGACGTCCGGCGGGTGCTCGCCAGCCCGCTGTCGATGATCGGCTCGGACGGAGTCCCAAAACCCGGTCGCCCGCACCCTCGTTGGGCGGGAAGTTTCGCCCGCGTACTCGGCCACTACGGCCGCGACCAGCAACTGATCCGGCTGGAGAACGCGGTGCACAAGATGACCGGTCTGCCGGCCCGGCGGTTCGGGCTCACCGGCCGCGGCGTGGTCCACGACGGCGCCCTCGCCGATCTGGTCGTCCTCGACCCGGCGTCGGTACGTGACACCGCCACCTTCGACCGGCCGCTGCTGGCCCCCGAAGGCATCGATACCGTCGTGGTGGCGGGGCGGGTCGCGGTAAGGGGCGGCTGCCCGACCGCGGCGCGGGCGGGAGAAGTGGTGAGGATCCGATGAGTCTGGCCCAGGTCGCGGCGGCGGCGCGGCGCTCGGCAGCGCTGCCGCTCACCCTGGCCGTCGCCACCCGCGACACCCACAACAGAAAGAAAGGGGGGGGGGGCGAACACACCACGCCTCCCGTCTTGGTCGCCCTTCGACTGCTTTTGCTCTCCCCGGTCC
>NZ_JBVJWD010000008.1:53019-155342 GCF_055602785.1 Streptomyces sp. NPDC037301
TATCCGATCGTTCTCCCCCGTTTCGCAGCGCCCCCGCGTCGCTCGCCCCTCCCCCCCCCCCCCCTCCCCTCCCCCCCCCCCCCCCCCGACCCCCCCGAGACGGTGGGGGTCGACGACCGCACCGTGCTGCCGGTCGCGTCCGCCTCGAAGCTGCTGCTGCTCGCCGAGGTCTCACGCCGACTGGACACCGGGGAGCTGATGGCCGACCGTCCCGTCGAAGTCCTCGACGAGGACATGGCGGACGGCACCGGGCTGCTGCGCCGGATGAGCAGGCGCGGATGGACCGTCGAGGATCTGGCCTGGCTGACCGCTTCGGTCAGCGACAACACCGCCACCAACGCGCTCGTGCGCCTGGTGGGGCGCGAGTCCACGGCCCGGCTGGCGGAGGAACTCGGGCTCGACCGCCTCACACTGCACGACAAGGTCCGTGACATCCGGGGCCCTGATGTACCGCCCGTCTTCGCCACCGGAACCGCCCGGGACCTGGCACAGCTGGTGACACATGCGGTACACGGCACGATGAGCTCCCCGGCAGCCTCCGCGCGGTTGCTGGAGTGGATGCGCGCCAACACCGACCACGGTCTGGTCCCCGCCCTGGTGGATCACGACCCGTACGCCCCCGGCTTCCCGAACCCCTTGCCCGACGGGCTTCTGGTGGCCAACAAGACCGGTACCGACACCGGGGTCCGCGCCGATGCCGGTGTCATCGTCGGTGCGCGCCGGCTGGCGTACGCGGTGGTGGCCCACTGGGACCCGGCGCTGGGCCCCAGCACGCAGCGGGCCGCGGTGCACGCCATCCGGGACGTCGGCCGCACCCTCGCGGCCTGTGCCCGACGCCGCGCCGCCGAATGAGAGCGGCACGCCCCGCCGGTCAGGACCACTGCATCTCCAGCAGCGACCGGATCTCCTCGGCGGCCGACCGCAGCTCCGCGAGGAAGATCCGCAGCAGCGGGTTGCGGTTGGTGGGCCGGGTGGCGACCCCGATCCGCCGGTGCAGTCGGGGATGGTCCAGTCGGCAGACGTGCACACCCGTGGTGTCGCCGAGCCCGAGGGCCGGGACGAGCGCGATACCCATGCCCGCGCGGGCCAGGTTGATCGTGACCTGGTAGTGATCGCTGCGGCAGCGGACCCGCGGCCGGAACCCCTCGGCCGCACATGCGCGTTCCAGGACCGGTTCGCCGGTGTGGCCACCGTGCGTACCGATCCAGCTCTCCCCCTCCAGAGCGGCGAGCCGGACCGCGGTGCGCCGACCGAGGCGGTGCCGCAACGGGAGGACCACCAGCTGCGGCTCGTCGAAGAACATCTCCACGTCCACGGCCGCCTGCCGGCACCAGGGATCCAGCGGATGTTCGAAGACGACCGCCGCATCCAGCCGGCCCGCCTCCAGATCGGGAACCAGCTCGTGCGGCTGCCCCAGGATCAGCTCCAGCTCGACCTGGGGCCGCTCGGCTGCGAAGGCCGACAGCGCCCGAGGAAGCAGCTCCAGGCCCGAGGAAGCGAAGAAGCCCAGCCGCAGTACCCCGGCGTCACCTTCGGAGTGCGCCCGCAGATCGTCCTGTGCGACAGCCATCAGGTCGGCGACAGCCTGTGCGTGCTCGGCCAGTCGCACACCGGCCGCTGTCAGCCGCAGGCTCTGCGGCTGACGTTCCACCAACGCCACCGCGAGTTCCTGCTCCAGGCGGGCGAGTTGATGCGAGACGGCGGACGGGCTCAGATGCAGCGCCTGGGCCGCGGCCACGATGGTGCCCGTGCGGGCTATTTCCAGCAGGACGAGCAGTCGGGCACTGTTCAGCATCGGGTCAGGTTAGGCCGTGCCGACGCACTGCGCCGCCCCGGCATCCGATCGTACGGTCGCCGGCGGCCCGGCGGGCTCGTCCACGTCCAGGCGCAGCAGGTCCTCCTCGGTCTCCCGGCGCACCACGGTGCGGGCACGGCCATCGGCCACGAAGACGACTGCGGGGCGCGGCAGCTTGTTGTAGTTGGACGCCATGGCATATCCGTATGCGCCCGTGACCGGCGTGGCCAGGAGGTCACCCACCGCGACCTCGGCCGGCAGGGCGGCGTCGTCGACGATCACGTCGCCGCTCTCGCAGTGTTTGCCGACCAGCCGTGCCCGCAGCGGTCGCGGGGCGCGGGGGCGACCCGGCAGGAACACCTCGTAGCGACTGCCGTACAGGGCGGGGCGCAGATTGTCGCTCATCCCGCCGTCGACGCTGACGTATGTCCGCACGCCCTCGATCCGCTTGATCGTGCCCACCCGGTACAGGGTGAGCCCGGCGCGGGCGGCGATGGACCGGCCGGGCTCCACTGTCACGTCGCCGCCCCAGCCCGCATCGCGCACCGCGGTGCGCACCCGGGCCGCCCAGTCGGCGAACGAGGGTACGGTCTGCCCCGCCTCGTACGCGACTCCGAGGCCGCCGCCGACGGTGAGCCGGTGCACCCCTGCCTCCGCGGCGAACCGTGCGACGGCCGCGGCTCCTGCCGCGAGCTCCGCCGTGTCCAGCACCTGGGAGCCCACATGCGCGTGGACGCCCTCCAGGATCATGGCCGGGGAGCCGGCGGCCCGCCGCACGGCGGCTGCGGCGGCTGCGCCGACGAGGCCGAAGCCGAACTTCGAGTCGTTGCCACCGGTCCGGATCGCCTCGTGTGCGCCTGCGGCGACACCGGGCGCCACCCTCAACTGGACCCGGGCGGGCGGCAGTTGCTCCTCGGCGTGCAGGAACTCGATGCGGTCCATCTCGTCGAAGCTGTCGACCACCACGTGCCGCACCCCGGCTGACATGGCCGTGCGCAGCTCCGCCTCGTCCTTGTTGTTGCCGTGCAGCACGATCCGTCCGGCCGGAACACCCGCGTGCAGCGCCACCCGCAGCTCGCCGCCGGAGGCGACATCGAGCAACAGTCCCTCCTCATGGGCCAGGCGGGCCATGGCCGTGCACAGGAATGCCTTGGATGCGTAGGCGACGTTGTCCTGGCCGAAGGCCGCGACCGCCTCCCGGCAGCGTCGGCGCAGGTGCTCCTCGTCGTACACGAAGAGTGGTGTTCCCCAACGCTGTGCCAGTTCGGTGAGCAGGACGCCTCCGACGGCGAGCCCTTCCGGGCGGATCTCGGAAGTGAAGGGCAGCAGACCCGTTTCGATGGCTGACGACATGATTCCTCCCCCGTAGGCCGGTTCTCCGCCATCCTGCGGCCTGCACGAGGGGTCACAAAAGCGCATTCTTCTGTGGCTGAGCCTCGCTGTTTTCGATGCTCGAGCCGCGTCGACGGTCGTGGGAAGGGCTCCTCGTACCGGGCCGGGACTCCCGTCACAAGGTCGTGATCAGTCCTCCGTCGATGACGAAGTCCGATCCGGTGGCGTTGCCCGAACGGCCGCTCGCCAGCAGCAGTACCAGATCGGCGACTTCTTCCGGCCGGGTGAACCTACCGGTCACTGCTTGGGCCGCGAACTCCTGGGCGACGGTGTCCGGTGCGGTGCCGTCGGTCGCTGCGACGGTGGCCGCGATGCCTGCCTCCCCCAGCCAGAGATCCGTGGCGACGGGTCCGGGGCTGACGGTGTTCACCCGTACCCCGTGCGGGCCGGCCTCCTTGGACAGGGCCTTGCAGAAGTTGGTCAGGGCAGCCTTGCTCGCGCAGTAGTCGATGACCCAGGGGTCGGGCAGAAAGGCGCTGACCGAGCTGACCGTGACGATGGAGCCCGAGCCGCCCTTGATCAGGTGTGGCAGCGCGGCGCGCGTGGTGCGGACCGCGGTGAGGAAGTTGACCGTCATCGCCCACATCCAGTCGTCGTCGCCGACGGACAGGAAACCGCCCGCTCGCGGACGTACGGCCCCGACGTTGTTGACCAGGATGTCCAGCCCGCCGAACCTGGCGACCGCTTCCGCCACCGGTTCTGCGGAGCCGTCGGGCTCGGTGAGGTCCGCCTGCACGAAGTGGACGTCCTTGCGCGCCGCCAGCTCGGACAGGGGTTCGGTGGGGGTGCGGGAGGCGGCGACCACACACGCGCCCTCGTTGGCGAGCGCCTGTGTCACGGCAAGGCCGATGCCCCTGCCCGCGCCGGTGACCAAGGCCACTTTGCCTGTCAGGTGCAGATCCATCACGGCCTCCTAGCTCCAACGGACGGCACCGACGACGGCGAGTCCGGGCGCGCCATGAGGCACGACGGACTCATCGTTTCCGGTGTCGGCAGTGATGGCGCGGTGCGGACAGCAGCGGAGTGACGCAGGCCCACCGTCCGGGTGACACCGCCTGTTGAGACGGGTCCGCCCCCCTCGCTGCTACGTGACACCTTGGTGCATTGTTGTCACGCGTTCTTCAGCAACATCCAGGGCATGGCGCACCGCACCCATCGCAACGGCTCGTTCGCCGAGCACCGATGCGTTCAGCTCGACCGGCACCAGGGTGTGCGATCGCAGATGCCTGCGCACAGGGCCCAGCAGGGTATCCCCCGCTCGCGACACCCCGCCGCCGATGACGACCCTGCCCGGATCGAGGACAAGGAGAAGTACGGCGAGCCCTCGGGCAAACCGGGCGGCCACGCGCTCCACCACCTCGACGGCGGCCCGGTCGCCCGCTTCCGCCGCTGCGAAGAGCGGTGCGATGTCATGGGCGTCGCCCACGGGAGCGCCGGCCTCCAGGGCCAGCCGGTGAATGGCCTCGGCGCCGACCAGCCGCTCGAACGGCCCCATGCCGTCGGCCGGGCGCGGTACGGGACGGGTGTCGGGATCACCGACGAGGTCGACGAAGCCCAGTTCACCGGCGGCGGCCGAATTGCCCCGGTAGGGCCTGCCGTTGATGACGATGCCGGTACCGATACGCCGCCCCCACTGAACGAAGACCAGGCAGTCGGTACGCACACCGGCGTCGGCGCCGCTGCCCGCTCCGGCGGGGACCGCGGCTCCGCGCCAACGCTCGGCGAGCACCGCGAGGTTGACGTCGTTGTCGATGGACACCGGGCAGTGCAACCAGTCGCGCAGCAGCGAAACAGCGGGCAGCCCGGCCCAGTCGGGAATGCTGGGAGCGAGCAGCACCTCGCCCCGCTCGCGGTCGACGATGCCCGGAGTGCCGGCACTCACCGCCCACAGGCTCGACAACGGCACGCCCGCCTCGGCCACTGCCGCCGTCAGTGCGGCGCGGACGGTGGCGAAGAGCTGTGGCCCGGCCACTCCCCTGTCCACGGCTGCACGATGGGTGGCCAGCACCTGACCTGCCAGGTCCGCGATCACCACCAGCACCTTGTGCGGACCGATGTCGACCCCGGCGACATGTCCCGACTCGGCGCGGAACCTGGCGTACTGGGCGGGACGGCCGAGCTGCTGCGGTCCGGCAGCCGCGGTGAACTCCACCAGGCCGCAGTCCCTCAGCTCGGTCAGAGCCCTGGTCACCGCGGGCCGTGACAGTCCCGTGAGCGATGCGAGGTCGGTGACGCGGGCGGTGGGGGTGTCCCCCTCCCGCAGTGCGGCCAGCACCGCGGCTACATTCATCCGGCGCAGGACGTGCGGCCCGGTGGCCGCTGCTTTCCGGACTGGCATGTGCGTCAACTCCCTTGCCCGACCGCCCTGTCGGCACTGTACCCAGCGCTTCGAGAACCCGGGCTGTCGGCGCTCTTGACGACCATGGCGCATCCCGCTCATATTAACGAATGCTCCGTTAGTAAGTCAGATGCATGTCCGCACCATGTCCTCGACAAGCCCCCGCATCCCTTCATCGGACGAGGTCAAACCTTGAGAAGCCTCAGATCCTGGATCGTCGCCTGCACTGCCGCCCTCGCTGTGCTGGCCACGGTGCTGAGCACTCCTGCCGCTCCCGCGGAAGCCACCCCCAGCGACAGGCCCGCCTTCGCCCCCGGGCCGGCGGAGTCGGCACTGCGCCGCCTCCTCCCCCGGCACGCCGGGCAGTTCGACCTCGTGCCGGTGAGCCGTCCCGCATCCGGTGACTACTTCGCCGTCTCCGGGACCACGGGTCATGTGCGCATCCAGGGCACCAGCCCCGCCGTGCTCCTCAGCGGCGTCAACTGGTACCTCAAGTACACGGCCGAGGTGGACATCGGCTGGCCGGGCGACAGCACGTCGAAGCTCCCGAAGAAGCTCCCGGCACCCGTCGGCACGGTCCGCCAGGACGCCTCGGTGCCGCACCGGTTCGCCCTCAACGACACGGACGACGGCTACTCCGGTGCGTACCGGAACTGGGCTTCGTACGAGAAGCAGATCGATGTCCTCGCGCTGCACGGCGTCAACGAGGTGTTCGTGCAGATGGGCGCGGATGCCGTGTACTACGACACCTTCCAGGAGTTCGGATACGCGAAGAAGGAGCTCACGTCCTGGATTCCGGGCCCGGCGCACCAGCCGTGGTGGCTGATGCAGAACATGTCCGGGTTCGGCGGCCCGGTCACCGAGAGGCTGCTGGATCAGCGCGCCGCGCTCGGCCGCAGGATCGCCGACCGGCTGCGCCGACTCGGCATGACGCCGGTCCTGCCCGGCTATTACGGCACGGTCCCGCCCGGGTTCACGGACCACAACCCCACCGGCCCCGTGGTCCCGCAGGGCGGCTGGGTCGGTTTCGAACGGCCGGACTGGCTGGACCCGCGCAGCGAGATGTTCCCGAAGGTCGCAGAGGCCTTCTACCGTCACCAGCGCAAGCTGTTCGGCGACTCCGCCATGTACAAGATGGATCTGCTGCACGAAGGCGGCAGGCCGGGCAATGTGCCCGTCGGGGACGCGGCCAAGGCCGTCATGAACGCCCTGCAGACCGCGCACCCGGGTGCCACCTGGGTCCTGCTCGGCTGGCAGAACAACCCCTCCACGCAGCTCATCGACGCGGTCGACAAGAGCAAGCTCTTCATCGTCGACGGACTCGCAGACCGCTACAACGGCCTGGACCGCGAGGCCGCCTGGCACGGCGCACCCTATGCCTTCGGGACCATCCCCAACTTCGGCGGCCACACCACGATCGGGGCCAACACCGGGGTCTGGACAGCCCGGTTCAATGAGTGGCGTACGAAGCCGAACAGCGCGCTTCAGGGAATCGCGTACCTGCCGGAAGGCACCGGCGGCAACCCCGTCGCGTACGAACTCTTCACCGAACTCGCCTGGCGCACCGCCCCGCTGGACCACTCGGCCTGGTTCGCCGACTATGCCGAACGCCGTTACGGCGGCGCCGACCCGCACTCCGCCAAGGCGTGGGAGCTGCTGCGGACCGGCCCCTACAGCACCCCGTCCGGTACCTGGAGCGAGTCCCAGGACAGCCTCTTCACCGCACGCCCCGGGCTGACCGTCACCACGGCGGCCAGCTGGAGCCCGTCGTCCATGCGATACGACGCGACGACGGTGCAGCAGGCGCTCACGGAGCTGCTCCAAGTCGCCCCCGATCTGCGGAAGTCGGATGCGTACCGCTTCGATGTGGTGGATGTGGCCCGACAGGCCCTGGCCAACCGCAGCCGTACGCTGCTGCCGCAGATCAAGTCCGCGTACGAGGGGAAGGACCTCGCCCTGTACCGGCAGCGGACCACGGAGTGGAAGCAGGACCTCGCCCTGCTCGACCGGCTGCTGGCCACCGACCGGCGGTTCATGCTGGGGCCCTGGCTCAAGGACGCCAAGTCCTGGGGCAGCACCGATGCCGAGCGGTCCGCCGCGGAATTCGACGCCCGCTCGGTCCTCACCACCTGGGGCCATCGGTCCGGCAGCGAGTCCGGCGGGCTGCGCGACTACGCGAACCGCGAATGGTCGGGCCTCGTCTCCGACTTCTACGCCAAGCGCTGGACGCTCTACCTGGACTCCCTCGACACGGCCCTGGTCACCGGGCAGCCGCCCGCCGCGATCGACTGGTTCGAGCGGGACAACGCCTGGAACCTGGAGCTCAAGAGCTACCCGGTGAAGCCCACGGGCGACCCGGTGGCGCTGGCCGAAACTGTACGCGCATCCCTTCCGGCGCCTGTCGCTGCGACTGCCGGTGACTGATTGGCCGGCCCCATGACGTCATCGGCATTCGAGACCATCGCCCCCGACTCCGTCGTCCACCTCGACCGCCCTGCCGCGACCGACCTGGGTCGCGCCTGCAAGAGCCGCATGCTCGACGAACTCGGACTCCGGCCCGGCCACACAGTGCTCGGCCTCGGCTGCTGCCCCGGCGCCGATCTCGGCGCGCTCGCCGAGGCCGTCACCGCGGCAGGCGAGGTGATCGCTGTCGACCTTCCTGCTCCGGACCTGATCCGGCGCCAGAAGGGCCTCCTGGGTTATGAGGGCGGTGGAACCCGGAGCCGTGCAGGCATGGGCGCCCGCCACCGCGCCCAGGCGGGCGCATTCCAGGGCGTCCCGGCCCGCGAGTCTCCCGTAGAGGAAGCCGCAGACGAAGGCATCACCCGCGCCGTTGGAATCCACCACCGGCGCGGGCGGAACGGTCGCCGGAATGTGGTGCGGGACCGAGCCGCCGTCCCGGGTGAGGACGTAGGAGCCGTCTGCGCCCGCCGTGACGACGACGGTGTCCGCGCGGCCCTCGCGGAGGATCTCCCGCATCAGGGCGGTGGCGTCCTGGCCCGCGCCCGCCGCGCTGAGGAAGACGAGGTCGGAGCGGAGCGCGAACTCCCGGTGGTGGTCGGCAAGTCCGTCCCAGTCGTGCAGATCCGTGGAGACGGGGACACCGAGATCCTCGATGTCGTCGTAGAGGAAGCGCGCGAAATTCATGATGGAGAGGTGGACGTGGCGGGTGCGCCGCAGCCGGGGAAGGTAGAAGTCCCGGGGCATCCGCAGATCCGCCGGGTCGCGGGCATCGTAGAAGGACATCCGGCGTCCGGTCGCGTCCACCAGGTTGACCGCGCGGCGGGTGCCCGCCGTCGAGATCAGCGGGGCGAACTCCACATCCCCCTCGGCCAGCCGCTCACGCACCTGCGCGCCCGTCCAGTCGTCGCCGATGCAGTCGAGCAGCGCGACCTTCAGTCCGAGCGCCCGGGTACCGAGGGCCACATTCCCTCCGGTGTGGCCGGGCCACTCCTCGATCGGCCCGACGTGGACCGAGTCGGCGAGCGGTACCGGCAGGGAGCCGACGCGGACAATGGTGTCCACCCCGCTGCCTCCGACCACCAAGACGTCGTACTCCGTGTGCTGTTGGATCACCGTTCCGCCTCTCTGTTCCCGCCACGGGCCAGTATGGCGTGGCTACGAAACGCGGTTCGGCTCGTCGCACCCGGACTCCATGGACGTCGCACCCGTCCGAGGCCGACGGCGTGCGCCACCTGGGACCTACTGACGCGCTCTGGTCAAGCTTGGAAGCGTGGTCTATTCCTGTCCACATGGATGGTGTGTTGTGGCTCGTCCTGAGCGCCAGCGGGCTCCTGGTCAGTACACGACTGAGTACGTTTACTGGTACGCGACGGACGGCCCGGGCCGCCTACGGCTGACTCGGCGCCGTCGGCGCGTCCTGCAGCGCTGGGGACGAGTCGTCCGCGCCGCCGAGCGTCGTGCTGCCCGTCATCGCATGCAGCAGCTCCCGGGCGGCTGACCGCACGCCTTCGTCGGCACCGTCGCCTCCGCTCCCCTCTCCGTCCATAACCTGACCGAGTATTTCGAAGAACATCGCTCCTCGGACCAGGTGGTATATCCGGGGCGGCATGATCACGGCCATCTCGTCCATGACCTTGATGAAGTTCTCCATGAACTGAGAATCGTCTTCTTCGAGCCAAGGGATCTGGTCCTCGGGAAAGCCCATGTCCTTGAGCTCCTCGTGCTCCTTGACGAGGTTCAAGTCGCGCGCCTTGCCCACCCAGCGCCTGGCCGTCGCCTCGGAGCCTCCGAAGCGCTCCATAACCGTCTTCGTGGGGTGCTTGCCGAAGAGAACCACGAGGTTATAGACGATCGCTGTCTGGAAGACCTGTTCCTCTTGGCGACTCATACCTTGCCGGGGCAGGGCCCTGATCCTCCGCTCGGCGAAGACCGCACCGCGCTTGTCCCAGGCCACATCGAAGGCTCCCCGCACGTCCTCGCGAAGCTGCTTCGGAGTAGCAGCCACCATGGCGGGCTTGATGTCGGCCTCGCCCGCCGTGCTGATCACCCTCCATGACCGCCTCGCCCGCCGCCAATACCGCTCCTTGAGGAGGCGAGGCACGAATCGGTCTCAGTCCGGCAAGGTTGCCAGTGCTTCGCGCAACTCATCGGTTGAGTACCCAGTGCGTAGGGAAATCTCCCGGGGACTGTGAGCATGGAGGACCCAGCGCGCAGCGGGGGCCCACCACTGCGCGACGCTCGCGGGAACGGTGACGGTCATGTGGGCGGGCGCCGCCCGAGTGTGGTTGTCTCCGTCGCGGGCAAGAGCTGGTGCGGCGTCCGATTCGGGCAGCGTCGTCGAGAAGACAAGTGTCAAACGGTGAGCTTCCCCATGCTCTTTGGACTGCCGACGAGCGCTCCTGAGCCGTGACAGCAGATCTTTCAGTTCTTCGGCATCGCATCCGAAACCCTGCAGTCTCTCAGCGGGGAACTCATTGAGTTCGCGTGTCAGGAAGTAAAGCCTCGTGAACTCCGAGTGGGAGAGACTGACGCTGCGGCTGGTTTGCTCGGACATACCGCTCCTCTTATTCCAGGTCCTCGAAGTAGGAGTATCCCTCCTTGGGGGTGAACACGGTGCCCCCGTCACCGTCCACGATGACCACGGCCTCCTTGTCCGGGTCCCAGAAGGCCTCTCGACCATTTCGCAGTCCGTATTTCGGTTCGATTTTGGGTATGCGCTCGTTGATCACTCCGTCGACGTAGAACTTCAGGGCCTTGGGGTCGACTCCTCGCACGTAGTGCGTTCCGTTGCCGTCGGGGCGGAGCGCTTCACCGTTGGCGTGGTCCGCACGCGATGAGGCGAATGCCGCGTGAGCCGACCGACGTCCACTGAGGCTCCATGGATGGTTCTGATTGGCCCGGCCGGCACCGGTAAGACCACTCTCGGCCAAGAGGTCGCGGCGAGGACGCAAAGACCGTTCGTCGATCTGGACGCCGTTGCGGACGGGTACTGCGCGGAGGTGGGATGGAGCATCGCCAAACTCCGCGAGCGCATCGCCGCCGTCGGACGTCTCGTGGCCGAAGCCGAGTGGGAACCAGCCCGAACACACGCCGTGGCACGTGCTGTCGCCGACCAC
Source organism: Streptomyces sp. NPDC037301 (assembly GCF_055602785.1). NCBI lineage: Bacteria > Bacillati > Actinomycetota > Actinomycetes > Kitasatosporales > Streptomycetaceae > Streptomyces > Streptomyces sp. NPDC037301. The sequence continues at coordinate 64,124 of NZ_JBVJWD010000008.1, forward strand.
CCCGGAGCCGGCATCGCACTGGGCGCAGGCCATACCAACTACACCAATGACCAGCAGCTGGCTGCGGTCCGAACCGCACTGAGCTGCTGTCCAGCGTCAGGTGGGGTCGGCGGGTGGCGACCTTTGCGAATGTCCATCATGGCGCAATTATCGACGCGAGGGTGCGGGCGCGCGCCAGTGCGCCATCGGTCGGATGCAGGTGATCCCGCTTCCGCCATGACCGTGTGCCGGTTCCCGCATCCTCTTCGAGTACAGCGTGGCGGCATCAGTGTCCCGGATCTGATCGGCTGTGCCGGGGCGGTTACGGTTCGATGAATGAGACCGCAGCGAGCGGTGCACAGGTTCTGGCGTATCCGGCGGATCGCGGCATTGACGATCAAGGGGACCGGGTCGGCCAATTCACGGAGCGGGGCGTGTGCGAGATGATTTCGACCCTGGATCCGGCAGCACTGGGAGAGCAGATCGGCAGAGCGATCGGCGCCGACCGAAGAAAGACAGTGGCGCCGCCCTCCAATGGTCTCGCGCGGCTGACCGACCGTATTGCTCAGCTCGCCCATTGAGGAAAACGCGTCGCTGTCGGTGGGCAGGATTTCGCCCTCGATCTCTCGTGCTCTCGTGCTCTCGTGCTCTCGTGACAGGTAATCCTCAGGCCGGCAATGCTGTGCTGGAGGCGCTCAGGCGACCAGAGGCCGGTCCTGTGGAGCGATGGGCGCCAAAAGCGCCGTGGAGCCGTTCAGGTAGCGGTCCGTTGCGGCCGCGGCGGACCGTCCCTCTGCGATGGCCCACACCACGAGGGACTGGCCACGTCCCGCGTCACCTGCGATGAACAACCCGCCGGTCCCGGCGCGGGCTGTCCGCTCGGCCGGCTTTGCCGTTTCGGCCGCGAAGGCAGCATTCCGGGCGAAGTTTCCCCGGTCGTCCAGCGTGAGTCCGAGCTGCCGCATCAGGCCGGTGTCCCGTTCGGGACCGAAGAAGCCGAGGGCGAGCAGGACCAGATTCGCCGGGATCACATGCTCCGTCTCCAGCCGCGGCCTTCTGCCCTCGGGCTCCACTTCCACCAGGCGCAGCGCGCGCACTTTGCCGGACGGGTCCCCTTCGAAGCTGAGAGTGGCGGAGGAGAAGACTCTCGGATCCGCGCCCTCTCGCCCCCGGGCCTCTTCATGCGCATGGGATATCCGATAGACCTTCGGATACACGGGCCAGGGCTCGGTGTTCCGCCGGGTGTCACCGGGCTCCGGATTGATGTCCAACTGCACGACGGAGGCGGCGCCCTGACGCATGACGGTGCCCAGACAGTCCGAGCCGGTGTCCCCGCCGCCGATGATCACCACGTGTTTGCCCTCGGCCGTGACTACAGGCACATCGTGGTCGGCCTCCGCGACCCTGTTGGCGAGGGTCAGGTAGTCCATGGCCTGGTGGATGCCGCAAAGCTCACGGCCCGGGACGGGCAGTTCCCGTTGCCCCGTGGCTCCGACGGCGATGACGACCGCGTCGTGTCGCTCTGCGAGCTCGGTGGCGTCGAGATCGCTGCCGACGTCCACACATGTGCGGAACATGGTGCCCTCCGCCCGCATCTGCTCGATACGGCGGTCCAGGTGGCACTTCTCCAGCTTGAACGCGGGGATGCCGTAGCGCAGCAGCCCGCCGATGCGGTCGGCGCGCTCGTAGACGGCGACGGTGTGACCGGAGCGCGTGAGTTGTTGTGCTGCCGCCAGTCCCGCGGGGCCGGAGCCGATGACGGCGACGGTCTTGCCGCTCAGCCGCCCGGGCGGCTGCGGCGTCGCGTATCCGCGCGCCCAGATCTGGTCGGCGATCGCCTGTTCGACATTCTTGATCGTCACCGGATCGGCATTGATGGTGAGCACGCAGGCGTCCTCACACGGCGCCGGGCACAGCCGCCCGGTGAACTCCGGGAAGTTGTTCGTCGCGTGCAGTCGCTCGGCCGCTGCCCACCAGTCGCCCTTCCTCGCATACGCGTTCCACTCGGGGATGAGATTTCCCAGCGGGCACCCGCTGTGGCAGAACGGTATGCCGCAGTCCATGCAACGCCCCGCCTGCTCGGACACGAGCGGAAGGCGCGCCTGCCCCGCGTAGACCTCGTTCCAGTCGCTCAGCCGGTCCTGGACGGGGCGCGCCGGGACGGGCCGGCGGGGTGTCTTGAGGAAGCCGTAGGGGTCGGTCATGTGCCGCCTCCGTCGCTCACTCGCGGTACACAGGCGTTACGGCCAGACTACGCCTGCATTCCGCTACGACGACCTGCTCGGTGCAGCGGTTTCAGCGCAAGCCGGGGGGTGCCGCGGACAGGTTGTCGATCACTGGTCGAAGGCGAGCCGTTCTGTCGGCGGAGCGGACTCCTTCCGCTTCTGTCTTGCCCGGGTGTCGCCTGTACGGGTGGTGCATCCCTGGCCACGGTCGTAGCGTCGATTCAGGAACAACTGCGGAAAGAACGGCGCCACCGCCACCGACGAGTGCTTCTGGCGCGCAGACCGCAGCGCGCGGAACGAGTGAGGCGTACCCGCGGGGTCGCCCGGGCTCGAAAGAGAGGCAGCTGGGGAGCTGATATGCAAAGAGACAAGTTCAGAACAGCGGTCATGCTCTGTGCTGCCACAGCGCTCGCGGCAGCAGCAGTACCAGCGTCCGCATCCGCAGGGTCACCCGCGCCCGCCCGTGCAGTGGTCGTCGACTGTTTCTCGAATTCGCAAGTACGTCCCGGCGACTTCTTGCTCGCCTGCGGCGATGGCAACAACCACCTCATCGGACTTCGATGGTCCGCTTGGGGACACACGTCCGCTGTGGGCAGAGGACTCGACGCGGTGAATGACTGTCAGCCCTACTGTGCCGCAGGCAGGTTCCACTCCTACCCCGTCATCGTCAGGCTCGACCGCCCGGATTCCTGGAAGAAGCACCCTGAGCTGAAACGCTTCACACGGCTGCAACTCACCTACACCGACGGCAGGCCGTCGCAGACGCCGCGGAACGTGACCTACAAACTCTGGGACTGACGATCCAGACGTCCCTCGGTCCGCCTCGCCACCTCGTGCCGTGTGCCTCTCCAGTGGGCGGCCACTCATAGGGTGACGTACGTGATCGTTCGCGAGGGCGCGGTGAACGCAGGCGATGGCCGGCGGCCGGGCTATCCGGCTGCGGCAGTGGTTTTCGCCATCGGGATGGCCGGAACAACCCTGCCCACACCGTTGTACGGGCTCTACCAGGAACAGATCGGGTTCTCCGAGCTGGTGGTGACCGTTGTGTTCGCCGTGTATGCCATTGCGGTCATCACCGTGCTTCTGGTGGCGGGCAACTACTCCGACGAGGTCGGCCGCAGACCGGTGCTCCTGTGCGCCATGGCTTTGTCGGCCGCGAGTGCCGGCTGCTTCCTCCTGCAGAGCGGTCTGCCTCTGCTCTTCGCGGGGCGGCTGTTGTCCGGCTGCGCGGCCGGCTTGCTGAGCGGTGCGGCGACAGCGGCCGTCATCGAGCTGGCCGGTCCGGGGCAGAAGGCGCGGGCCGGGTTCGCCGCCACCGCGGCGAACATGGGTGGTCTGGGCTGCGGGCCGCTGCTCTCCGGCCTCCTCGCGCAGTACACGCCCTGGCCGCTGATGCTGCCGTTCTGGGTACACCTGGGGCTGGTGGCTGTGGCCTGTGGGGTCACCTGGTTCCTGCCGGAGACCGTGGCGGAGCCGAAGCGATGGCCTCCTCTGACGCCGCAGGGAGTCAGGGTGCCTCCCGAGGTGAAGGGTGTGTTCACGCCCGCCTCGCTGGCGGCGTTCGCCGGCTTCGCACTTCTCGGGCTGTTCACGGCGGTCGCGCCGAGTTTCGCCTCGCAGACGCTGGGTGTGCGCAACCTGGCTGTTTCGGGCGCCGTTGTGTTCTCCGTGTTCCTTGCTTCGACCATCGGGCAGTCCTTGACACAACGGATCGGCGCGCGCCTCGCGCTCCCCGTGGGGTGCGGCATCCTCGTTGTGGGCCTGCTGCTTGTGGCGTCATCGCTGATCGCCGAGTCCATGCTCCTGCTGGTCCTGGGTGCCCTGTGCGGTGGCGCCGGCCAGGGACTGGCCTTTCGCGCGGCACTCACCCTGGTCAGCGGCGCGGCCCCGGCACAGCATCGTGGCGGCACGATTTCGGCGTTCTTCGTCGTCGCCTACGCCGGGATCTCGGTGCCGGTGGTGGGGGTCGGTGCCATGGCCACATGGCTCGGGCTGCGCCAAGCCGGACTGATCTTCGCGGGCTGTGTGATGCTGCTGGCGGCGGGCGCGGGAACGTACGCTGCGCGCAGGCCGCCGGCGGAGGCGTAAACGGTCACGACGACGGTCGGGACGTCTGACAGCCACCGCATCCGGAATCGATGCCCCGAGGCGTCCGGGCCGCCCCGGGGTCTCCGAGGCGGCCCGGACAGGATGCCGGTGTCTTCCCACTGTGGGTCACGGCGCGACAGGTTTGAGCACGACAGGCAGCTCCGCGAGGCCGCGGAAGGCCGGGAACGGAACCTCCATCCAGGGCGCCTCACGCGCGGGGTCCGCCAGAGCCGCCCTCGGGAAACGGCTGAACAGACCCGAGAGAGCGAGTTGCACCTCCAGTCTGGCCAGAGGCGCTCCCAGGCAGTAGTGGATGCCGTGCCCGAACCCCAGATGGGCACGTTGCGCAGCCGGTCGCTTCACATCGAACTCGTCCGGAGAGTCGAATTTCAGCGGGTCGCGGTTGGCCGAACTGAGCGCGATCTGAACCAGGGAGCCCTTCGGAATCCGCGCCCCGGCGATCTGCACGTCCTCGGTCGCGAAGCGGAACGTCGCGCTCTCCACCGAGCCGTCGTAGCGCAGCAGTTCTTCCACTGCCTGTCCGACCAGCTCCGGGTTCTCCTGCACGGCACGGAGCTGCGCAGGATGGGTGAGGAGATGGTGGACGGCGTTGCCGATGAGGTAGGCGGTTGTCTTGTGACCCGCGAACATCAGCAGAAACGCGGTCGAGATCAGCTCCTGCTCGGTGAGCCCGCCGTTTTCGTCCTGGGCAGCGGTGAGCGCGCTGAGCAGGTCAGCACCCGGGCGGCTGCGCTTGCGCGCGAGGAGATCCGCGAAGTACGCGTGCAGGTTCTCCTCCGCTTTCTGCTGCGCCTGCTTGGATTCCTTGCTGAATCCTGTCTGCGCCACCGTGGTGGACAGGCCTTGCAGCTCCGACCGTTCGTCCGGCGGCACGCCGAGCAGTTCACAGATCACGATGATCGGCAGCGGGAACGCGAACGCGGGCAGCAGGTCGACCGGTTCGCGGGTCGCACAGTTGTCCAGCAGCGTGTCGGCGATGTCCTGGATCCGCGGCCGCAGCGACTCCACGCGACGCGCGGTGAACGTGGAGCTGACGAGCTTGCGCAGCCGGGTGTGCTTGGGCGGGTCGGAGTTGAGCATGTGGTCGTCCAGAGCCACGGACGAGTCACCGAAGATCCTCCGGTAGGCGTCCATGGCCCCGTACATGTCCTTGCTGAGCCGCGGATCCGCCAGGGCCGCCCTCGCGTCCTCGTACCGCGTGATCAGGTACGTGTCGATGCCGTGCGGCGGCCGCATGGGGCAGACGGGTGCCGTGTCCCTGAGGCTCGCGTAGACCGGGTGCGGGTTCCGTCGGAACTCGGGGGTGCACCGCTCGGCTGCGGCGACCGGATCGTCCACTGTGGTCACGGACGGCTCCTGAGGTCGAAGAGGGCCTCGGCGTTGCCGCCGAGAATGAGCTGCTGGGACGCCTTGTCGATCGGCAGCTTCTCGATCATGTGCATGAACTCCTCCAGGGGCACGGACATCGGCGGCGAGTCGGTGCCGAACAGCATCCGCTCCGGCCCCAGCACCTCCGCGTTGAGGCCCAGGTGCGCCGGGCTGAATGTGCTGGTGTCGACATACATGCGCTGGAGTGCGCCGCCCGGGTCGGCCGACGGCGCGGCGGAGGATGGAGCCGGGGACGAGGACGGCGCCGGCGGCTTGCCCCCGCCCCAGTGCCGGGGACGCGCCGCTGTCTGCAGGCGTTCCGGCAGCAGCGCCAGCGCACCGCCGCCGGTGGCACCGATCAGCCGCAGGCCCGGATATTTGTCCAGCCACCCCGCGAACGCGATCATGGCCATGCCCATGGTGACGTCGCCGAACCGGCCGATCTGCTCGACGAAGCCGAAGTTGTCGACCCGGTCCGTGCCGATCGGTTCGGCCGGGGCGTGCACCAGGACCGGCACTCCCGTCTCGGCGGCCAGCGCGAAGAAGGAGTCGGCTCGCGGAGAGCCGAGCAGTTCGCCGTGGACGCTGGAGGTGGTGATCAGGCCGACGAAGGCGGGATCCGCCAGCGTCTCCCGGACTCCTTCCAGGTGATCGTCGTCGCCGAACGGGTTGGCGTACACGTACCCGCGCAGCTGGTCCGGGAAGGTGGCGATCAGGCCCGACATCCAGGCGTGGAAGCTTCGGAGCCGGTCCCGTGGTTGCGAGTAGTTGTCGACGCCCGGAACCCGCGCCATGGCGCCCGCGCCGACCGGGCTGCCGATGATGGTGAGGTCGATGCCGGCCTGGTCGCGGGCGGCCAGCATTCCGTCGACGTCGGTCAGGCTGGGAGGCATGGGGAAGCTTCGGGCGGCCTCCGGTGGGGACAGATGTCCGTGGATGTCGATGATCACGTCTGAGTTCCTGGGGTCGGTGTGAGTGCGTGGGCGACCGCGACACAGTCCTCGTCCCCGTGTCCCTGGTCGATGGCGTGGACGTGGGTCTGTGCGGCCGCGGCGACGAGAGGGAGCCGCAGCCCGGCCGCAGCGGCCTGGTCCGCGGCGAGCAGGAGGTCCTTGGCCATCAGGCTCAGCCGGAAGTCGGGCTTGTCGAAGCGCCCGGCTGCCAGCCGCTTGGACTTGAACGACATGACGGGCGAGGCGAAGCCGCTGCCGGCGATCGTGCCGAGGACGAGTTGCCGGTCGAGTCCGGTTGCGGCCGCCAGTTCGACGGCCTCGGCCAGTGCCTGCACCTCGATGCCCATCAGCAGGTTGAGGAGCAGCTTCATCCGCATGCCGGAACCGAGTTCGCCGAGGTGGACGACCTGCTTGCCCAGCAGTTCGAGCAGCGGGCGCCCGGCGGTGAAGACCCGTTCCTCGCCGCCGACGAACAGCCGCAGCTCACCGCTGCGGGCGTGCTCCCGGTTCCCGAGCATGCCGACGTCCAGAACGGAGTGCATGTCCCCGGTGAGGCGGACGACCTCTTCGGGGGCGACCGTGCTCGCGCAGACCAGGGCGCCGGGGTACGGGCCCCCGGTCATGATTCCGTCCGGCCCGTGCAGTACGGCGGCGAGGGCTTCGCCGTCGGTCACGGTGCAGATGGCGGCGCTCGTGCCCTCGACGGCATCGGCCGGGTGGGCTGCGGCGACGGCGCCGGCCCGGGCGAGCGGTTCGGTCCGCCCCGCGGTGCGGTTCCAGACACGCACCTGTACGCCCTGCTCAAGAAGGCGCGTGGCCAGGCCGGTGCCCATGGTGCCGAGCCCCAGGACGGCGACGGGGCCGGTGGTGGGGTGCATCATGCTTTCACCCCCACGGTCTCCTGAATGACCCGGTATCGCAGCGACTGGGTCTGGTCGACCCAGACGCGCAGCGGGGCCAGCAGTGCGCGATGGTCCTCGCCCTGCTGCCAGGCGAAGAAGTGATCGGGCGTCTCCCACTCGCTGGTGATCACCCACTGGCGGGAATCATCGATGGGTTCGCCGAGCCGGTCGATGATGTGTCCCGGGACGCTGGCGACGGACTTCCGTATCCCCTCGTACGCCTCCAGAAACCCCTGCTCACCGCCCTCGATGACGTGGACCGTGTACACCACGGAAAGCCTGTCGGCCGAGCGGCCGTTCTGCTCAGCGCGCATGTCTCCTCCTGAGGGCTGAGATCTGTCAGAGCACGACTCCCACAGACTCACGGCCCCCGTGGCCACGCAACTCCGGCGTGGCCACAGCCCAATGGAGAGAAGGCAGCCCCCACGTTTGCCGACGCGGTCGGGTGAGATCGGCAGGGGCCTGCTCGGCGCCCTCCCGGAACCGCTCCTCCGGGCCGGAGCCCGCTTCGGACTCGGCCGACTCGTCGAGCGCCCCGAGGCCCGGACGTGCCTGCACGACTGTCGGGACGGGGCCGGGGCGCCGGGGCTCGTCCGGGGTCAGTCGGATGTCCGGCGCAGGACCAGACTGACGAGGCCCCGCATGTCCCGGTAGACGCGCAACCATTCGGTGCGGCAGATCGCGGCTGTCTCGAGCACGTGCGAGCTGTCCGGGTCGGCGGGGTGGTCCAGGGCCCAGGAGGCCAGTGCCCCCCAGCAGGCCCACTCGTAGTCGTCCAGCTCACGGCGCGTGCTGATATGCCCGTGAACGGGAGTCCACCCGTCGGCGACGACACGGTCCACGGTGGTCGCCAGGTCGGTGAGGTCCCCGAGCATCTCGACGGCCTCCGGTGACGGCTCACGTCCCGAGAAGCCCTCGCCGATCAGGACGCGTCCGCCCGGGGCCAGGTGCTTGCGTGCCGCCGCGAGGGTGGGCAGCAGGCCGCCGAAGGCATGCGTGGACCCGACGCTGAGTACCAGGTCGAACGAGTACGTGGAACGGAAGTCCGCAGCCTCCTGGTGGTGCAGTGCAAGGCGCGTGCGGACGCCGAGGCGACTCGCGGCCTCACGGGCATGCCGAAGCGCGTGCTCGGAGGTGTCGACGCCCTCGGCGAGCAGGTGCGGGTGCGTGTTCAGGGCGCGCAGAAGCCGTTCCCCGCCGCCGCAGCCCAGGTCGAGTACCCGCTCGTCGCCACGCGGGACGTCACGTTCCAACAGTTGTCGAACCGAGTCGTCGTCGAGAGGGGACTTGATCGGGTGGTCGGCATGGGCAAGCTCAGAGATCTGTTCACGGTTCACCGGCACAGCCTGAAAGCGCCGAAGATCGCACACATGTCGTTTTCCTCTGGGAACTTGACTCCCTGTCAGACGACAATCCGGAGCCGGGATCCGAACCACTTCACGTCCACTGGCTGCAACAGCGTCGCCGGGCCGCCGGCCCCGGTGCTGGGGTACGACGGTCACGGCCGCGGACCCTCTCGCCGCGCCGGGTGCAGGCGAGTTGGAGGTGCTGGGGCATCTCGCGCAGGGACGGCACACCCGGGCCATCGCGGCCCGAGCAGGGTGAACAGCGACAGCAACGCCCCGCGGCAAAAGCCGTCAGGGTGGGCGATCTCCGTGGTGCCGTCCGGAATGGGGGATGGGAGTGCGGTGGATCGCGACGAAAGCGGCGTCGTCGCCCAGATGTCCGCCGGCATGGGCGAGGAGGTCGCCTCGCAGGTGGTGCAGGAGTGCCTCCGGGGAGCTCTCTGCCCACCGGGCGGCCCGTTCCGCGAACGGGTAGAAGTCTCCGCCTCGGTCGCGTGCTTCGATGACGCCGTCGGTGTAGAGGAGGAGCGTGTCTCCTTCCTCAAAGGTGAACACGTCAAGCGCGTAACCCGTCGGACCAGTGCCGCCCACCCCCAGCGGGGGCGCGGGGTGCAGACTCGGGACTGTGACGGCGTGCCCTGGGCTCAGCAGCAGCGGTGCAGGGTGTCCACAGCTGGTCATGCTGCTGATTTGGCCCCGGTCGGGAATCTCCAGCAGCAGGGCGGTGGCGAAGCGTTCCCCGGCCTCCTCTTCCGGCTCGAAGTCGGCCTGGTAGCGGGAGACGCTCTGTTCGAGGGCCGCGGCCAGTGCGGGCAGGCCGGTGTGCTGGTGGGCGGCCTCGCGGAAGGCGCCGAGCAGAAGGGCGGCTTCTCCGATGGCGGCCAGGCCCTTGCCTCTCACGTCGCCGATCAGCACCCGGGTTCCGCCTTCGATGCGGGTGGTTGCGTACAGGTCACCGCCGATCTGGGCCTCGTCCTCGGCAGCCAGGTACAAGCAGGCGATCCGCAGCGGGCCGATACGGTCCGGGAGCGGCCACAGCAGAACGTGCTGCGCGGCTTCGGCCACCGACCGCACCTGGGCGAGCTCCCGTCTGCGCCGCTCGCGTACCACGCAGAAGAACACGATCAGGGCCGAGAGCCCAGCGAGGGCGGCGATCTGCACCACCGAGTTCCGGGAGGACGGCACGCCGAGCTGCAGGCCTATGTATGCCTGGGCCGCCACGGCGAGGAGCCCGATCACTCCGGTCAGCAGAGGGCCGGCGAATGAGGCAGTGATCGCGGGCGCGATGACCAGCAGTGGTCCCAGATGAACGTCCTCCGGCACGAAGATGTCCACGACTGTGATCACGATGATGAGCACAACGGGAATCGCGAGCAGGGCATGGCTCGGCCGCCATGACTCCCGCAGACCCGCAAAACGTCCACTGAGGCCCACGTCTCCACAGTGCCCCGTCGACGGGCGGCTGACGAGTCGGCCAGGTGCGGTCGGGCCCGGTGAGCTCTTCGCCACGTGCTGGGGGCTGAGCGCGGAGCGCCCGCTGACGCGTCGTGAACATGCTGCCCGACTGGACGAAGCGTTACGCTCATTTTGTATGCATTCGTTCCGACTGTGGAGGCGGCCATGAGCGAGAACGACGAGTACCCGACGCCGTCGCAGGCCGAGGGCGAGCGGCTGGAAGAGGACATGAATCCGGCCGAGGAGCGGCACCCCGCCACGACGCGAACCCAGCCGTCCCAGGCGGAGGGTGAGCGCGGCGCGGAGGACACGGAGACCTGACAGAGACAGCAGCTGTACGGTGGCGGCTCCTCGCCGGCTCGCGCCGGAGGGCGTCCATGCGTGCGCCGCCGCGAGGCCTGCTGGGCGGCTCATTCCAGGGCGAGTTCGAGACCGAGCACGGTGCATCGAGTCCAGCATTTCCGTACGTCAGGCCGCCCATCGCCAGGACCGCGGCGATCTGCCCGGTCCGGTCACTGCAGCACGGAGATGCCGCCGCCGAGGTCGTCCCTGATCGAAGGCAGCGCGACGTCGACCACGAGGGCGACGAGCGTGATCACGAAGAGGCCGAGCACGGCCGCAGCCGGCGGGTCGCTGCCCCGGCACGTCGCCGGCAAGTTGCCGGGCCGGGGTGGCAGGGACAGACCTGGGGAACTCCCGCGAAAGGAAGAGGATCTTCAACGACCATCCTGCCTGCTGTCCACACCCGCTCCCCGGCAGACCGCGCTGTGCCGGGGAGCGGCGTTCCGGGGTGTGACACGGTCCCTCACACGCCTGCCTCCCAGGTCAGGGCACCGCCACACGCTGAAAGCCGTGGCATGTGAGCAGCACGGCGGCAGTGGCCGCTCCGAGCTGCGATGCCTCCCGCCCCCTCCCCCGCCGACGTCTGCCTACCCGAGGGCCACGGTCGGCGCCGCCCGGCTGGGCACCCCGGCCACACCGCCCCGAAGGCTCCTGGCCCTACCAAGCGGTCGTCCGCGCACCGGCTGACCGGCCTCCGGACCGGCCGGTGCACCTCGCGCGGGCGCGGTGGTCCGAATGCGCGGGACGACGCTTGCGCCCCCATGCTTGATGGAGGCGCAGATGCCCATACGGAGAGGAGTACCCGACATGATCCGTCGCAAGTGTGCGGCCCTCGGCACAGCACTGCTGACCGCCGGGGCTTTGGCGACGACGACGCACGATGCGGCCGCCGCTGAGGAGACATGCTCCTACACGTCCTCCACCGATCGTCCCGCGCTCACGTACGTGAACACCGGTCCGTCCGTAAAGCAGGCGCAGTGTCTGAGCAATGTGTGGGGCGGCGTTCCGAAGATCGCGGTCGACGGGGTCTTCGGCTCAGCCACGTCGAAGAAGATCATCTGGATTCAGGGGTGCCACGGTCTGGACAGAACCGGGGTTGTCGAGGAGGACACCTGGCAGGTGCTTTACCACCCCGCACTGGACTGCTACGACCCGTATCCGGAGTGAGCTGCCCAGGCTTGGCGCTGCCGGTGGCGGGCGGCGGGGGGGGGGGGGGGGGGGGGGGGGGGGGGGGGGGGGGGGCCCGACCCCCCCCCCCCCCCCCCCCCCCCCCCCCCCCCCCCCCCGCCTGCCGGGACGCCGGATCGGACAGTCTGCCGAGATCAGACCGCCGGGGCCGGGTAGGTCGGGTACTCCACCCCGGAGACGTGCTGGACGACGCGGATGACCTGGCAGGAGTAGCCGAACTCGTTGTCGTACCACAGGTAGAGGATCGCGTTGTCGCCGTCGACCTTGGTGGCGCCGGCGTCGACGATCGAGGCGTGGCGCGAGCCGATGAAGTCGCTCGACACCGCGTCGGGGGCAGTTGTGAAGTCGATCTGGCGCTTGAGCGGCGAGGTCAGTGACACGTTGCGGAGGTAGTCGAGAACCTCCTCGCGGGTGGTCTCGCGCCCGAGCCGCAGGCTGAGGATCGCGATCGAGACGTCCGGCACCGGGACGCGGATCGAGCTGCCGGTGATCGGCGCCTCGAGGTCGGGCAGCGCCTTGGCGACGGCGGAGGCGGCACCGGTCTCGGTGATGACCATATTGAGCGGCGCCGAGCGGCCGCGGCGGTCGGAGCTGTGGTAATTGTCCAGCAGGTTCTGGTCGTTGGTGAACGAGTGGACGGTCTCCACGTGGCCGCGCAGGACGCCGTACTCGTCCGCCATCGCCTTCAGCGGCGGGACGATCGCGTTGGTGGTGCAGGACGCGCAGGACAGTATCTGCTCATCCGGCTTGATCGTGTCGTGGTTGACGCCGTGCACGATGTTCGGGACGTCGCCCTTGCCCGGTGCGGTCAGGACGACCTTGTCGATGCCGGGGCGCAGGTGCTTGGACAGGCCCTCGCGGTCGCGCCACTTGCCGGTGTTGTCGATGAGGATGGCGCCCTTGATGCCGTACGCCGTGTAGTCGACCTCCGACGGGTCGTTGGCGTAGATCACCTTGATCTCGTTGCCGTTGGCGATGATCGTGCTGTTCGCCTCGTCGACGGTGATCGTGCCCTGGAACTGGCCGTGGATGGAGTCGCGGCGCAGCAGCGAGGCGCGCTTGACGAGATCCCCGTCGGCCCGGCCGCCGCCCCCGCGGACGACGATGGCGCGCAGGCGCAGGCCGTTGCCCGAGCCGGCCTTCTCGATGAGCAGGCGGGCGACAAGGCGGCCGATGCGGCCGAACCCGTAGAGCACGACATCGCGCGGCTCGCGGCGCTCGATCTTGTCGGCACCCGTGGCGCCGACGACGGCCTCGGCGGTGAACTCCGTCACCGAGAGACCGCGGCCGTCGGTCTTGTACGTCGCGGCGAGCATGCCGATGTCGATCTGGGAAGGGCCGAGATCGAGCGTGGCAAGAGCCTGCAGGAACGGCAGCGTCTCGGTGACCGAGAGCTCCTCGCCGGCGATCTGCCGGGCGAATCGATGGGTCTTGAGAATGCTGACCACCGACTTGTTCACCAAGGAGCGGCTGTGAAGCAGGACTGTGACGTCCCGCTCCCGGTGCAGCTTCCCGATGATGGGGATCATCGACTCCGCGATCTCCTCGCGGTTCTTCCAGTTGGTGAACGAGTCGTCATTGACAGTCACAGGCTTATCTTTCGAGCTAGGCGGCGCTCATATGCTAACCCCCCGCCACTTTGATCATTCAATCGGTGCCACCCGAGCGGGATGTCGCGATCGGGTTCCCCGGTCCACTGCGCGGTAACGGCAGCCATCACCACAGCCTCCGCCGGAACGGTGCCCAGGCGCGGGATGCGCCGGGCCGGAACAGACTCCGGACCTACGGAACAGCGAGTCGGGGATCTCCGGCAGGAGCCACCCGGCGGGATCGGCGAAGAGCCGGCCGGTCGCGGGACCGGATGGCCCCGGAGCGGGCCGAGCAGCAAGGTGCGCCCCGTCGGCGCACCCGCGCATCCCCGGGCAGGACGTGGGCCGCCCTGCCACCTCGGCGTTCGATGGCGCCGCTTCAGGGGCTGCCGATTTGGCGAACATCACATATCGACAAAGTTCCCATACCGGACATTTCGCACCAAATATTCAAGATCCCCGATTTGGGGCCACGTATGGTCGCCGTGGCCTATGAATTGGGATCCGATCCGGTATCGCTGAGCCCCGATTCCCATTCATCGATTCTCCGCGGCCCGAACAGATGCCAGGGCGGCCACCTGCTGCGGCCCACTTCGCCGAGCGGTTGTGAGCAAACGCGGCGGGAGCCCGACTCTCAGCCGGTCGTGCGAGGTCCGGCGAGATGACCTACGGCACACAGCGAGACAGGACACAGCCTTCATGCATGGATCACACATATTGACCTGCTCGCGGCGCGGTCTGGCCACTGCCCTGGCGGCAAGCTCATTGCTCACCGTATTCGCCTTGGCAACCCCGGCGTCGGCCGGCACCGCCGGCGCCACGGCGGGTGGTTCGAAGGTCGTCTGTACCTCGAAGAAGCCAGGACTGGCCTCCGAGCTGTCCCACGACATAGCCGGGGCTCTCAACGGGCGACAGGGCACATGGTCGCTGGCCCTGTACGACCGGATCACCGAAACCACCTGTGAGCTCAAGGCCGACACGTATTTCGACTCCGCCAGCGTGGTGAAGGTTTCGGTGCTCGGAGCACTGCTGCGGCAGGCCGAGGAGGCACACCGGAAACTGACTCCGCGGGAGGAGGAGCTGGCCACTGCCATGATCACCGAGTCGGACAACGACTCGACCTCCACCCTCTGGCACCAGATCGGTGCCGCCGGCTTCAAGAAGTTCCTGGCTCTGGCACAGATGCGGCACACCGTTCCCGCTGCAGGTAAAAGCTGGGGCCTCACCCAGATCACCGCCGGCGACCAGCTCCGGCTCATGCAACTGCTGACAACGGAGAATGCGGTGCTTACCCCCTCCTCGCGCAGCTACGCTCTCGGTCTGATGAATCACGTCACCCCCGGCCAGAGGTGGGGGGTGCCCGCCGGATCACCCGCTACGACATCCGTGCATGTCAAGAATGGCTGGCTGCCGCGCACCTCCGGCGGATGGCGGGTGAACAGCGTGGGCGCCTTCACCGGCGGTGGTCACGACTACGGCATGGCTGTGCTCTCGACCGGCAATCGCACGATGGACTATGGCGTCGGCACAGTCGAAGAAGCAGCCCGCATCATCCATCGTGACCTGACGGATGCCGCTTGACGGCGAGGCGTTGAGCGGAAGTCGCTCGCTCCGACTGATCCTCTGGGCATCGGCTACCACATCGTCCTGATGGATCGCGTACGTGAGGAGAGCGAGCGGCTCGGCCATGCCCGTGGCGTCCTGGCGGGCCTGGCCGGCACCGGTGCGTCATCACCTCGGCCGGTGCCGTGCTCGCCGCGACTTCTGCAGGACGAAACGATCGCACCCACCCCGTCCACGTCGCAGGGCGTGGATGCAGTCACTCCGGTCCCACCGGTCCGGTCCGTCAACGACGCCTGAGCCGGCTCTGTTCGGCTTTCACGGTGTGGGCCGGCTGAAGGCCGGATCCCACGTGAGCCGAGCAAGGTGGGCATCCAGAGGCTGAACTCGCCCGGGCAGGGCTTCCCGGAGATCCCACCAACGAATGTCCACGATCTCCTCGTTCTGCTGGAAATCGAGAACACCGGCGCTGCAGCCGGCGAACAGCGCACCGTATTCGGCACGCCGGTCAGGCGCCGGCGTGAAGCCGGCGTAGCCGACGAACCGCAGTTTTCCGTCCGGCACCTGTCCGGTTTCCTCCTGCAGCTCGCGTACGGCCGCCTGGCGCGGCGACTCTCCTTGCTCGATCCGCCCTCCAGCCAGCTCCCACGACTGCCTGAACCGGTCGAGGACCATCAGAACGCGGCGCTGCTTCGGATGCTTGGCCCGGTGGACGCCCCGGCGGCGGACTCCGATCCGGATTGAACAAGGTCTCAATCCCGACGGTGGCGCGCAGCTCGCCGACCGCGGAACCACGCCGAGCGCTGGTCCGGCGTCATCGGTGTTCAGCCGCCGTGCTCGACGAGGCCTGCGACCACGACGGTCTCCGCCACGGTGCCGGGGATGTCCTCCGGTGCCCCGCGCAGGATGTCGCGGGAGAGGACCACGAAGTCGGCGGCCTTGCCGACCGTCAGCGAACCTCGTTCGTGTTCAAGGAAGTTGGCGTATGCCGAGCCCATCGTGTATCCGTGGACCGCGGCCTCCACGCTGATCGTCTCCTGCGGCATCCAGGGCTCACCGCCGCCCAGGGGGCGCCGGGTGACGGCGTTGTAGATGCCGATCACCGGGTCCGTCTCGGCCACGTTCCAGTCGCTGGAGAGCGCCAGCACCGCCCCGGCCGTGTGCAGGCTGCGCAGGGGCCATGCCTTGTGCCGGCGGCCGGCGCCGATGTTCTCTGCCCAGTCCTTGCCGGGTCCCGCGACCTCCGGGGCGCTGTGACGGGGCTGCATGCACGCCCACGCCCAGTGCGGCGAAGCGAGGTGTGTCGTCGAAGTCGAAGCACTCGACGTGGACGAATCACTCCTCGCCAAGGGCGTGCGGCAGGGCCGCTTCGCAGCGGGCCTGGATACGGAGGCGCGTGCTTACGAACTCATGGCCCTGCTCGACGGGTTGAGTACGCGCGTCGTCCTCGGCCAGCACGGGGCGGACCGGGACAGTGCGCTGCGCATGGCACTGTCCGTGACCGCGCGGCTGGTGGAACGGAAGTGAGCCGAGTGCTCAAGAATCGGTCCGGAGGGCCCCGGCCGGGCCCCCCGGGCGGGGCCTTGACGCAACGCGTCGGTCGCTTTCCGCGGGGCCCGATCACTTGGCCCGGCCGCGGGCACGCCGGCCCTGCCTCGACCAGCACAACGACGCCCTGGCCCAGTCCTGGGCCGCCGTGCCGGGCGGCACGTTGCAGAACGTCAAGTCCGGGCTGCGCCTTCAGGCCCAGGGCGGCGCCACGGACGGCGCGAAACTGCTGATCCGCGCCGCGGGACAGTCGTCCGAACGGCATTGGACGATGCCCGGCTGAGCGGGATGCGGACAGGCCGTGCGGGCAGGAGGGGTGCTGGGACGAACGCATCCGTCCCAGCACCCCTCCGAGCGACGGTTGCGACCGGCGCCGGCTCACGACTTGGACACCTCAACAGGCCGGCGGCGGTCTCCGCAGTCCGTCCGCGCCGGGCAGCGGGCCCGGACACCATCGCGCGACCGTCAGACGCCCGCGGCTCGCGCTGCCTCGTACACCTCGGCCGCCACGTCGATCAGCTCCGCGGCGTCGCGCGTCGCGCCCTGCAGATCCAGCAGGAACTCCGGTACGCCCGTTTCGGCGTGTGCCACCAGGTCTTCGACGATCTGCGCCACGCTCCCGTGGAAGGGCTGTCGGCCCGCACCCTCGAACGGCTTGGCGCTGTACCGCGCATTGGCACGGGCGCAGACACCGACCGGACGCTCCCGACCACGCTCGGCCGCCACGTCCTGTACCCGCTGCCACTCCTCGGCCAGCCGAGCGGCGCCCATGGCCACGGGCATCCAGCCGTCCGCCCGGTCGACCACACGGCGGGTGGCGCGCGGGCTGTTCGCGGGCAGGTAGACCGGAATGGGGCGCACCGGCTTGGGGCCGACCTCGGACGGCGCGATGGTGGTCAGCTCGCCCTCGTAGGAGACAGGGTCCGGGCCCCAGACGGCCGCACACACGTCCAGCAGCTCGTCCAGGACCGCACCACGCCTCTCGAAGGGCGCGACGGAGGCAGCTGCATACTCGTCCAGAGACCATCCCGTGCCGAGGCCCGCGATCACTCGCCCACCGCTCGCGACGTCCAGCGAGGCGAGCGAACGGGCCAGTTGGAACGGCACATGCAAAGGCGCGACCAGGACGCTGGTGCCGAGCCGGGCCGTGCCGGTGGCCGCGGCAGCCAGCGCGAGCGTGACGAGTGGGTCGGCGACACTGCGGTACTGGTCCGGCCACGGCAGCCCCGGTACGCCGTACAGCCCCTGAGTGGCGGGCTCAGGAAACAGGACACGCTCGAAGACCCAAAGGCTCGCGTATCCGGTCTCTTCCGCCGCGCGTGCCACGGTGGCCACATCGTGGCCGATATCGTACTGCTTCATCTGCGGGAGACCGAGACCGAGTGAGATCGTCATGTATGCACTCCTTCATGATGGCTGCTGGACAACTGACGTAGGACACCCATTTGTTCCTTGTCCGGTGTCCGTCGAAACGTTCGGCGAAAGAGATCGGGCGCCATGCCGGATCCGTCGTCCGAACGGCCGAGTTGCTGTTCCGTCACCGCAACACCGCCCTCAGCCGCCTTCGCAGGATCCACACCGTCAACGGACACGACATCACGAACTGTGGCGACCATGTGGAACTCTCTCTCGCCCTGTGCCCGTTGAGACCGCTCGGTGCCAGCCCCATCAGGTGAAACAATGCTGACCGCCGTCCGGTTGTGCGACACACACAGCCACGCCCGCTCGACGTAGCTCAGCGTGACCATGGCCCACCTCTGTGCCCCGTGACAGACGCGGAACGGGTCCCACTCGTCTCCCCGTTCGGGCTCCTGGAAGGACCTCATACGGCAGAACAGAGCCGCTCGCCCCAGCACTCGCGATCAGCACCCGAAGGCCCCGGCCGCCGCAGAGTGCTCGCCTACCTCCTTGCCGCCCCGGCCCTTGCCGTCGGCGTACGCTTCGGCGCCGACGCGCTCGACGGGCAGGAGGCCGAGGCGGCCGTGCCGTCGCTGCCGCAGCCCGAGGACCTATTCGACCTCGGCGATCTGCAGAACCTGGCGGCCGCGCCCACTTCAGGCCTGATCACGGTCCAGGTGCACACGGACGGCACCGCCTCGTCGCGGTGCCCCGGGCAGAGGTGGGCCAGGGCATGACCACCGCGATCGCCATGATGATCGCCGAGGAGCTGGACCTTCCGCTGAACAGGGTTCGGGTCGCTCTCGCGAACGCCCGGCCCGAGTTGATGATGAACCAGCTCACCGGCGGCTCCAACTCGATGCGCAGTATGTACTTTCCCGTACGCACCGCGGCGGCAGTCGCCCGGCAACGGCTGATATCGACTGCTGCTTCTCAATGGGGCGTCGAGTCGTCCGAACTCACCACTGAGGACGGCGTGATCCGATACGGGTCGACGCACAGCGCGACGTACGGATCGCTCGCCGAAGCCGCGGCCGGCACGAAGGTCCTGGCGGCCGCCGCACCTCTCAAGTCGCCCGACGAGTTCACGGTTCTGGGCACGCCCCAGAACCGTATCGACGCACTCGCCATCGTCACCGGCCGCAAGAAGTCGGCATGGACCACCAAGTCCCCGACGCCAAACCGACCATGGTGCGCCGGCCGCCGACGATCAACGGGACGGTCGAGACCGTCCACAACGCCGATGTCGTCGCGCGGATGCCGGGCATCACCGATGTCGCGGCCGTCGAGCACGGCGTAGCCGTCCGCGGGGAGACGTTCGGCCAGTGCATCGACGTGCTGCGGGCCCTGGAGGTGACCTGGGGGCCGGGCACCGTGGACGGGGAATCGGACGACACCGTACTGCGCAGGATCAAGGCGGCCGCCCTGCCCATGCTCGTACCGCCCCTGCTCACCAAGAAATTCGACGCCGAGTTCACCTTCGCGTTCGCCAGCAACAGCCCGCTGGAGCCCGACAACGCGATGGCCGACGTCCGCGCCGACCGCGCCGAGATCTGGGCGAGCCTGAAGGTGCCCGTCGTGGCCCAGCGCGAGATCGCACCCGCCTGGGACTGCCCCAGAAGGCGGTCACCGTCCATGTGGTGGAGGGCGGCGGCTCCTTCGGCCGGCATCTCTTCCACGACGTGGCCGCCGAGGCGTGACCGGGCCGTCAGCCGCTGCCCACTGCTGAGGAGGCAACCGTTCCTAATCAGTGAGCAGGAGTGAGTCTTGGACCCACTGCCCGGCACTGCGCGCATCCCGAACGGTTCTGGATGCGCTGGTCGCCCGCGTTCCCTGGTGTGTCCCCGTTCGGTCACGCGCATCGTGTGCACGCTCCGTGACGGGGCAGCGGGTTTCGTCACGCCCTCGGACACCACGGTCGGCCTGGACGGTCCGATGCCCACGACGATCACTCCGGTCGTCGTGGGGCGGTGCCGTCCTTCCCCAAGCTCTCAACTCCGTTCGAGCAGGGGATACCCCATCCCGGATCGGGTGCCCGAGGGCACGCCTGCCAATCGCGATGCCCGCGCCACCCTCACCAAAGTAACGCGAGCCTGCTCGCCTCCCTGCATCACCCGATCGGCCTCGACCTGGGCACCGTCACCGCGCAGGACACCACGTTCTCCATCACAGCCGAAATCGTCTCCGTACGACGCGGCGGTACGGGCCGATCGCTGCCCCGGACGGTCACGCCCGTCCACAAGGCGGCGCCCGTCCGGAGAGGGAGGGCGCATTCAGCATCGATCCCGACCGCCTTGTCCACATCCACGCGCCCCTGCGAGCCGGTCACCCCTCTTTTGGGGGATGTTCGGGTGGCAGCCCGAAGGTGGACAGTTGAGACTAAGGCGACGGTTTGGGAATGGGACAACCGATCCCGGCCTCGTGCCTTCCGGACCACTCGCTCCGGCCATCGAAAAAACGCGAGTACGGGGCGCCGACCGTAATGGCCGACGGCACTCGAATGTTCGCCTCAAGGAGCCCGCATGGAGGAGAAATCCGTCGAGGTCTTGATGTCCGGGCCGGATGAATCTGCGATCGACATGCCCAGGGACACCGGCCCGAAGACCGGCATCGAGACAGACCTCGCCAAGGTGCTGGCTGACGTCATGTGCGTCGAACGAGTGTCTGTCGACAGCAACTTCTTCGATGATCTCGGCGCCAACTCGTTGGTGATGGCCCATTTCTGCGCACGGGTCAGGAAGCGGCCGGACCTCCCATCGGCGTCGATGAAGGATATCTACCGGCACCCGACGATCCGAAGCCTGGCGACGGGGCTCGCGGATGCCGCGCCCATCCCTGTCGAGTCGTCGGTCCCGGCGCCGACCGAGGTGGTGACTCCGGCCGGAACGGTGCAGTACGCCCTCTGCGGAACGCTGCAGTTCCTGCTTTTCCTGGGATATTCGTTCCTCGCCGGACTTGTCGCCGACCGAGGCTATGCATGGGTCTCCGCCGGCTCGGATGTGATCGATATCTACCTGCGGTCGTTCGTCTTCGGCGGCATCGCCTTCGTCGGTATGTGCACCTTCCCGATCGTGGCCAAATGGCTCCTCGTCGGCCGGTGGAAATCCCGCGAGTTCCCGGTCTGGGGCCTGACGTATCTGCGCTTCTGGACCGTCAAGGTGCTGATCCACGCCAACCCGATGATCTTCTTCGTCGGCAATCCCCTGTACGTGCTGTACCTGCGAGCCCTGGGCGCACGGATCGGCAAGGAAGTCACGATCCTCTCCCACAACGTTCCGGTCTGCCCCGACCTGCTCACGATCGGCGCCGGCACGGTGATCCGCAAAGACTCGTTCTTCCCCTGCTACCGGGCACACGCCGGCCGTATCCAGACCGGCCGGGTCACCCTTGGCCGGGACGTTTTCATCGGCGAGAAGACCGTGCTCGACATCGACACGTCGATGGGCGACGGGGCGCAACTCGGCCACACGTCGACGCTGTACAGCGGGCAGGTGATCCCGGACGGCCAGCACTGGCACGGATCCCCGGCCCAGCTCACGGAGCACGACTACGTGACGATCGGGCCGGCCAAGTGCGGCACGCTGCGCCGGGCCGGCTTCGGCCTCATCACCGTGCTTCAGCTGTTCTTCCTCTACGTGCCACTGGTTGTCGGGGGCGCGTACATGCTGTTCACCCTGGTTCCGGCGCTGCACAACCGGCTGGGCCCGGGCACGGGGGGGTTCACATCTCCGGACCTCTACGTCGACGCGCTGATCCTTTCCTTCGTTCTGTTCTTCGGCTTCGTCGTCGTGGGCCTGGGCCTACTGTTCAGCGTTCCGCGCCTGCTGAACCTGTTCGTCGAGCCGGACAAGGTCTATCCGCTGTACGGGTTTCACTACTCGGCACACCGGGGGATCGGGCGCATGACCAACATCAAGTTCTTCAAATGGCTGTTCGGTGACAGCTCCTACATCGTCCACTATTTGCGCGGCCTCGGATACGACTTGTCCCGGGTCGAGCAGACCGGGTCGAACTTCGGCACGGAAGTGCAGCACGAGACCCCGTATCTGTGCTCTGTCGGCAGCGGAACGATGGTCGCCGACGGGCTCTCCATCGTCAATGCCGACTTCTCGAGCACGTCCTTCCGGGTGTCCCGGGCCTCGATCGGGCCACACAACTTCATCGGGAACAACATCGCCTTTCCCTCAGGGGCCAGGACGGGCGAGAACTGCCTCCTCGCGACGAAGGTGATGGTTCCGCTCGACGGCGAGGTACGCGAGGGCGTGGGCCTGCTCGGCTCGCCGTGCTTCGAGATTCCCCGGTCGGTCGAGCGCGACTCCCGGTTCGACCATCTCCGGAACGGCGACGAGTTGCGCCGCAGCCTCGCCGCAAAGAACCGCTACAACATCCGCTCGATGGTCTTCTTCCTGCTCGTGCGGTGGCTGCACTTCTTCGTGCTCACGGTGCTCGGCCTGGCGAACGTCGATCTGTACGGAACTTACGGGCACGTGCTGATCGCCGCGTTCCTGGTGTTCAGCCTTGGATTCACCGCCGTCTACTTCGTACTGGTGGAGCGCGGCATCGCGGCATTCCGTGCGCTGCGACCACAGTTGTGTTCCATCTACGACCCGTACTTCTGGTGGCACGAGCGCCTCTGGAAGGTGCCTGACACGTACCTCAACGTCTTCAACGGCACCCCTTTCAAGAATGTGATCTGGCGGATGCTGGGTGTTCGGCTCGGCAGCAGGGTCTTCGACGACGGCTGCTATCTGACGGAGCGGACGCTCACCACCATCGGGGACGACTGCACGCTCAATGCGGGAAGCAAGATCCAGTGCCACTCGCAGGAGGACGGCACCTTCAAGTCCGATCGCAGCACCCTCGGCGCCGGCTGCACCCTCGGTGTGGGATCCCACGTCCATTACGGCGTGACGATGGGCGACGGCGCGGTGCTCGCCCCCGACTCCTTTCTCATGAAGGGCGAGGAAGTCCCACAGCACGCACGCTGGGGAGGAAACCCCGCCACGGAAACGCGAGATGCCCCTTATCAGCCCGAGGCACTGACGCGGAAGAGGTAGCAGCGCCGCGCTTGTCGGCGCTGGACAGCACAGTCGCGACGGTGAATGGAGAGGGACGACCAGATGGAAATGCAAGTGCAGGCCGACCGGGAGTTCTGGCGCGCTGTGCTCGTCGCCGGTGGATCCACCGCAATCCCGCGGTGGACGCTCAATCCGGTGCCGGGCGTCGGCGAACACGAGGCGACGGTCCCGGACGACGTCGTGGCGGCATTGGGCCGGTTGGCCGAGGACCTGGCGGTGCCGCTCGACTCGGTGCTCCTCGCCGCGCACGCCAAGGTGCTCGCCGCGCTGTCCGGCGAGCACGAGGTCGCGACCGGCTACGTCGCTGTGAAGGGCGGACCGCTGCTGCCCTGCCGACTGACGACCGAACCCGACTCGTGGCGGACGCTGTTGCTGTACACCCATCGAGTCGCGTCAGATCTGCTGTTGCACAAGGACTTTCCGGCCGATGACCTCAGGCGCGAGCTGGGCTTGGCCGAATCGCCGATCGAGACCGTGTTCGATCCGCACGGCCTGGGCGGAGAACTCGCCGTCAACACCGTGCTGTGGGTGGGATTTTCACAACGCGAAGGCCGCCTCGTGCTGCGCCTGCGGTACCGGACCGACGCACTCGACGCGGACTGCGCCGTCAGGATCGCCGGTTACCACCTCACCGCGCTCGCGCTGATCGCCGCCGATCCCGAGGCCGAGCACGGGCGGCAGAGCCTGCTCTCCGCCGAGGAAACCCGCTTTCAGCTCGAAGGGCTAGCCGGTCCGCGCCGGAAGCTGCCGGACCGCCGGTTCCACGAGCTGTTCGAGCAGCGGGTGGCGGCACACCCGGACGCCATCGCGGCGGTGCATGGGGAACGGCACCTGACCTATCGGGAACTCAACGCGCGTGCCAACCGGTTGGGACGAGCCCTGCTGGCGCGGGGGCTGCGCCCCGAGGGTGTGGTCGCGGTGGTGACGGAGCGCAACCTGGACTGGATGGCCGCCGTCCTCGCGGTCTTCAAGGCCGGCGGCGTGTACCTGCCCATCGAGCCGAATTTCCCGGCCGATCGCCTCGCGGCCATGCTCTCCCGTGCCGCATGCGGGCTCGTGCTGACCGAACCCGGCAGCACCTCCACGCTCGACCAGGCCCTCGACTCACTGTCCGGGGTCCAGAAGCTATTCGTCGGCGCAGCCTACGAGGAGGACCATGCCGACGGTGATCTGGGCCTCCGCGTCGCACCGGACCAGCTCGCCTACATCTATTTCACCTCCGGCTCCACAGGTGAGCCCAAGGGCGCGATGTGCGAGCACGCGGGCATGCTCAACCACCTCTACGCCAAGATCGATGACCTGGAGATCGGCGAGGGACAGGTGGTCGCCCAGACCGCACCCCAGTGCTTCGACATCTCGCTGTGGCAACTGGTGTCCGGGCTCCTCGTCGGGGGGCGGACCCTGCTGGTGGAGCAGGAGGTGATCCTGGACGTCCAGCGGTTCATCGACAAGATCATTGACGGCCGGGTCGCCGTCCTCCAGGTCGTACCCTCCTACCTGGACGTCGTCGTGTCCTGTCTGCAGCAGCGCCCCCGCGAGCTGCCGGACCTGCGGTTCGTGTCGGTGACCGGAGAGGCACTGAAGAAGGAGCTCACACAGCGCTGGTTCGCCGCACAGCCCGGGATCAAGCTGGTCAACGCCTACGGGCTGACGGAGACCTCGGACGACACCAACCACGAGGTCATGGACCGTATGCCCGACGGAGACCGGGTCCTGCTGGGTCCTGCGGTCAACAACGTGCACGTCTACGTCGTCGACGAGCATCTGGCCCCGGTGCCGCTCGGCGCCCCCGGTCTGATCGTCTTCTCCGGCGTCTGCGTCGGCCGCGGATACGTCAACGACCCCGAGCGCACCCGGCAGGCCTACCTGACCGATCCGCACCGTGAGGGCGCCCGGCTCTACCGGGGCGGCGACTACGGTCGCTGGCAGCCCGAGGGCAAGCTGGAGTTCCTCGGACGCCGGGACACCCAGGTAAAGATTCGTGGCTTCCGGATCGAGATCGGCGAGATCGAGAACACCCTGTTGCGGGTGCCCGGTGTTCGCGACGGTGCAGTAGTGGTCACCGAGCGGACCGACCAGAGCAAACACCTGGTGGCGTTCTACTCCGGTCTGCAGCCACTCGAGGTCGACGTCCTGCTGGACCGGCTCGGTGAGTCGCTGCCCGAGTACATGGTCCCGTCGGCCTTCCACTGGCAGGAAAGTCTGCCGCTGACGGCCAACAGCAAGATCGACAGGAAGACTCTGCGGGCGCTCGCCGAAGAACTCGACGTCGTCCAGGGCGACTACCGCGCACCGAATACGCCGACCGAACAGCAGTTGGCGGCCGCATGGGCGAAGGTGCTCGGCATCCCCCAGAACCAGATCGGACGGCGGGACCACTTCTTCGACCGGGGCGGCACGTCGCTGTCGGCAGTGAAGCTGGCGATCACCCTGGACCGTGCGGTGTCCCTCAAGGACGTCACCCGTCACCCGATCCTTGCCGATCTGGCCGGGCTGGTCGACGGCAGGTCCGAGCGGCACTCCGGACCGGTCGACGGCAGGTCCGAGCGGCACTCCGGGCTGCTTCAGCCACTGTCGGAATCGGACGGTGCGCAGGCCGCTGCCCTGGTGTGCTTCCCCTACGCCGGTGGCAATGCGGTGAACTTCCAGCCGATGGCCAGGGCACTGGCGGGCGGCGGGCCGGCGGTCTACGCCGTCGAGCTGCCCGGTCACGACGTGGCCGCCGGGAGCGAGCCGATCGCGCCGATGACACAGGTGGTCGAGCAGGTCGTCGTCGAGATCATCCGGCGCGGCCTGACCAGCGT
Source organism: Streptomyces sp. NPDC037301 (assembly GCF_055602785.1). Taxonomy (NCBI): domain Bacteria; kingdom Bacillati; phylum Actinomycetota; class Actinomycetes; order Kitasatosporales; family Streptomycetaceae; genus Streptomyces; species Streptomyces sp. NPDC037301. The sequence continues at coordinate 89,968 of NZ_JBVJWD010000008.1, forward strand.
CCTGCTGTGGGGCCATTCCTCGGGCACCGCGTTGGCCGTTGAGACGGCCAGAAAGCTGCAGGAGCGCGGGGTGGACGTCCAACGGGTGTTCCTCGGCGCGCAGCTGCTCGGTGACGCCGCCTACCGGCGCGCCACCATCACCGAGCTGACCGGGCTGAGCAACGCCGAGATCACCGCGGAGCTGAGCGCGGACGGCGGGTACACAGAGCTCGTTGAGCTGGACGCGCAGCACGCCGAGCACGTCGGTACCGCTTACCGGCACGACTGTGTGTCCGCACACCGCTATTTCGCCGACGCCCTGGACAGCCCGCCCGCGTCGAAGCTGTCCGCGCCGGTCACCGTGGTCGTTGCCGCCGACGACCCGAGCACAGCGGAGTACCCGCGCCGGTACCGCGACTGGCAGCTCCTGGCCGAGCAGGTCGACCTGCACGAGCTCGCCGACGGCGGCCACCATTTCCTGCACACCCGTCCGACCGAGGCGGCACAAGCTGTGCTGCGCGCCGCCGACTTGTTCGCTTCTTTCTGAGTGGCAACTGAAAGGAAATCGAGATGTCGTTCATGCCCACGGCGTCGCTGGAAGACGTGGAACTGGAACCCGGCAAACCTCCGCTGCTGCGGGCCAGTGCCGCCGGCGGCGCGCTGAGCTGGGCGGCCGAGCACCGGGACGCGCTGCGCGCTGTCGTCGCCGAGCACGGTTCGGTCCTGGTCCGCGGCCTCGGGCTGCACGATGCGGCCGAGACCGGCGCCGTCTTCTCGAAGCTGGCCACCGGTCTGATGACCGAGAAGGAGGTCTTCGCGCCGCGACGGACCTACTCCGACGGCGTGTACTCCTCGTCGAAGTGGCCGCCGAACCAGCCGATGTGCATGCACCACGAACTGAGCTACACGCTTGAGTTCCCCGGCCTGATGATGTTCGCCTGCCTCAGCGTGCCCACCGACGGCGGGGCGACCGCGGTGGCCGACTCACCGACCGTACTCGACGCGCTGCCCGCCGAGTTGACAGAGCGGTTCGAGCGGGAGGGGTGGCTGCTCAGCCGCAGCTACAATGAAGAGATCGGGGCGTCCATCGCCGAGGCGTTCGGCACCGAGGACCGTGGTGCCGTCGAAAGTTACTGCCGCGCGAACGCGATCACGTTCGAGTGGCAGCCCGACGGTGGACTGCGCACCAGACAGCGCCGCAGCGCCGTGGTGCGTCACCCGGTCAGCGGTCGGCGCTGCTGGTTCAACCAGATTGCGTTCCTCAACGAGTGGACGATGGCCCCCGAGGTGCGCGAGTACCTGGTGGACGTCTACGGCGCCGACGGGCTGCCGTTCAATACCCGCTTCGGCAACGGCGACCCGATCGGCGAGGACGTCGTGCAGCTGCTCAACAGCGTCTACGAGGCCAACACCGCACGCGAGCCGTGGCAGGCCGGCGACCTGATGCTCGTCGACAACATCCGCACCGCGCACAGCAGGGAGCCCTTCGAGGGACCGCGCGAAGTGCTCGTCGCCATGGCCGACCCGGTGCATCTGGCCGATTGCTCGCCAACCATCGAGGTGACCGCAGGATGACCACCATCAGTTCCACCGCAACACAGTCCGCGATGGCCGCGCCGATCACCGTGCCACCGTTCGCGGTGATCTCCGGTGCCCAGGTCCAGCGCGCGCTGCACGGATGCGAAAAACGGATCGTGGAGTTGGTAGAGGCCACCTACCGGGTGCACGGCGCCGGTGATTCGGTGAACCCGCCGTCGTACTTCCTGCGTTTCCCCGACCGCCCGTCCTCCCGCATCATCGCGCTGCCCGCCTCGATCGGCGGGGAGGTGCGCGTGGACGGCCTGAAGTGGATCTCCAGCTTCCCGGAGAACGTGACGGCCGGCATCCCGAGGGCCTCGGCCGTGCTGATCCTCAACGACCACGACACCGGTTACCCGTTCGCCTGTCTGGAAAGCTCGATCATCAGCGCCACCAGGACGGCCGCGTCGGCGGCGTCGGCGGCCGACTGGCTCAGCCGCGACCGGCCGCGACCGACGCGTGTCGGGTTCTTCGGGGTGGGCTTGATCGCCCGCTACATCCACACCTTCCTGGCCGGCACCGGCTGGTCGTTCGACGAGATCGGCGTGCACGACCTGTCCGCCGACAGCGCGGCAGGCTTCCGGTGCTACCTGGAGCAGTCGGGCACTGCCGGCCGGATCACCGTGCACGACAGCGCCGAGCAGTTGATCCGCAACAGCGACCTCGTGGTCTTCGCCACCGTCGCCGGTCAGCCGCATGTCAGCGACCTGTCGTGGTTCGCACACAATCCGCTGGTGCTGCACGTTTCGCTGCGCGACCTCGCGCCGGAGATCCTGCTCGCCTCGACCAACGTCGTCGATGACATCGAGCACTGTCTGAAGGCCGACACCTCGCCGCATCTGGCCGAGCAACTCACGGGCAACCGGGACTTCCTGCACGGCACGCTGGATGACGTGATGGCCGGGCGGGTGACGGTGCCGGCGGACCGGCCGGTGGTGTTCTCGCCCTTCGGCCTCGGGGTGCTCGATCTCGCGGTGGGCAAGTACGTCTACGCCGAAGTGGTCCGCCGCGGAGAGTTGCACGTCGTCGACGACTTCTTCCACGAACTGAGCCGGTACGGATGAGCCGGCCGAGAACCCAGGAGGCTTACCCACGACTGATCCCAGGAGATCACGACTCAAGTCTCAGCAGGCCCTGACGCACGAGACAGCGGCCGCTGACGCAGGGCCCCGTCCGGCTCGATCGGGCACAGGTTTCCGCCCGCAGAGCGAGAAGCCCGCCCACGGTCGGATGGACGTTCCGAAAGCGCTCTGCTCCAACAGAGGAGACCATCGTGCCCGTCGTATCCGTTCCCTACGCCTTCAACGAAGAGGAGCTCTATGTCGACCTTCGGTCGATAATCGGGCATTCGCTCTTCCTGAAGTGTGAGGGCTTCAACTTCGCCGGCTCGATCAAGTTGAAGGCCGCGCTCGAGATGGTGGAGGCCGCCGAGCGGGATGGAGTCCTGACGCCGGAATCGATCCTGGTCGAGTCCTCGTCCGGGAACCTCGGCGTGGCGCTGAGCATGATCGCGGCGAGCAAGGGCTACCGGTTCCTGTGTGTGACGGACTCCCGCGGCAACCTGTCGACCAGGTTGATGATGGAGGCGTTGGGCAGCCAGGTGCACGTGATCGCCGATCAGGAGGCCAACGGCGGCTTTCTCGGCGCGCGGATCGATTACATCCGCGCGCTGTGCGCCTCCGACGACCGGTACGTGTGGCTCAGCCAGTACACCAATCCGAGTAACTGGAAGGCGCACTACCGCAAGACGGCGCCGGAGATCGCCCGCCAGTTCCCGCAGCTGGACGTGCTGTTCGTCGGGGCCGGCACCACCGGGACCCTGATGGGCTGCGCGCGCTACTTCCGGGAGTGGCACCGACCGGTGCGGATCATCGCGGTGGACAGCGTCGGCTCGGTGTCCTTCGGCGGTCCGCCGGGCCGCCGGATGATTCCCGGCCTGGGGATGAGCATGCGCCCGCCGCTGCTCGACGAGTCCTATGTGGACGAGGTGATGTACATCGAGGAGGCGGACACCATCCGTACCTGCCACCGTCTGGCCAGGCGCGGATTCCTGTTCGGCGGCTCCACCGGCACGGTGGTCAGCGGAGCCACGGACTGGTTGGCCCGGCATGACACGCGCGAACTCACCGCAGTGGCCATCGGCCCGGACCTCGGCGAGCGCTACCTCGACACCATTTACCAGACCAACTGGCTGCAGGATCTCTACGGCAAGGACGTGCTCGACTCCGACGAGGTGACCGCCGGTTCCTGGGCATCCTCCCCCGCGCCACCCCCACGGTGGGTCCGGCGGCTGGACCCTGCAGACCGGCAACCGCAATGTCAACCAGCGCCATCAGTTCCAGGTTCGTAAGACCTGGGTGTTCTGTCCATGGAGCCGGCAGCCCACACAAGGCCCTCCTGGGTGCCACACGCAGAGCAGGCGGCTGAAGTGTGGCGTCCCGCCTTCACCAGTTGGCCGCCCGGCGCGCATCCGGGGCCGGGCAGACCAGCCCCCACCGGGCCGGTGGATGGACGGAACAGCTGCTCGGCATGCGACGTGCGCCATACCGGAGCACTCTGATCGTGAAGCTGCCTGTCCCCCGACCGGCAGCCGGGCAGGAAGGGGTGGCAGCGATGTTCGCGAGGCTGAGCACCTATGAGGGATCACCGGTTCCTGCGCAGGGAGGCCTGACCGCGAACTGGGACGAGACTCTCGAACAGGTCCAGGACGTCCCCGGCTTCCGGGGCGTGTACTACCTCGTCGACCGAGCCTCCGGGAAGGCCAAATCGCTGACCTTGTGGGATGACGAGCAGACCATGCAGGCCAGCGAGGAAAGGACAACCCGGCTCCGCGAAGAAATCGCAAAGAGGGAAGGTCAACGGGTTGTCTCGGTCGAGCGCTTCGAGGTGGGATTCAGTCACCTGGCGCCATAGCAGTCATCGTTCCGCATGTTGACGGCGCCGTGGGGTCGGCGGGCCGAGGAGCCACGGTCGATGGCGCCAAAAGGACTGGACGAGCGCCTGGATCGGTGCGCGATCGCGGCCGGCCTCGGTTTCCCTGTCTTGCTGACGCTTCCGGGGAGCGGTGACGAGCCATTCGTGTTGTGATCGATGGCGGAGGACATAAACGCTGTCGAGAACGGGAGGAAATCATGGCTGAGAAGCTGCGAGCGCGAGACATCATGTCCGGCGGCGTGCAGTGCGTCGGGGCGCACCAGTCGCTGTTCGACGTGGCGAAGATGATGCGCGATCTGGACGTCGGATGCCTGCCCATCTGCGGCGACAACAACAAGCTCACAGGCTTGATCACCGACCGTGACATCATCGTCAAGTGCTGTGCCGAGGGCGTCGACCCGGCAACAGTGCAGGCCGGATCGCTCAATGCCAGGGTGCACTGGATCGATGCCGAAGCGGACGCCACCGATGTCCTGACGATCATGGAGGAACATCAGATCAAGCGGTTGCCGGTGATCGACGTCCAGAGCGGCCACCGTCTGGTCGGCATGATCACGGAGGCCAATCTTGCGAAGAATCTGAGCGACGAACAGATTGCCGAGTTTGCGAGCCGCGTATACGCGAGCGCTGGAATTTCCGGTCAGTCCGCACACTGAGGCGTCTCCTCGAACCCCGGAGGACAGTCGCCGACCGGGGGTCCGATCCGCACGGCATTCGGCCGCCGCGCCGATGAACTGGTAGACGCCGCACACGAATGCATGGTCCGCGATGCATGCACGGACCATGCTCCTGGCATTGATACGGGTCGTACTGCCTGTTGAGTCCGAGGCCGCGACTGGGCGATCCGTTGGTTCGCACCGCTCGTCGAGACCAAATCTGTGCGGCCATGCCACATTGGCTACGGCGCACATCCTGCGCGTGGAGCGGGGTCTCCTGGGCACCGTGCGGTTCAGCAGTCGGCAAAGCGGCGTCCTGGTCACCCACGCCCACGAATCAGGCAGCGTCACTCTGGACTTTCCGGCCGCGCCCGGCGCCGAAGTCCCCGTACCGGAAGGACTGGCCGAGGCGCTGGCGGTCAGGCCTGAAGCCACCTTCCATACCGGCGCGCTCGGCGATCTGCTGACAGTCCTGCCCGACGAAGCCACCGTTCGGGCCGTGACTCCCGACCTGGACGCGGTAGCCGCCCTGACGCGCCGCAAGGGCCTGCGCGGCGTCATCATCACGGCCCCGGCGGCCGAGACCGGTCTGAAGTACGACTTTGTGTCCCGCTTCTTCTCACCGGCCGACGGCATTCTCGAGGACCCGGTCACGGGCAGCGCCCACACCGCGCTCGCCCCGTACTGGTCGAGGCGCCTTGGCCGCGACGAACTCACCGGCCTCCAGGCGTCCGCGCGTCCTGGTCGGGTCCACACTGCCGTGCACAGCGACCGCGTCCACCTCACAGGGAACGCCGTCACGGTCATGGACGGCACCCTGCACGCCTAGAACTCGTCCGGCCGGTTCCGCTGCCCACCTGCGACTCCTGAGGCCGTCTCAGCCTGTGTCCCGCCGGGATGTCCCACAACCGCGGGCCGGACGGAGAACTGCCAGGTCGGTGTCCTTCTCGCCTACGCCGCCCAGCGCCGTCGGACATTGATCGACCGCCGGCTGTGTCTTCCCGCCTCCTGGACGGACGACCGCGAGCGCTGCCGCCGGGCCCGCATCACTGATGAGACCGCGCGGATGCCCGCCCAGCGCGCTGAGCCGGAACGGACCGGCAACGCGAAATCCGGGCCGCCGTCGTTGGCGTAGAAGGCGGTCCTGGGCATTCGGGGCGGCCACCGCGTGGTCGAGTCTGGCGTTCACGGCGGGTGCTGCTTCCACGGTGATGGCGCTGCCGAGACGGGCATCTCGCGTGCCACCGCCCACCAATGGGTCCGCCGGTGGCGGGACGAAGGTGACGAGCTGCACGACCGTTCCGACCGACCCCACGCAACACCGTGCCGCACGCCGCCCCGAGCCGAGGCCCAGGTGTGCCGGTTGCGACAGGAACGAAAGCTCATCCGGCCACTGGGGCAGCTTGTCCGCCGGCGCGGACGGAGGACTGTCGTCAAGCAACGCAACCCATGGCTGAGCGATCGACCGCTGATCGTGATGCGATGGAGAAATGAATGAATCACTGAAAAACCGCACAAATGGAACATATGATGTGGTCGTGCTGGGCGCAGGCCCGGTCGGACAGAACGTCGCCGACCGTGCCCGTGCCGCCGGCCTCACGGTCGCCGTCGTGGAGTGCGAGCTCGTCGGCGGTGAATGCTCCTACTGGGCGTGCGTTCCCAGCAAGGCGCTGCTACGGCCGGTCGTCGCCGTCGCCGACACCCAGCGGGTGGACGGCGCCCGGCAGGCCGTCACCGGCCGGCTCGACACCGACCGGGTCTTCGCCCGCCGCAACCACTACGTCACCGACTGGGACGACAGCGGACAGGCCAAGTGGGTCAGATCCATCGGTGCCGATCTCTTCCGTGGCCAAGGCCGGATCGACGGCCCCCGCCGGGTTACGGTCACCCGGGACGACGGCGCAAGCCAGACGCTCACCGCCCGGCACGCCGTGGCCATCGCCACCGGCAGCCGCCCGGCGCTGCCCGACATCCTGGGCATCAAAGATGCTCGACCCTGGACGAACCGGCACGGCACCGACTCCAGCACCGTCCCCGCCCGGCTCGCCGTCGTCGGTGGCGGCGGGGTCGGTGTCGAAATGGCCACCCTCTGGCAGGGCGTCGGCTCCCAGGTCACCCTGCTCGCGCGCCGCCCCCTGCTGCCCCGGATGGAACCCTTCGCGGGCGAGCTCATCGCACGCGGCCTGACTCAGGCGGGCGTGGACGTGCGGATCGGAGTGCAGGTGACCGCCCTGCGTCGCCCCGACCCCGCCGGACCGGTCACCCTCACCCTCGACGACGGCAGCGAGCTGGAGGCCGACGAAGTCATGTTCGCCACCGGCCGCGCCCCCCACACCGACGACATCGGCCTGGACACGGTCGGCCTCACCCCAGGCTCCTGGCTGGACGTGGACACAACCTGTCTGGTCCGCGGCGTCGAAGGCGACTGGCTGTACGCCCTTGGCGACGTCAACCACCGCGCTCTCCTCACTCACCAGGGCAAGTACCAGGCCCGGACAGCGGGCGACGCAATCGGCGCACGCGCCGCCGGCCTCCCGCTGGATGACGCCCCCTGGGGCGACCACGCCACCACCGCCGACCAGCACGCCGTGCCGCAGGTCTTCTTCACCGACCCCGAGGCGGGCGCGGTGGGCCTGTCCGCCGAGGAAGCAGCCCGGGCCGGCCACCGCACCAAGGTAGTCGACCTCGACTTCAACGCCGCGCAGGGCGCCAACCTCTACGCCGACGGCTACCAGGGCCACGCCCGGATGGTGGTCGACCTCGACCGGGAGGTCCTGCTCGGGGTGACCTTCGTCGGCTACGGAATCAGCGAACTGCTGCACTCCGCGACCATTGCCGTCGCCGGCGAGGTCCCGCTCAAACGACTGCGGCACGCGGTCGCCTGCTTCCCGACCGTCAGCGAGATCTGGCTCTTCCTCCTCGCCGCCTACCAGCGGAACTAGGCGGTGTATCCGTGGGCCACGCTCCACCCCCGGTTTCGCCGCGCAGCTGTCACCCTTGCGTCTCTGCTGATGCGGGCGTGACATTTGAAGACGCCGCCCGGCGAGGTGCCGGACCCGTGGAGGCGCGGATGACCAGTTCCGGGTCGAAGAGGAGTTCGCCGGTGGGCACCTCGCGGTTGCTGACCAGGGCCAGCACGCTGCGGCCCACCTCCAGGGCCAGCCGGTCCGCGGGCTGGCGGACCGTGGTCAGGGCCGGGTCGGTGAACTCGGTGACCGAAGAGCCGTCGTAACCCACCACCGAGACGTCGTCCGGCACCGACAGACCCTGCCGCCGGATGCCACGGACAGCGCCCAGCGCCATGTAATCGCTGGCCGCGACGATCGCGGTGGCCCCGAGCGCGACCAGGGACGCGGCGGCCGCCTGTCCGCCCTCCACGGTGTAGGACTGCCGCACGACCCACCGCTCCGCGTCGTCCGCGCCGCGGCGGGTCATGGCGTCGACGAAGCCCCTCACCCGGCGATCGGCGGGCCGGTTGCCCGACGGGCCGGAGGCCATGCCGATGCGCCGGTGCCCGAGGCGGTGGAGGTGGTCCACGGCCAGTTCGGCCGCGAGCGCGTCGTCGGTGGAGAAAACCGGCGCCGGCACCCCGTCGGCGAACTCACCGTTGATGCCCACGTACGGGACGCGGCGCTGACGCAACAGCTCGTAGCTGTCGGTGTCGGCGCCCTCCACCGTGTTGGACGCCGACAGGAAGACGACCGCCGCGACACCCTTGTCCACCAGGGCGGAGAGGAAGTCCAGCTCCTGCACACCGCCGGGGAAGACGGGGCACAGCACCGTCTTGAGGCCGTGCGGCGCGAGCGACGACTCGATCCGCTCGGCAACATCGGCGAAGAACGGATTGGAGACGAACTCGGTCACCACGGCTACCAGTTGCCCCTGGGTAGGACGCTCGTAGCCGAGCTCGGCCATGGCCCGCTCGACCGCCTCCCGCGTCTTGCGCGACACGCCCTGACGCCGGTTGATCACCCGGCTGACGGTGGCCTCGCTGACCTGTGCATGGGCTGCGACGTCGGTGATGCCGACCTTCATCGCGGTCCTTCCGTGAGTGTGAGCGACAGCGCACCGCCGCGTGGGGCGGCCAGCGGGTGGCCCCTCCGGCAGGAGCGTCAGAGGATCAGCCATCATACGGCCGTCCGGCCCGTGGACCCGTGCCCGTACCGGGCCGCCGCCCCCGGTGACCTCCACCATCACCCGGTCCCGGTCCGAGCCGTTGACCAGGTGGAAGCGGCGGTACGCGGCGAAGTCGAGGACCGCCACCCGGTCGCCATGCAGGCTCAGCAGGCACTCGTCGCCCCTGGCCGCCGCCACCAGCGGGTACAGCTCGTCAGGCTGTCCCGGCTCGATGCGGCCGTCGAGCAGCAGCTCGCGGTGGAGGTGCCACCACCCGAGCCAGAAGCGCACCACCTCCCGATGCTCCGGCGGGACCTCGTCCAGGCGTACGGAGATCTGCGGCACCGCGTGCAGCGCCCCGATCATCTGCCGGGCCACCGCCTCGGCCGTCGCGCCGCCCGATCACATCACCAGGTCGGAGTGGATGCCAGTAGCCCGCGGCTCGCCGAGCGGCACCGAGAGACGGATCTCCACGGGGGTGCCCTGGGCCCGTACGTCCAGCTTCCGCAGCCTGCCCGGGAGTTCGGTCAGGGTCCAGCGCGGGCTTGGGCCTCCGCCCGGTGCGAGGACGGCGATCGACACCTCCTCGAGGAGCGGTTCCGCGAGGGCCGGGGCCTCGTGCGCGGTGGTCACGGCGTCGTGCTTGACCGTCTGCATCTGCTGATGTGTGTTCGTGGTCATTCCTTCACCGCTCCCGCGAGCAGGCCGGAGACGAAGTGGTGTTGGAGGAGAAGGAACACCACCGCCATGGGGACGGCGGCGATCGAGGTACCCGCCAGGATGGCGCCGTAGTCGGTCTCGTCCAGTCCCTGGAGCGAGGCGAGCGCGACGGGGATGGTGAAGGAGGTGTCATCGCGCAGCACGATCAGTGGCCAGACGAAGTCGTTCCGCTGATAGAGGAAGAGGAAGATGGCCAGGGCCGCGAGGGCCGGGCACATCGGCGGCAGCGCGACCCGCCAGAACAGCCGCAGTTCACCGCAGCCGTCCATCCGGCCCGAGTCGAGCAGTTCCTTCGGCAGCGCGGCCATCGACTGCCGCATCAGGAAGATGCCGAAGGGCAGCGCCAGGTTGGGGGCGATGACCGCCTGATGGGTGTCGAGCCACTGGAGCTCGGCCATCATCTTGAAAAGCGTCACCAGGGTGACCTGCGCGGGGACGACGAGTCCCGGCATCAGCAGCCCGAACAGGGCCTCATGGCCGCGGAAGCGATAGGTGGCGAAGGGCGACGGTGGCGACAGCGCTCTGCTCGCGGTGTCCCCCACCCACCGGGAGCGGATGTCCGCTCCCGTTCCCTCCTGGGAGGACGACCGCGGCTTCCCTCGCGCGGTCGAGTACCGGGCCACCGCCGACTACACCGGCTGGCTCGCCGCCCCCGAGGGCCCCGACCTTCTCGCCCGCCTCCCTGGCGTGACCCCACTGCCCGCCGACGACGGCCTCGCCATGCGGGCCCTGCGCCTGCCGCCCGGCCTCGCCCGCACCCATGCCGAGGCTGCCGCCCTGCGCGAGAAGATCGCGACCCGGCTGGGCTGCCGGGTGCTGACCTGGCCCTGGCCGGGCAGCGGCGGCATCCGGATCTGCGGGCAGATCTACAACCTGCCCGCAGAGTACGAACGCCTCGCCGTGGGACTGCGGTCCCTGCTGGACGGGCGATGACGAGCCGGGGCCGTCGTCCGGGCGCCGCGGCGGCCGCGGCCGGCCCGGGCGCATCGGCCCACGGGGTTGTCTACACGGCCGGCCAGTGGCCATCCTGCGGTGGCAGGGCAGACGTTCGACTGCGCCCTTGACCTGGGGCCCGGTGGGTCCCGGCCGGCTCGCCGGTCGCGACGAGGCCTCCGAGGGCGGCTTTCCGGGCCGGGCCCCTGCGGCAGGCCCAGGCGTTGCCGGTCGGCACCCGTTCGATCCGGCGGGATCCGGCACCGGGCCCCTTCTTCACCGCACTCAACCCGCGAACCGGGCCATCCACGCCTCGACGTCGTCCGCCGACCGTGGCAGACCCGCCGACAGGTTCTCGTGACCGTCGTCGGTGACGACCAGATCGTCCTCGATCCGGACGCCGATGCCGCGCCACTCCTCGGGCACGGTGAGATCGTCCGGCTGGAAGTACAGGCCGGGCTCGACGGTGAGCACCATGCCCGGCTCCAGCACGCCGTCGACGTACTCCTCGTGCCGGGCCTGCGCGCAGTCATGGACGTCCAGACCGAGCATGTGACCGGTGCCCGCCATGGTGAAGCGGCGTTGGAGGCCGAGTTCGTACGCGCGGTCGGCCGGGCCTTCGATGAAGCCCCACTCGACCAGCCGGGCCGCCAGGTGGCGCTGGGACGCCTCGTGGAAGTCGCGGTACGCGGCGCCCGGCTTGACGGCGGCCATGCCGGCCTCCTGGGCCTCGTACACCGCGTCGTAGACCTTGCGCTGCAGAGGAGTGAAGGTTCCGCTGATCGGAAGCGTGCGCGTGACGTCGGCGGTGTAGAGGGTGTGCGTCTCCACTCCGGCGTCGAGCAGGAGCAGGTCCCCCGGGCGCACCGGACCGTCGTTGTCCGTCCAGTGCATGATCGTGGCGTGCTCGCCCGCGGCGCAGATCGAGCCGTAGCCGACGGCATTGCCCTCGAGGCGTGCGCGGCGGAAGAACGTGCCCTCGATCCACCGCTCGGACGACGCGATCGCCCGGGAGAGCTCACCGATCACATCGGTGAATCCGCGCACCGTGGAGTCCACGGCCTTGCGGAGCTCGGCGATCTCCCAGTCGTCCTTGACGAGGCGGAGATCGCTGAGCGCCTCTTCCAGTTCGGCGTCGCGCTCCTCATCTGTGGTGACGGCGGCCTCCAGGGACGGGTCGAGATCCCGGACGATCCGGGTCGGCGCACCGGAGGCGGCGGCCAGGTCACCGGCCGCCGTGCGGACGTCCCGGCAGGGCAGACCGAGTACGAACTCCGACTCGGCGAGGGAGCGGCGCCGGCCCATCCACAGCTCCGCCGTGGCGCCGGTCCAGAACTCGTCGTTGTCCCTGCTGTCCCGCGGCAGCTGGTAGCAGTAGGCGTCATGGCCGCCGTCCGCACGGGGTTCGAAGACGAGCGCGCCGTCCCGGGCCTGGTCTCCGGTCATGTGCACGTAGCCCGAGTACGGGCGGAACGGGTAGGTGTCGTCGTTCGAACGGACCTTGAGATTCCCCGCGGGAATCACGAGGCGTTCGCCGGGGAAGCGCGCGGAGAGCGCGGCGCGGCGGCGGGCCGCATACGGAGCCTGCTCGCCGAGCCGCAGGTCGTGCCGCTCGGTGTCCGCCCACCCCGTCCGCATCAGAGCGGACAGTTCCTCGGAGATCCCTGAGTAGAGACCGTTCTTTCGGCCTTTCGCCACGTCATGCACCTTCTTCTGGGTGAGTTCCTCAGCGGCGAGGGGCAGAGGGGGCCATACGGACAGGCCGAGCTCCCTCCCGGTGCGGTCCGGGCGCCCTCGCTGCCACCGGTCGATGGCGGCTCCCGGACCGTATCCCGCACCGCGCGCGCTTGGTGCCGAAGACTGCCACTGGCACAGATCGGCCATAGCCCCGACAGGAGCCGTCGATAATGCGGCGTATGACGAACGCGAAACTCGGCGAGGCCCTTCGGCTTCTGGGAATCGATCACGCGGCGGGCCAGGTCTATCTGGCGCTGCTGGAGCTGGCCCCCGCTCCGCTGAGTGCCATCGGAACCGCGGCCGGTCTGGGCGCTGCCGAACTCTCCACGGCGTACGGCGCACTGGTCGACGCCGGTCTGGCCAGTGCCGCCGAAGAGGGCGCGGACGTGGTGGCCCCGGTTCCGCCCACCGCGGGCCTGGAGATCCTCGCCCGGCATCGGGCGGCCGAGCTCGAGGAGTCGCGCATCACCGTCGGGGGCGCGTTCGAGTCGTTCCGGCGACAGCGGCTCGCCGCGTACAACGACAATCTCGTCGAGGTCGTGACCGGCGACGCCATCGGCCCCAGGATTCGTCACGCTTGGGCGAGCGCCCGCGATCAGATCCGGCAGTTCGAGTCACCACCGTACTTCCCCTTGTCCGGGGCCACGGACGACGCGCTGGCCACGCTCGCCCGCGGTGTGACGCAGCGTGTCGTGTACTCGCGGGAGTCGCTGGAGCATCCGGGCCACCTGAAGGAGGTCATCGAACCGTGCATCAAGGCCGGCGAACAGGCCAGGGTACTGCCGTCGGTGCCGGTCAAACTCGTGATCATCGACGAGGCGTACGCGCTCGTGTCGTTGTCGATCAAAGAGGCCGACGTGCACAACACCATGCTGGTCGTGCAGCCGTGCGGCCTGCTCTCCGCACTCGTGGCACTGTTCGAGCAGTCCTGGCAGAACGCCCTGCCGTTCCACGGCCGCACCACCCGCCCAGGCGGCCTGCCACCCGCCGACCGCCGCCTGCTGTGGCTCCTCGCGGGCGGCGCGAGCGACGACGTCATCGCCCGCGAGATGGGAATCAGCCGCCGCACGCTGTTCCGCCGCCTGCAGATCCTGATGGCCCAGCTGGGCGCCGCGAACCGCTTCCAGATGGCCTTGCAGGCACAGCGCTGCGGATGGTTGTGACCCGCACACTGCCGGACGAAACCAAGGCGAGCGGCTCGAACGTGCTCGGCCGGCGGCGCCGAGGACTGTCGCCGCATGGCGGACGGCGTCGACCCGGCCCGCTGCGAAACACCCGGACCTTCACCGAACCGTCCTGGGCCACGCGCACCGTGAAGTTCAGGTCGAACTTGGCGGTCACGAACCCGGGCACCAGGCCCTCGGCCTGCAGCGCGTGGAACTCGGGCAGCTCCTCGTAGCCGGTCGGCGTTCCAGCACCCTCCTCGACCTGGACGCGCACTCGGAAGAAGGAAGTCCGGTTGCCGGCCCGAGGGGGCTGGAGCCGGTCCACGAGCAGATCGAACGGCAACCCGCCGTGGGCGTAGTCGGCGACCAGCGCGTCCCTGGTACGGCGCAGCGGTTCACCCGAGGAACCGGGCGATGTCCGCCTCCTCGGCGGCAATGCCCGCGAGCATGTCGTCCGTCAACTCTCCGAAGGGGGTGAGGGCCACAGCCCTGCCCCGGTTCCGCTTGCTCCAGGTCGCACAGGCCAGGCCGTCCACCGTGACCGTCGGCCGGATCTGCCCGCCGCCGGGCCAGACCTGCCGCTCGTAAGGCACGGCCACGGAGAGCGCGCGGGTCCGATAGCCGACCAGGTAATTGTCGTATGCCGGCAGCAGCCGGACGTCCAGCGCCGGTTCAGCGGTCGCCTCGATGCGCTCCGCGGGCAGTGCGCAGCGCTGTCCCGCCACCTCGCACGCCACGGACTCGCCGGCGTCCTCAAGCGTCCGCCAGGCCCTTCGGGCCATCGCGGCAGGCAGCCCCGACCACGTCGTGAAGTCCTCCAGGGCGGCGGGCGCGTGGGCGGCCAGATAGCGGCGGGCCAGCTCGACAGCGGCCGACTCCACGTCGAGGGCGGGGCCGCCGTCCGCCGGCAGCCAGTCGTCGAGCAGGACGAACGTGGCCTCGCCGTCGTCCTTGGTGGGGCCGTGGCAGATCTGCCCCAGCAGCGCACAGCGCCGTACGAGGTGGAACGGTACCTGGCCGCGGGGGGGCAGTCCGGCCCCGGCCAGCCGTTCGGCGAGCTCGGCGCGGGTCAGCGGGCCCTCGGCGGCCAGCGCGGACGTGATCAGGCGCTCGGCACGGGCGAGCGCATCGTCGTCCAGGCCGAGCTCGCGGTAGCGCCGGGCGCTGAGCTTCAGGAAGACCGGGCCCAGCAGCACGGTCAGCCAGTGCAGATCGGCTGCGGATACCAGATACAGCGTGCCGCGCATGAACCAGCCGCGTACGACGCTCCGCTCGACGTTCGTCGCCCTGTCCACGGCCTCGGCCGTGAGGTCGACGGCCCGGGCCCTCAGCCCGAGCGCCGCGGCCGACGCGTCCTGCGCCTGCACGGCGAAGGCCCGCGCCATTACGTCCGGCACCGAGGTGCCACGCAGCCCGCCTCCGATGCCCTGCGCGCGAGCGCGCATCAGCCGGGCTTGTTCCGCATCCACTGTCCGCATGCCGATTCACTCTAGAACCTTGGAACTCAGGCAAGTTGAGTGGTCGGTGCTGAAGCAGCCGCGCTCAACGCCTCCGCGGCCTCCAGCCGGCAGTACAGCGTTTCCAGTACGAGGCCGGGGCTTCCGTCGCCACTTCGGTGAGCTCGTTCTCGACCAGCCGGTCACGCCGGACCTGCAAAGCCTGTATTGATCCTTGACAGACGGCTGCCGGAAGCTTTGCCACGGCAGAACAGCGGGCGTGACGGCCCGGGTGTGAGGACCCGGTGGCCGAGCGCCGGGACCCGATGGGGAGTCAGGAGGAAGCCATGACCGCCGGGCGGTCCAGCACCGTCCTGGAGCGAACGGGCGAGGAACGGGCGTTGCTGACCCGTCCGGAGCTGTTGCGCGCCGACGGCATCAGGGCGACGGACGACGCGCCGAGGTGCTCGGCCTCTCGTAGGAGTCGCCCCGATGCGGGGCCCGCAGTACCGGCAGCACAAGAAATCCCCGGTCCGCAATTGCGGACCGGGGATTTTCCCGGGTATATTGAGTGTTTCTGTGTGCCCACAGAAAAGCCCCACAACGGGGGCCACTTAAGAAGCACCATATCCGGCAGGGAGCCATTTTGTCAACTCGGGAAAGTGCCGAATTGCAGAAGGAGCAGGAATTCATCGGCCGGCTCTATGACCGTGTCGACGTGCTGCGCGGAGTCGCCGCACAGCACGTCGAGGACGCGCTGACGCCGGTCGGGACCGGACTGCAGGCCCGTCTCGAACGCGACGTGCTCGTCGCCGAACGCTCGGGTCTGCTGGCGGCTCTGAATGCGGTGGACGGCTCGCTGTGTTTCGGCCGCATCGATCTCTCCGACGGCGCCGCGCACCATATCGGCCGTATCGGAATCCGCGAGGACGACACCGCGCATACGCCCCTTCTGATCGACTGGCGCGCGCCGGTCGCCCGCCCCTTCTATCTCGCCACCGGTCACATGCCGATGGGGCTGCGCCGGCGCAGACACATCACCACCAAGGGCCGCGTCGTCACCGAGTTGCACGACGAGATCCTCGACGTCGGGGACCGCGAGCGCACCGGTTTCGAGGACCCGAGCGGCGATGCGGTGCTGCTCGCCGCCGTGAACTCCGCCCGCACCGGCCGCATGGGCGACATCGTGCGGACCATCCAGGCGGAGCAGGACCGCATCATCCGCGCCCCGCAC
Source organism: Streptomyces sp. NPDC037301 (assembly GCF_055602785.1). NCBI lineage: Bacteria > Bacillati > Actinomycetota > Actinomycetes > Kitasatosporales > Streptomycetaceae > Streptomyces > Streptomyces sp. NPDC037301. Next base: position 106,457 of record NZ_JBVJWD010000008.1, read on the forward strand.
CGCGGTGTGCTCGTAGTCGAGGGCGGTCCCGGTACCGGAAAGACGGCGGTGGCGCTGCACCGGGCCGCCTTCCTGCTGTACGAGCACCGTGAGCTGCTCGCCAAGCGAGCCGTCCTGATCGTGGGCCCCAACCCGGCCTTCCTGAGCTACATCGGCGAGGTGCTCCCCGCGCTCGGCGAGACCGGTGTCCTGCTCGCCACGCAGGCCGAACTCTTCCCCGGGGTCCATGCCGACGGCACCGACACACCCCGTGCCGCCGCTGTCAAGGGCGGTGAGCCGATGGCGGAGGCGCTCGCGCTCGCCGTGCGCGACCGGCAGCGGCTGCCCGAGCCCGGCGCCCCGCTGGTCATCCCGCACGACGACGGGGACCTCCTCCTCGACTGGGAGATCGCCCACGAGGCCCGCCAGGCGGCCCGCGACACCCGCCTGCCGCACAATCTCGCCCGTCCGCACTTCGCGTTCCGGATCATCGATGCCCTCACCGCGCAGCTCACGGAGCGAATCGGGGCCGACCCGTACGGCGGTCCCAATTTCCTCGGCCCCGACGACATCGCCCAGCTCGGCAAGGGTGTCGCCGTCAGCGAGGCGGTGCACTCGGCCGTCGACGAACTGTGGCCCGCGCTCACCCCGGAGGGGTTTCTCACCGGCTACCTGGCCGACCCCGTGTACGTATCGGACGAGGACGCCGTAGCCATCCGGCGCGCACCCGTCGGCGGAAAGTGGACCTCCGCCGACGTTCCGCTGCTCGACGAGGCGGCGGAACTCCTCGGGGTCGACGACAGCGCCGAGCGAGCCGCCGCCGAGGCCGAGCGCCAGGAGCGGATCGCGTACGCGCAGGGCGTTCTGGAGCTGTCGAGGGGCTCGGAGACGTACGAGTTCGAGGACGAGGAGTCCGAGGTCCTGGCCGCCCACGACGTCATCGACGCCGAACGGATGGCGGAGCGGCAGGAGGAGGCCGATCACCGCAGCGCGGCCGAGCGGGCCGCCGCCGACCGCTCCTGGGCGTTCGGGCACATCATCGTCGACGAGGCGCAGGAGTTGTCGCCGATGGCGTGGCGGCTGCTGATGCGCCGTGCGCCGACCCGCTCGCTGACCCTGGTCGGCGACCCCGCGCAGACCTCCGAGGAGGCAGGCGTCGGCTCGTGGGAGAAGATCCTGGAGCCGTACGTCGGTGGCCGCTTCGAGCACGTCAGGCTCGAGGTCAACTACCGCACGCCCGCCGAGATCATGGAGCTGGCCGCCAGGGTCGTGCGCGCCGACGACCCTTCCTTCGAGCCGCCCGGCTCGGTGCGGTCCACCGGCGAGGTGCCGTGGACGCGGGACGCCGGGGAGGACCTGGCGGGGGCGGTGGCGCAGGCGGTCTCGGAGCTGATGCCCAAGGAGGGACGCCTCGCGGTGATCGCGCCGCGGGCGCTCCACGAGGAGATCGCCGCTCCACTGGACGGAGTCAGGGCCGGTGCCGAACCCGATCTGACCCGCACGGTGGTTCTGCTCGACCCCCGGCAGGCGAAGGGGCTCGAATTCGACCATGTGCTGGTCGTGGAGCCCGCCAGGTATGGGACCAGCGACCTGTACGTGGCTCTGACCCGCGCCACGCAGCGCCTGGGCATCGTCCACCGGGAGGAGCTGCCCGAGTCACTGCGCTGACGGCACCCGGACACGGTACTCGAGCGGCACCGGCCATGGGTGCCGCCGTTCCCGGGCCCGTCACCGCGGGTGTCCGGGCCGGCCTGCGAGGGCCGGTCCGGACGTCAAGATCGGCGCGCTGCCACTGGCCGTGGCTCGCGATACAGGTTGCCGCGTCGCCTGTCTGCCGGGGCTGACGATGCGGCGGATAGCTGATCTCTGGCTCGCGCAAACCCCCGACGCCTATCGGCACGGCACCGACATCCTGGTCCGCACCGACAGTGCCGGATCCGCGCCGGTCTCACCGGCCACGCGGTGGCCGCGCAGGTGGAAATGCCGGCGCACTCTGTGCAGCGGCGCATCCAGGGGTTGATGGTCCCGGCCGGGACGACCACCCGCGTCCAACTCGGCTGGTACGCCCGCCGCCACGGCTGGGCGTAGGGCGAGCCCGTGCTCCGCGGCCGTCACTGACGGGTCTCTGCCAAGGCAGATATCCGCCAGCGCAGAACGGTCGACACGCAACTTGCCGCCGCGAAAACTCTTCGCAGCACCTGGAACCACCCATTCACCGGGTGCGTGGAGGAGAGTCATCCATGACCAGATTATCCGCGAGGCGGAGATCCCGGCTGCTCGCAGCGGGGCTGTCGCTCGTACTGCTGCCGGCAGGGCAGGCCGTCGCAGCCGGGGCATTGGGGGCGGCGGGGGCGGGCACCGACCGTGCCACGTCACCCGTGCACGCACCCAGCACCGCGCGAACCGTCACCCTGATCACCGGTGATCAGGTGACCGTGACCGACCTCGGCGCGGGCCGGAAGTCGGTCGCCGTGGAGCGTCCCGAGGGCGCGACCGGAGCGGTTCGCAGCGAGATATCCGACGGCCGGATCACCGTCGTACCCGACGAGGCCCGGCCCTACCTCCAGGCAGGCGTCCTCGACGCCGAACTCTTCGACGTCACCGCTCTGATCGAGCAGGGGCTCGGTGACCCGTCGTCCGACGGCCTCCCGCTCATCGTGACGTACACGAAGAACGCCCGGAGCGCGACGCCCCACGGAGCCCGTCAGGTCCGTGGGCTGCCGAGCATAGGTGGTGCGGCCCTGGAGGCGTCGAAGTCCGGGGAGTTCTGGCGCACGGTCGCGTCGGACGTCACCTCCGGGGCACGCGGCGCGACTTCAGGCAGTGCGCGTCTGTCGGGAGGCGTCGCGAAGATCTGGCTGGACGCACGCGTCGACGTCGCGATGGAGGCCAGCAACGCCCAGATCGGCACCCCTGCGGCCTGGGAGGCCGGGCTGACCGGCAAGGGTGTCAAGGTCGCCGTCCTCGACACGGGCGTGGACCTGACCCATCCCGATCTCAAGGACCGGGTGAGCGAGACCAAGAGCTTCATCGACGGGCAGGAGGTCGCCGACCGGCACGGCCACGGCACCCATGTCTCCTCCACCGTCGGTGGCAGTGGCGCGGCGTCCGACGGCAAGGAGAAGGGCGTCGCGCCCGGCGCCACGCTCGCCGTCGGCAAGGTTCTCAACAACCAGGGCTCCGGATTCGATTCGCAGATCATCGCCGGGATGGAATGGGCGGCCAAGGACGTCCACGCCAAGATCATCTCCATGAGCCTCGGATCGCGGCAGGGCAGTGACGGCACCGACCCGATGGCCCAGGCGGTGAACACCCTCTCCAAGGACACGGGCGCCCTGTTCGTGATCGCGGCCGGCAACGCCGGCTCACCCGGCAGCATCGGCTCCCCCGGCGCGGCCGACTCCGCGTTGACGATCGGCGCGGTCGACTCCGCCGACCGGCGTGCCCCCTTCTCCAGCCAGGGCCCGCGCCTCGGCGACAACGCGCTGAAGCCCGACCTGTCCGCGCCGGGCGTGAACATCCTCGCGGCGCGCTCGCAGCTCGTGAGCGGCAGCGGCCCTTACACATCGATGAGCGGTACGTCCATGGCCACCCCGCACGTCGCGGGCGTGGCGGCGCTGCTCGCCGAGAAGCACCCCGACTGGAGCGGACAGCAGCTCAAGGACGGGCTGATGAGCACGTCCAAGCAGATCAGCGGCACTTCGTACGAGGTGGGTGCGGGCCGCGTGGACGTCCCGTCCGCCATAGCCGCGCAGATCACCGCGACCGGCAGTGCCGACCTCGGCTTCACCAGCTGGCCCTACGAGGCGAACAAGCCGGTCACGAAGACGCTGACCTACACCAACGCCTCCGACCGGCCGGTCACCCTGGCGTTGACCGCCGAGGGCGCTCCCGCCGGCGTGGTCACCCTCGCCGACTCCACCCTCACCGTGCCGGCACACGGCACCGCGCAGACCACGGTCACCGGTGACGGCACCGCCGCACCCGTCGGCGCCACCTCCGGACGGATCGTCGCCAAGGCCGGCGACACGGTCGTCGCGCACACGTCCTTCGGCCTGACCAAGGAGGAAGAGCGCTACACCCTCACCGTCCACGTCAAGGACCGCGACGGCGCGGCGTCCGCCGCAAACCTGACCGTAAAGCAGCTGGCCAAGGACGTAGACCCGTTCCCTGCCACGGTCGGCGAATCCGGCACGCTCAAGCTGCGTCTGCCGCCCGGCATGTACACCCTGTGCAGCTTCCTCGACGTGCGTGGCAGCAAGGGCAAGGACTCGCTCGGCCTCGGTCTTCTCACCGAGCCCGAGGTCACCATGGACCGTGACCGCGAAGTCACCCTCGACGGGACGAAGTTGCGGGAGATCCGGGCCGAGGTGGACCAGCGGACCGAGACCCGTCAGCTGCTGATGAAGTTCAACCGGTCCGCGAACGGCGCGTCCTTCGCGCCGGCCGTGCAGGTCCCGCCGAAGTACGACAGCATCTTCGCCGCACCGACCCGCAAGCCCGCCACGGGCACCTTCGAGTACCGGACCGTCTGGCGGCTCGGCAAGCCGCAACTCGATGTCGAAGCAGGCGGCAAGCGGCTCGGCGAGACGACCGTGCAGTACGGATCGGACATGTTCACCGGGCAGAAGCGGATGGCCCTGGTGGACGCGGGCGCCGGAAGCCCCGCCGACTACGCCGGCAAGGACGTGGCGGGCAACGCGGTCGTCGTGCGTCGCACCGACGCGATCACGTCCGCCGAGCTGGCCCAGAACGCACGGGACGCGGGCGCCAAGGCTCTGTTCGTCACCGATGAGGCTCCCGGACGGCTGATGGCCAACTTCGGCGCGGCCGACGGGGAGACTCGTCCGCTGTACAGCGCGACGGTGAACGCACAGGACGGGGCGCGCCTGATCGAGGCCGCTCGGCTCGGCCGGGGCGTGGAACTGACCGGCACCGAGTTCACGCCGTATGTCTACGACCTCAGCAAGGGGTACTCGGGGGCGATCCCCGCTGATCTGACGTACCGGCCGGGCAAGAGGGAACTGGCGGTGGTCAACAACAAGTTCCACGCGCCGAAGCCCGCCGACGGCGGCGAGTTCCGTTACTCGATCACCGGCAGCTTCCCCTACGGCATCGGATTCCAGGAGAAGATCAAGTTCCCCGCGGAGCGCACCGACTACGTCAGCGCCGGCCCCGACCAGGGCTGGCACGAGTCCATGTCCAGCGGCCCGGGTGCCCTGGAGGAGCGCAGCGGCGTCGTGCACTATCGCGGCGGCACGCGCTCCGGGACCGACTGGTTCAAGCCGGTCCTGCACCCGTGGCTGGGTACCGGTCTCGGCTGGGGCCAGCGTCGCGCGGGCAACGACCTGGAGTTCAACACGCCGGGCTGGGGCGACTCGGGACCAGACCACACCGGCTTCGGCGAAGTGTTCAACCAGAAGTCGCTGACCCAGTTCACCGAGGTGTACGTGGACGGGGTGCAGGTCGACCGGAAGCAAGGCTCGGGGGTGCACGCCTGGGGCGTGAAGCCGACCGAGCAGGACTTCAAGGTGGTCACCGACACCACGATGGACCCGGACGTCTGGCGGCTCTCCACGAAGGGCCACTCCGAATGGACCTTCAAGTCGTCCGCCACGCCGGCCGACCGGTGGACGTATCTGCCGGTGCTCAACCTCGGGTTCGACGTCGACACCGACCTGCAGGGTGATGTGCGGGCCGGAAAGCGGCTGGATCTCGGGATCTTCTCCGAGTACATAGAGGGCGCGACGGACACCGGGAAGATCACCGGATCCACGCTGGAGGTCTCCTTCGACGACGGCGCGACGTGGACATCCGTCGAACTCGACGGCGTACGCGGCAAGTCCGCCGCCTGGGCCGGCTCCGTGCGGGTTCCGAACGACGCGCGGTACATCTCCGTGCGGGCCTCGGCCGCCGACAGCAAGGGCGGCTCGGTCAAGCAGGAGATCATCCGCGCGGTCGGCGTGCGGAAGTAACCGACCGGGTGGGAGCCGCGCAGTCGGCGGCGCGGCTCCCACCTGCCGCGTGAGCGATGCAAGGGCCGTAACCTGCATGTAGTGCTGCTCATCGCGCAGAGGACATCGTCCGGCGGGGCGCGGCTCGCCCGCGGCTGGGCCTGCCTACCGTACAGGGAGTACACCACCTGCCCGGGAGGCCCCGTGACCCGTAATCACCCGAAGAAATTCGCGCATCCTTTCGAAGTCGTCGAACCACCGCGCAACGCCGAAGTCGTGATCGGCGTGGTGTCAGTGACGGCCCTGGTGATGGTCCTCGGTGCCCTGTCCGGGTCCCTGGTGTGGCTTCTGGGGCTCCTTGTGTTCCTGCCGGGGACGGCGTCGGCGCTGTGCACCGTACGCCAGACGAAGTTTGTGTCTGCATGGACCACGCTTGTGGTGGCCGTCACCGTGGTGGTCCGGCACGGTGACGGACGGTCGTGGCTGGACAGGATCCTGATGATGCTGCTCACCCTCGCCCTGGGCGCGGTCTCCGTCTACGCCTGCCACCGTCGTATCCGCCGCGAGCACGAGACACTGCGGCTTCGCTCCACCGCCGCAGCGATGCAGCGCCACATCCTGCGCCCTCTGCCTCTGCTCACCGACGACGTCCTGGTCGACGGCGTGTACGAGCCCGTGCAGGAGGACCGGCTCGTCGGCGGCGACATCTACGACGTCGTCGTCTCTCCGTGGGGGACCCGGGTTCTGATCGGCGACGTCCAGGGCAAGGGCCTGCCCGCGGTCGGCGCCGCGTTCGCCGTCATCGGCGCCTTCCGTGAGGCGGCCCACCGGGAGCCCACCCTGACCGCGCTCGTCGATGCCCTCGATGCCTCTGTCGTACGGCACAACTCCTATGCTGCACAGACCGGCGACGACGAAAGGTTCGTCACAGCGCTCATCGTCAACGTCGACGCGCACGACGAGGTACAAGTCATCAACTGCGGGCACATTCCGCCGCAACTGGTGCACGACACCACCGTCACCACGCTGGCCATCGGCTCCGGCGTCCCCCTCGGTCTCGCCGAACTCTCCGCCGAACCCGCGACCGTCGACTGGTTCGCCTTCCCACCCGGCGCGACGCTGCTGCTGACCACCGATGGGCTCACCGAGACCCGCGCCGCCGACGGCACGTTCTACCCCGTCACCGAACGCCTCACCGAGCGCGCGTCGCTCTCTCCCACCGAGCTGCCGCACGCCCTCTACGACGACGCGCGTGCGTTCGCCGGAAAGGGCGGCCAGCACGACGACGTCGCGGTGCTGTCCGTCCGACGGTCACCGCACCGCTGAGCGCAACACGGCGCACGTACACGCAAACGCGCGGCCCCTCGGACGGCATGAAGAACACGGAATGCATCGGCGCGTACAACGCCGCGCGCCGCCGCCTCGGCCTCGTCCCACAGCCGCCACGGCGGCCCGGAGTTGAGAATGCGTGTGGCCGTGGAGTGGGCAGGGCTCCGCGACACCTCAGGTGACGGCACCCGTCGGTGCTTGTCGGCGTGCCGGAACGTCAACGTGGATTCGTCTGCACCCCGCGGCGGATGGGTTCAACGGTCTCTTTCTCGTCACCACCCGGTCCACAGCAGGTGGTTGACGAGCAGGGCGACGACGGCCTGCGCGGTCAGCCAGCCGCGCCGGGTGCCGGTGGGCAGAAGGGCGGCGGCGGGCAGCAACCAGAGGACGAAGGGCTGCCAGATGCGCTCGGTCTCCGCCTTGCTCATCCCGGACAGGTCGGCGGCCAGGAGTGCCAGGAGCGCCATCAGGGAGAGCAGAATCAGCCGTTGGGACGCGCAGGTGGTGCCGGCACGCAGGTCGCGTACGGCACCGGAGGCGCCGGTCGCGGCGCGGCGGAGTCCGGCGACCGTGGCGAGGCCCGCGGCGATCGTGGTGCAGGCGAGATTCGCCCAGACCCAGTAGGAGTACGGGCGGAAGCCGCCGGCCCCCTGGTAATAGCGCTCGACCAGCAATTGGTAGCCCTCCCACCAGTCGTAGCCTGCCAGGGTGAAGAGGACCGGGACGACCAGCGCTCCGGCGAGGAAGAGGGGGACGGGGCGCGCGGTACGGGCGAGGACGAGGACGGCCAGCAGCAGAAACGCGATCAGCGTCAGACCGTAACTGAGGTAGCAGGTCAGCCCGAACAGCAGACCGGAGGCGAATGCGGCGGCCATGGGGAGGCGGACCGAACGGGTCGCGGCCAGGGCGAGGAGGGCCACGGACCAGGCGGCGACGGCGGCGAAGTAGGCGTCCGCCGAGGTGCCGGTCCACACCGCGACCGGTGCGAGGACCAGGAACGGGGCGGCGCGGCGGGCGAGGCGCTCGTCGGCCAGGGCACGGAGCGCGACCAGCGCGGCGGGGACGGCGGAGCTGCCCACCACGATGCACCAGACCCCGGCCCAGGAGCCGCCGCCGAGCCCGATGCGGTCGAGCAGGACGAATGTGAGCGTGGCGCCCGGGGGGTGCCCGGCGACATGGGCGGGCCAGTTGTCCGGAGAGCCGATCAGGATGTGGTCGTCGAAGCCGCGCAAGGCCGCACCGATGTCCTGGAAACGGTCGATGACCTGGAGGTATTCATGTTTGGTGGTGAGCCGTTCGGCGATGCCCCGGCCCCAGCCGTCGATCAGGGCCAGCGAGAGGACCCAGGCGAGCGAGGCCGCCCAGGCGGCCGGGAGCAGCGCCCGTCGGCGGATACGGTCGGCCAGGGGCGGCCCGTACGCGACGACGGCCGCCGCGACGACGAGGGCGGCCGGGGTGCCGGGGCCGGTGTGCGGGTACCAGGACGCCAGCAGAGGAGGCCAGTGGACATAGAGGCTTCCGTCGGCGTCCTGGATCGACCTGCCGACGAGCACGGCGGCGGCGACGAGCAGAACGCCCGCGGCGGCGGCGATCAGGTCGAGGCGGCGGCCGGTGCGGTGCCCGATGTTGTCCGTGGTGGGATGTGCTGTGCGGTCCTCGGTCTTCACGCAGGCACGCTATGCACAGCAGGGCGGTTACGCGTGATGCCACAGGGTCGCGTCACCGAACCGTCAGATCTTGCTCCGGCTGCCCGCTCCTGGGTGTGACGTCAGACATTCGTCAGGAGTCGTACGCCCTGCGGCACGGCGTCCCGGGCATAGCTTCGGGACATGGGTGACAGACGTTTCGGAAAAGGCTCCCCCTTCTCACTTCCGGGCTCGGCATCGGGTCGTGGCCCGGCCTTCACCGGGCGGCTTCCCTCCGCGCCCGCGTTCTGGCGTAGCCCGGTGCGCGGCGTCAGGTTCACGGCCGTGCTCGGGCTGGTCCTGCTCGCCGGGATCACTCTGCTGTTCGTGACCGGTCTGCTCTCCTATGCCGCGTACAACCCGGACCTCGCACCGATCAACGACAAGACACCCGGCAAGGGCCTGCTGGGCTTCTACCTCTTCGCCTGGCCGACCGGCCCGCACTGGCTGTACCGGCTGACACAGGGACTGCATGTCACGGTGGGCATCGTCCTCGTGCCCGTGCTGCTGGCGAAGCTGTGGTCGGTGATCCCGAAGCTCTTCGCGCTGCCGCCGGCCCGGTCGGTGGCGCATGCGCTGGAGCGGTTGTCGCTGCTGCTGCTCGTCGGCGGGGCGCTGTTCGAGTTCGTCACCGGACTGCTCAACATCCAGCTGGAGTACGTGTTCCCGGGGTCGTTCTATCCGCTGCACTTCTACGGGGCGTGGGTCTTCTTCGCCGCGTTCCTCGCCCACACCGGGCTGAAACTGCCGCGGGCCGTACGGGTGCTGCGGGGCGGCCGGCTGGAAGGATCCGCGCCGGGAGAGGTGGATGAACTGGCCTCGCCCGCACCCGTTGCGGCGACCGTCTCCCGGCGCGGCGCGCTCGCCATGGCGAGCGGCGGTTCGCTGCTGCTGCTGATCACCTCGGCGGGCCGGAGCTTCGACGGGCCACCGAGACAGATCTCACTCCTCACCCCGCACGGCGGAGCGGAACCGGGCCCGGGGCCGAACGGATTCCAGATCAACAAGACGGCCGCGTCCGTCGGAGTGACGGCCGCCGATACGGGGAGGGACTGGCGGCTCACCGTCAGCGGGCCCGCCGGGGAGATCCGGCTCAGCCGGGAACAGCTGCTGGCCATGGACCAGTACAGCGCGGCGCTGCCGATCGCGTGTGTGGAGGGCTGGGCGACGTCGGACCAGTGGTGGCGCGGGGTGCGGCTGAGGGATCTGGCGGCACTCGCGGGATATCCGGACCGGCCGCCGGGGGTGCTGGTGGAATCCGTTCAGCGCAGGGGGGCGTTCCGCGAGGTGGCGCTCCGCGACAACCAGGTGCGCGACCCGCGCTCGCTGCTGGCATTGCAGGTCAACGGCGAGGACCTGTCGCTCGATCACGGATATCCGGCGCGGATCATCGTCCCGGCGGCCCCCGGCGTGCACAACACCAAATGGGTGGCCCGACTGACCTTCGGAGAGCTGTGAACAGGGTGAGTCCTCGGGTGTTCCTGCGGCGTCGGTACGGGGATGGTCCGCTGCATCTCCTCCTGCTGGCCGCGACGTTCGCCCTCGCGGGCTATGCGGGCGTGCGGCTGCTGGCGGGCGACACGTTCGCGATCGTGGTGTGGTTCATCGGCTCCGCGCTCCTGCACGATCTGGTGCTGCTGCCGCTGTACGCGTCGGCCGACCTGGTCCTGCGCCGGTCGCTCGGGCCCCGTACCGGGCTGGTCACCTACGTCCGCGTACCGGCCTTCCTCTCCGGCCTGCTCCTGCTGATGTGGTGGCCGCTGATCACCCGGCACGCGGTGCGGTACGAGCCCTACAGCGGGCTGTCCCTCGATGTGTTCCTGGGGAACTGGCTGCTGATCACGGGGTTGCTGTTCGCGGGCTCGGCGCTCTTGCTCGTCATCCGTACCGCCCGGTCGCGGCGCAGGGACACGAAGGGACGGCCGTCCGCCTCCCACTGATCGACGGGCTGCCATCTGTACGCCTGCGCGTACCGCAGCAGGGCCGGTGTGCCGAGCCGGGCCCAGGGGAACGGTGAGGCGGTCGTGGGGCCGAAGGCGCCCGTGTCGGCGGCCGCTGTGTCGCGTGCGTCGTCCAGCCGGACCTGGAGTCTCTCGTCGATGTCCTGTGGTGTCGTCTCGGCGATGAGCAGACCGCCCGGGGCGAGCAGGTCGGCCGTGCGGCGCAGGAGGAGGGGTGGGTTCCCGCCGATGCCGATGTTGCCGTCGAGGAGCAGGGCGGTGCCCCAGCGGCCCTCGCCCGGCAGCGGGTCGAAGACGGAGCGGTGCAGTGCCGCTCCGCCGAGTCGAAGGGTGTGGGCGACGGCGGTCTCACTGATGTCGATGCCGAGTGCGCGATGGCCACGCACGGCGAGCTCGGCGACCAGCCGGCCTGGCCCGCAACCGATGTCCAACACGGGGCCTTCGCAACGGCGCAGTGCCGACAGGTCGGCGGCATCGGCGTTCGCGCACCAGCGTTCGACGTCCAGGGGCAACAGCCGGCCGTCGGTACGGCGGAGGAAGAGCGGTCCGTGACCGTTGCGCAGCGCGTCGGCGTACGGATCGGTGCCCCAGGACGTGGTGCCATGGTCGGGGGACGGGGGTGACCTGACCAGCCTGCTGCGGTGAGGGACCGGGTTCATTGGGCCTCCGCCGGGGTCAGCAGGGCGAGCGTCGCGGCGAACCGGCCGTGCGGCGCCGCGGCGGCGACGGCGACGGCGTCCTGTGCGGTGTCCACGTCACGCAACCGCGGAAGGTCGCGCACGGTCAGCCCGGCGTCGACCAGGCGTCGGCGCTGGACCGCGCCGGTCTCGGGTACGGACATGGGGACGCCGAGCAGGAGTTCCGGGGCGGGGACGGCCAGGCCCAGCGCCCAGAAGCCGCCGTCGTCGGCCGGTCCGAACCAGGCGTCGCAGCCGTCCCAGGCGGCGGGACGGAGCGCGGCGGCCAGATGGGCGGCGGTGATCTGAGGGGTGTCCATGCCGATGAGGAGAGTCGGGCCGGTACACCAGGCGAAGGCCGCGGCGAGCCGTTCGTCGAGGCGGCCGGTGCCCTGCGGCAGCACCTCGATGCCGGGCGGCAGCCACGGTCCCGGCCGTCCTTCGAGGACGACGGCGCGGCGCCGGGCGGGCAGGGTGCACACGGTCCGCAGAGTGTCACCGAGCGCCGCCTCGGCAAGCCGGGCGGCCTGGGCGGGTGTGAACGGCGGTGTGAGCCGGGTCTTGACCCGACCCTGCAGCGGTTCCTTGGCGATGACCAGCACGGTCGTCGGGCCGGACGAGCCCTCGGCCGCACCGGGGCCGACTGGGGCGGTCACCGGGGCACCCCCGGGCGCACGGTCCCCGGAGCCGTCCCGGCCGGTGGCTGGAGCAGTACCGCTCGCATGTCGCGCACCGCCTGCCAGGTACCCCTCCAGGTGCCGGTGACCTTCGACTTTCCGCTGCGGGGGAGATACGGAACATCGGTCTCCGTGACCCGCAGACCGGCGTCCGCCGCGCGGACCACCATCTGCAACGGATAGCCGCTGCGCCGGTCGGTGAGGCCGAGTGCGAGCAGTTCGGCCCGGCGCCCGGCCCGCATCGGGCCGAGGTCGTGCAGCCGCAGACCGGTGCGGCGGCGCAGCATCCGGGCCAGCGCGAAATTGCCGGCCCGGGCGTGCAGCGGCCAGGCACCGCGGCCCTCGGGGCACCGGCGACCGAGCAGCAGGTCGGTCTCGCCGTCGGCGATCCGGCGTACGAAGGCGGGGAGCAGGCCGGGGTCGAGGGAGCCGTCGCAGTCGCAGAAGCAGACGAACTCCGCCTCGGCGGCGAGCAGCCCGGCATGGCAGGCGGCGCCGAAGCCACGCCGCGGCTCGTGCACGACAGTCGCACCGAGCGAGCGGGCCAGTTCGGCCGAGCCGTCGGTGGAACCGTTGTCGACGACGATCGCGCGCCAGCCGTCCGGGACGGCGGTCAGCACTCGGGGCAGGGCCGCTGCTTCGTCCAGACAGGGCAGGACGACGTCGGCACTCGGCGTAGGGATATGGGCGGACGGAGGGCCCGCCAGGGAAGAATCGGTCACGCCGCTCACCCTACGGAGCAGAAACCGGCATTTCGGGCTCCATCTTCTTACGAAAAATGGACGTCGGCCCTGTAGCAGCGGACGGGTGCCGCGCGTGCCGCACATGCATGCCAGGGTGGTCAGATGGAGAACATCCCGGACGGTTCAGGCCCAGGTACTCACCCCTGCCCCGGTACCGAACGCGACCACGTCCTCGTCGTCGACGACGATCCGACGGTCGCCGAGGTCGTCGTCAGCTACCTGGACCGGGCGGGGTACGACGTCGAGCGGGCGGACGACGGTCCGACGGCGCTGGAGTGCTTCGCCGGACACCGGCCGGACCTGGTCGTCCTCGATCTGATGCTGCCCGGCATGGACGGGTTCGAGGTCTGCCGCCGGATGCGGGCTGATGGTTCCGTGCCGGTCATCATGCTGACGGCGCGCGGGGACGAGGACGACCGCATCCTTGGCCTGGAGACGGGCGCGGACGACTACGTCACCAAACCGTTCAGCCCGCGCGAACTGGTGCTACGCGTCGACTCGGTGCTGCGCCGGGGCCGCGCCGCGGTGCCCACCGCCGCCTCTCCCCGGGCCCCGCTGCAGGGCGCCGGACTCCGTCTCGACCTCGCGGCCCGCCGAGCGACACGGGAGGGTCAGGAACTAGCCCTTACCCTGCGGGAGTTCGACCTGCTCGCCTTCCTTCTGCGTCACCCTTCCCAGGTTTTCACCCGGGAGGAACTGATGCGGGAGGTCTGGGGCTGGGACTTCGGCGACCTGTCGACGGTGACGGTCCACGTGCGGCGACTGCGCGGGAAGGTCGAGACGGACCCGGCCCGTCCGCAGTTGATCCAGACTGTGTGGGGGGTGGGCTACCGCCTGGACCTGGCCCCGCACCCGCACCCTGGTGCGACGACCGGTGCGGGCCCGTCATGACCGACATACTCCTCATCGCGCTCTTCGCGTTTCTGGGTGCCGCGGTGGCCGGACTGCTCGGTGCGCTCGCCCTGCGGTTCTTCCGGCATCGTTCGCTCGTGGTGTCGCTCACTGTCGTTGCTGCTGTCGCCGTGACCGCGATGCTTGCCGGAACGCTCGCGGTCGCCTGGGCGATGTTCCTGTCGCCGCACGATCTGACCGTTGTCACGACTGTTGTCGCCATGGCCGCCGTGGTGTCCCTCATCACTGCGGTGCTGCTGGGTCGCTGGGTCGCTGCCAGGAGCCGCGACCTGACGCTCGCGGCCCGCTTGTTCGGTGACGGCGGCACGTTCGCCGCCCCCGCAGAGCGGGCAACAGCCGAACTCGCCTCCCTGACAAAGGAACTGGCTGCCACCAGTGCCAAACTCGACAGTTCCCGCGACCGGGAGCGCGCACTGGAAACATCGCGGCGTGAACTCGTCGCCTGGATCTCGCACGATCTGCGGACCCCCCTCGCCGGGCTTCGGGCCATGTCCGAGGCGCTGGAGGACGACATGGCCACCGACTCCCGGCGTTACCTACGGCAAATCCGCACAGAGGTGGAGCGCATGAACGACATGGTCGGCGACCTCTTCGAACTCTCCCGGATCCACGCCGGATCGCTCACCCTGTCGCCCACCCGCACCTCCGTCTACGATCTGGTCGGCGACGCCCTCGCGGGCGCCGATCCGCTGGCCCGCGAGCACCGTGTACGGCTGGTCGGGAACCGTATCGACGCCGTTCCTGTGGATGTCGACAGCAAGGAGATGAGCCGGGTCCTGGACAACCTCCTGATCAACGCGATCCGCCGCACCCCCGCCGACGGGACGGTCGCGGTGACAGCGCAACGCAGTGAGGACACCGTGGTCCTCTCGGTGACCGACGGCTGTGGCGGGATCCCCGAGGAAGATCTGCCCAGGGTCTTTGACACCGGCTGGCGCGGCAGCCATGCCCGAACACCCCCAGCCGGTGCAGGCCTCGGACTCGCCATCGTGCGTGGCATCGTCGAGGCACACGAGGGCCACGCGGGCGTCCGCAATGTGGCCGGCGGCTGCTGCTTCGAAGTCACGCTCCCCCTGGCGTACGCATAAGACCGACCGGCAAATGGGGGGTGGGAGAAGGAGCAGGGCTGGGTGCGTGCAGCCGCGAGGCGGAGGATTGAGCCAACGCGATGGGGTCTCCCCTGCTCGAGCGAAGCCGAGAGCTCGGGGAAGTCGGTGATTGACGACAACGCCGGAGGGGGTCCCCCCTGGCCCTTAAGGCCTTGGGGAGTGCGTGCCCAGCCCCACGACGCCGCCCCCCCATTTGCCGGTCGGTCCAAGCCGTCACTCTCAGTACCTTCCGATGTTTGGGCGCATTCCTCGCAACGGGGCCGTCGCAAACTCCGCCATTCCCTTCGCGAACCCTTCCTGCGGTTTCCAGCCCAGCTCGTCTCGCAGTCGTCGTGAGTCCGCAGTGACATGGCGTACATCACCGAGCCGGTATTCGCCGGTGACCTTCGGAGCAGGGCCACCGTGTGCCGAAGCCAGTGCCGAGGCCATCTCGCCGATGGTGCGAGGATCCCCACTCCCCGTGTTGTAAACAGCAAAACTGCCCGGCTCGTGCCCTTTGACGGCTTCCAGTGCCAATGCGTTCGCGGCCGCCACATCCCGTACGTGGACAAAATCCCTCCGCTGGCAGCCGTCCTCAAAGACCTGGGGGGCCTCTCCACGGGCCAGAGCTGACCGAAAGAAGGAGGCGACACCGGCGTACGGTGTGTCGCGCGGCATCCCCGGTCCGTACACGTTGTGGTACCGCAGCGACACCGCGGACCCGCCCGTCGCGCGCGCCCAGGCCGCGGTGAGATGTTCCTGGGCGAGCTTGGTGGCCGCGTACACATTACGCGGGTCCGTGGGCGCGTCCTCGGTGACCAGGCCAGGCGTCAACTCCGCACCACAGCATGGACAGTGCGGCTCGAAACGGCCCGCGTCCAGGTCAGCCGCCGCCCTCGGTCCCGGGCGGACCGTGCCGTGGCGGGGACAGTCGTAGCGTCCCTCGCCGTAGACCACCATCGAACCGGCCAGGACCAGGCTTCGCACACCCGCCTCGGCCATCGCCGCAAGCAGCACCGCCGTCCCGAGATCATTACACCCGACGTACTCGGGCGCGTCCGCGAAGTCATTTCCCAAGCCGACCATCGCTGCTTGATGACACACGGCGTCGATGCCCCGCAGGGCCCTGTCAACCGCCTCCCGATCGCGAACGTCCGCGATGATTCGCTCGGCGTCGCAATCTGCCGGTGCTGCTGCCGCTCCGTGTACCGAAGACAGCAGTGCGTCGAACACGACTGTCCGATGCCCGGCCGATGCGAGGGTATGGACGATCTCCGACCCGATAAATCCGGCTCCACCGGTAACCAGTACGCGCATGGCGCCCACGCTAGGCCGCCGGCGAATCACATGGCCGGATCCGGCGCGGCACGTCACGGGATCGTAAGAGATGTCCTACGGACGCCTACAGACGAACTGGGCCTGAAGTGGTTCGGAACATCCCCGCGGGCGCGGGGTCGGCCAGGTTCCCGTGGCGGGCCCTGAGGGCATGACCACCCGCAGCAGCCGTGGAGTCCCGCGGGCAGCGCCCGCTTGCGCCTTTTGAGGACGGGCGTCGATCTCATCGTTGATCGTGACCGCCCGACGACCGGTCGGTGCAGAGGCGCCCGAATAGTCTGGGCCAACCCAGTACCCGATGCCGACGCACCGCCACCTTGGAACGACGCATGGAAGAACGGGGCAGATCCTCAGTTGCAGCGCTTCGAGGTCGATCTCCATGTGTGCCGCCTTTCAAGGGTGGCGGGTTGGTGCGCCTCCCCCGGAACGTCTCCGGAAGTCGGACAGACCTCACGGGGTCGTCACCGTGCAGGTGCCGCCCTGGCCGCACGTGTCGCCGCAGGTGATCGTGCAGATGGCTTCCGTCTCCTCTCCCGAGCGGAGCTGCAGCGCGTCGAGGTCGCTGTCCGCGTGAATCCCTTTTCGTTGTCGGTCGTCTGCGGGGATGCCTTGTGTGTTCCTGATGTTCAGGGCCGCGGCATCCAGGGCCGCGGTCCGCCGTGAGCGAGCCCAGGCAGGA
This sequence comes from Streptomyces sp. NPDC037301, assembly GCF_055602785.1. NCBI lineage: Bacteria > Bacillati > Actinomycetota > Actinomycetes > Kitasatosporales > Streptomycetaceae > Streptomyces > Streptomyces sp. NPDC037301. Next base: position 123,476 of record NZ_JBVJWD010000008.1, read on the forward strand.
AATGGATGGGGCCGCCGAGGCCGGTCCGGTAGTCGGCGCGAACCGTCCGGCCGGTCTCGTCGGGGACGACGCGCCGGCCGTCACGAATGGCGCTCCGCTCGTACAGCACGGCGGCCAGGTCCTCGGCCCAGTCGCGGTACGGCCCGTCCGGGACCGCCTCCGCGAGGTCGAGCAGGAACTCGCCGTCGCCCGCAAGTCCGTGGCAGGCGGCGGTGGGCGCGGACCAGCGCACCCGGTGGACGGCCGTGGCCGCCTCCTCAGCCAGGCTCAGGAAGGCGTCCTCGCCGGTGGCCAGCCCCAGACGCAGCAGAAACGTGCCAACGCCCGAGGAGCCGCTGCACCAGTGGTACAGGAGTCCGGTGCCGGGTTCCTGCGTCGCGTCGGAGCGCCATCGGGCGCCCCTCCCCACGAGCCGTGCTCCGCCTCGGCCACCAGGGTCGATCAGCACGAGGCGCCGCTCGGGCGTGACCATCACGTTGTTGGGGGTGAAGTCCTGGTGGACCAGGCCGCGGCGGTGGACCTCGGCCAGCAGCCCGGCCAGCTCCGCCGCCAGGGCGAGGGCCTCGTCAGGAGCGATCCCCCGTCCGTCCTCCGCCTCGACGCACCGCGTCCGGACCCATTCCGTGAGCGGCTGACCGGCGATCAGGCCCTCGACCAAGAAAGCATGGCCGTCCTGCGCGAACTCGTGAACCAACTCGGGGCAGATCCCCGCCAGTTCGGACAGGTTCCGGGCCTCGTGGCTCAGCAGCGCCCGCGCGTCCTCACCGGTCAGCCCGGCACCCGCGCGCGCCCTGGCCTGCTTGACGACCACCTCCGCCCCGGCCTTGTGGTCCAGCGCCCTGTAGACGCCCCCACGCCGCGGAATGGCGAACGGCCTCGCGCACCTCGAACCGCTCGTCCAGCAGCACCGGTCCGGGCGTGGCAGGAAGCTTCGCCGCCCTTCCGGGCGGTCCGGCAAGTGGCGGGGCCGCCCACTCGGGCGGAGCGAACCACGGAGTGCGGTGATCGGTCACGGACGTGCCGTCCGGCGCCCGAAGGCGCACCTCGTGGGAGCCGTCGTTGGTCAGCACCGGAACGCCCCGTACCGGTAGTGCACCAGGCTGCCCTCGCGGTACGGGCGGTCGGAGAGGATCGCCGGGCCCGGCAGGTCCGCGGTCGCCTTGTCGAGTTCCTCGGCCAGCGACCTGAACTGATCGTCCTCACGGGGGTAGGCGGTTATGACCGTGCCGCGCTGACCGCGGTCGGCACGGGCCGACGTCATTTCCTCGACAAGCCGGATGCTGCGGGCGAACTTGAAGGAGCAGCCCGCGGCCACGAGGACCGCGGCGGCACGGTGCAGGACATGCGGCGCGGAGGGCGGGGTCGCCGACACGTGGAGCTTCCAGCCCTGGATCCGCGACTACCCGTCCGACGGCCTGACCTGGCACCAGGTGTCGGTGTCGTGGAGCTTCCACTCCTCCTCGCCCAGTTCGGCGAGGACGGAGCGCACGATGCTGTGCAGCGGGAACGTGAGCACGGGGCGGTTCTCCTGTCCGATTCGGCTGGGGGAGATTGGCGTCACCAGGGGCTGGTCAGGGTGCAGGTGAAACCACCACAGTCGTCATCACCCGACACAGGACAGGTGGGACCGCACACGACGTACGTCTTCTCGCCCGGGGCGGGCAGCAGTTGCAGCAGGTCGAGGTCGAACTCCATCAAGGGGCTCCTCGTCAGTCGGTCGAGAGGTCAGTCGGTCGAGAGGTCAGTCGGTCGAGGGGTTGGTGTAGGTGCAGGGCTCCTGCTCCGTGATCCGGGCCTGGTCACGGCTCGGGAGTGCCTGCAATGCGTCGATGTCCGTGTTCATGGGAGTGCGCCTCCATTCGTCGCATGAGCTGGCATCCGCTCGGCGCGTGAGCGCGTCGGGCAGGGACCACCGGCCGGCGTCACAAGCGGCCGAGCCTGAGACGGCTGGCCGGTGACAGATCCGGTGTGGGTGGAGCGGCCGGGCGACCTACCGCGGGGTCCATCCTGGGGTGCCGTCGACGAGCGGCGAACCAACCGACAAGTAACCCGTCAGTAGCTTTTGAATCGAAGGCACCCCGTATGCGCAGGCCAGAGGACCCCGGCTACGGCTGGGGTCCTCTGGCGTTCCGGGGCTTTCGGGTTACGCGGCGGCCGGCTCGGGGTCCGGTTCCTGGGGGATGGGCTGGGCGAGCTGGGCGTGGATCCAAGGATCCAAGGATCCAAGGATCCCTCAAGGTTTCCTCAAGACGGTGTTCCTACTTCGTCGGTGAGTCCGCATGGGACTCGGTGAGTCCACCAGGAGCAGGGGGAAACGTGAGTAGGCCGAGCAGCACAGCACGCACAGCATGGCGCGCCGCGAAGGTGTGGCTGATCGGGTCCATGGCGGTGGTGGCGGGGCTCGTGACGCCCGCGTACGCCGGACCCGCGAACGCCGGACCCGCCGCCGAGGAACCCCTGAAGCCGATCCCCAACCGGTTCATGACGTGGAACACGAACGGGCAGGACCTCGGCACGCCGAAGGCGATCGCGGAACAGATCAAGCACTTCCTGCCGCAGGTGGCCGCGTTGCAGGAGTCCTGCCTGAACGAGGTGCGTGAGGCCGTTCGGCAGCTCAACGAAGCGGGGTTCGAGTACGAGTACCGGAGCGGACTGTCCACCGTGAACTTCGGGTGCCCGGGTCGGCTGGGCACCGCGATCGTCTACGCCAAGGGCACCACGGTCAGGGCGCACAACAAGAAGGGCTACAGCGACGACGAGGGGTGGAGGGAGGCGCGTGGCATGCAGTCCTTCACCACGAAGCTCGACGGCCAGTGGGTTCGGGTGTTCAACACGCACCTCAGTGCACCGGGCTACGAAGAACTGAGGAAGTTGCAGGCCGGAGAACTGGCGGCCGTCACGCGACCGCACCCTCGCGCACTCGTTCTCGGTGACTTCAACACCCGGCCGCACGTCACAAACGTCATGGGCCCGATCTGGCAGGCCGGGTTCAAGGACGTCGACCAGTTCTGCGGACCGGTCAAGGATCCACGGTGCACCAAGACCCTCCCGAGGACCGGGCCCGGGTTCCCCACCGAGGCGGCCAAGTTCGACTACATCCTCGGCCGGGGCGTGAACTTCCGTAGCTGCAGGCTGCATACGCCCACCGAGGACCACCGGATCGTGGTCAGCGATCTCACCGTGGCCGATGTTCCCCGGCCGGTGTGCACCGTGACCTGATGGAGGCGGACGGGGCAGGGCGGCCGGGTCTCCCGTCCGCCCTGAAGCCTGCCACCCGTACGCGGGCCGCTACGCCCCGCCCGTCGCCGCACGCAGCAGCTCGACACCGAACTCCCGCCCAAGGCACCAGCAATGCGTGATCCGGCAGCGAGGGACCCCGGCGACACCGCCGGGGTCCCTCGGATACCCAACCTTCGACCAAAAGCTACTGACGGGTTTGCTCACCCATCCTGTGCCCCGTGGTGTCACCACGAACTGAGGAGATCCATTGGGCATCTCGACGGTGCTGGAGGACAAGTGGCCGGTCCTGTCGGCCCCGAGACCAGGTTGGACCCCTGCCTGAAGTCGACGTCAGTCACGGCGTCCTCTCCTCTGTCCTCTTTACTTCCTGGCGGGGGTTACATGTTTACTTCCTGGCGGGGGTTACATGCTCGTCCTCGTCCTCGTCCTCGTATTCGCCTTCCTCTTCTTCATCATCCTCGTATTCGCCTTCCTCTTCTTCATCATCCTCGTAGTCGGCGCCCTGCTCGTCCTCGGGCTCGTAGTCCTCGTCCTCGTAGTCCTCGTCCTCGGGCTCCTCGCCTTCTGCGTCCTCCTGCTCAGCGGCCTCTTCTTCCACGGCATCTTCGTGAGACACGACGACTTCACCGTCCCTGATTTCGCCGCGCCAGCCCTCGGGCTCTTCCTGGGCGAGGGTGACGTACCGCTGAAAGTGCTTGAAGTCGAGTCGCATTCGACGCCCTTGGGCGCGCCACAGGTTGCCCGTCTTCTCGAAGAACCCGGACGGGTAGTACTCCACGACCAGGACGATTCGAGTCAAGCTGGGTGCCAGCTCATGGAAGCTGACCGCACCACGAGTAGTGCCCTTGCCTCCCTCGGATGTCCAGACGATGCGGTCGTCGGGAATCTGTTCCTGGACAGTCGCTTTGAAGCTGCGCGAGGAAGGGCCGACTTTGACCTTCCAGTCACTCGCCAACTCGTCGTTCTTCGAGACGTCGCGAACGCCCTTCGCGAAGCTACTGAACTGGTCGTACTGCGTCCAGTGGTCGTACGCGACACGCAGGGGCACCCCCACATCGAGAACCTCGATGATGTTCATGACCTTGCCGCCGCTCGACTTGCGTTTCCCCTTTCCGCCGCCGAACGCTTCCTTGGCCTTCCCCACAATGTTGTCCTTGACGCCCTTGGCTTTCTCCACGACGAACGCCTTCAGCGGGGAGTCGCCCTGGAGGATGCGGGAGCCGATTGCGGGAAGCGATCCGCTCTCGGCTACATCGGTGAGCTGCTCCGTGACGTCGGTCAGTTTGTCGCCCGCCTTCTCGGCGAGTCTCTCCACCTGCGCAGTAAGGAAGTTGGACAGCTCTTCGCGAAGCCGATCCGCACCTGACTCTTCCGCTGCGGGCTGGTCACTTTCCGTCCTGGTCATGACTGGCTACCTCCGACGATCGGCTCGCTTGGATGCTGCTCGCTTCGCCGGAGCCGTCTTCCGGGCCGCGGTCTTCTTCGCCGGAGCCGTCTTCCGAGCCGCGGTCTTCTTCGCCGGAGCCGTCTTCCGAGCCGCGGTCTTCTTCGCCGGAGCCGTCTTCCGGGCCACGGTCTTCTTCGCCGGAGCCGTCTTCCGAGCCGCGGTCTTCTTCGCCGGAGCCGTCTTCCGAGCCGCAGTCTTCTTCGCCGTCCGAGACTTCTCTCCCTGGACAGGAGCGGCCTTCTTGCGTGCCACGCCTCCTCTGGGTTCCCTCCTGGGCTGGGCTGATTTCCGAGAACTACGCCGCTTCGGCCGCATCGTTTCCGGCTCTTCCTCCTCCTCTTCTTCCTCGTATTCGTCTTCCGGCTGTCCCTCCTCTTCCTCTTCCGGCTCTTCCTCTTCCTCGTACTCTGCGGCTTCCTCTTCCGGCTCTTCCTCTTCCGGCTCTTCCTCTTCCTCTTCCTCGTACTCCGCGCCTTCCTCTTCCGGCTCCTCCTCGTCCTGCTTCTCGCCGAGCCGGGCCGTACGGTCACTGAGGGCGTCGGCCAGCGAACTCATGCCGCGGTCGGCGGCGGCCGTCACTGCCTTTCGGCCCGCGTCGAGGACTTCCCCTTTCAGCTGCTCCTGCAGTTCGGCGATCTGGGGAATCTCGCCGAGTCTGCGCATCCCTTCGGCGGCAAGCTGTCGGGGTTCAAGGCCGAATCGTCTGCCTGCCAGATAGGTCGCAATGGTCAGCGCCAGTCGGCCCTTCTTCGTCCGGCCCAGCACATAGCCGCCCACTACTGCGGCCGCGAGGGTCACCTTGGCTGTGTCATCCATGAGTGCGTCACCTTCGATCGTTCGGCGTGGGGCCGTTGTGCAGCATGTAGCCGGGCGAGCAGCCGTTCCTCTTCTCGTTTGAGCCCCTCCAGGCTGATGTCTCCGTCTTCAGTTCCCGGTTCAGTGAAACCAGTTGGACACGGAGCACTCCGAGGTCGCGCAGCTCGCGCTCGGCAGCGTCGTTGAGCTTTTCCGCCACCCAGATCACACCGCGGACCGGTGCGACGGGGAGCGTGAGCAATCCCATGTCAGACTCCGGCGGCCCGAACGTGAGTGCCTTCAGCGGCAGCGAAGCCGTAACAGGGCAGCAGGCCCGCGAGACTCAGCTCGACGTGGTCGCGGTGCGCGTCGGCATATCGCTCCGCCACGCTTCGGAAGTCGTCGCTGTCGCCGCAGTCGACAAGGAAGGACACCTTGAGCACGCATCCCTGGACGTCCAGTCCGCCGGCCACCACACGAGCCATGGGTGTGAGCTCGCGCCGGACTCGTCGGCCGGCTTCGGCGGCCCTGTTCTCAAGAACAGCCGCCACGGCTTCGCCCAGCCGGAGGCTGGCTTCATAACCGGGACGTCGACGTGCTTCCTCCAGCAGCCGCCGGACTTTCTTGTCCTCCGCGACGAGACTTGCAAGTGCGTTCTGTGCCGGGAGTGCCTTGACGTTGACCTCAACCGCGTCGGAGAGATACCCCGGTGCAGCGACGTGACCCGTCTCGCCAACGGCCAGTTGACCGCGCACGGTCTCCTCGTCCGGAGCGGGCATCCCGAACCGCATAGGCAGTACCGGGCCCTCATCCGAGAGACGTAGCAAAGGTCCCCACCACCCAGTCCGCATACTGGCTCTCGTCCGCCAGAACCGCCCAGAGGACGGACGGTTCCCGGGCGATGAGCTGATGACGTACAGCCATGTGTGCTCCCATCCGGGACGCTGAATTTCCGACCCTGGCAGCGATGTGCGGACCGGCACCATATCCGCGCAGAGCACAAGGCCACCCGAGCACACCGAGATCCCAGAGCCTGCTGGACATCTCCACGGCCGCGTGCACGGGGAGCCGGAACGAGCAGCCCTACCAGTAATGTCGTCGACCGCCCACCGCATGCCCGACGGCACCCAGGATCCAGAGAACGATGCCGATCGCAACGAGCACGATACCGATGGTCCACAGGATCGATATGCCGGCCACCAGGCCGAGGACCAGCAGAATGACACCGAGGATGATCATGGCGTCCTCCGTTCTCGCAAGTCTTTTCAGTATGCGCCTCACACATACACACGGCGATGCAGGCCAGGCGAGGGCCACGGGGGATCCAAACAGCGCGGCTGGTCGCGGACTTGGACGAAACCCGTCAGCAGGACAACCTCAGTGCGCACCGCTGCTGCTTCCACGCCGACGAATTTACGCCCGAGCCCGGCCCCGGCAGGAAGGTGTCCAAGTGCAGATAAGGCCAGCAGCCCGTCGGGCGTGCGGGACCGCAGCAACAAGACCGGTGAGCGGGAGAACGTGTCACCAGCGAGTCAGGCCGAGAACGAGACGCGTCGGGGCGAGCGGGCTTCCGCTCCTCACCGACGAAGACCTCCGCAGTGCGGACGGCCGCTGCCAATGCCCCATCTGGAAGGCCCGCAGGCATACAAGGCTTCCAGGCAAAGGAAGACGGCATGGTCGAGACCATGCTTGCGCCCTGATACCGGCACCGCCGTCCTTGCACCAGGAGGCCTGACATGCCATCGGGACTTCGCGACCGCTCAGGCCTGCTGATTCGCCGCGCCGAGGACGGGTCGACGCAGAGGAAGGGCTCTGCTCCCCACAGTCATGACGTTACTCACGGGCAGTTATGGCGGTACACAGCCAGTGGCTGCGGCACGTGACTGAGTTGTGCCCAGCGTTGACAGAGCCGTGGCGAGGCAGCCCGAGATGCGGTCAGCCCAGGCCGTATATCATGAGATGGCGCGTCGTAAATGTGGCGCGGGCAGCGTGTTGTCTCCGATTCCGGAGAGGGAACATGGCCGCAGGCGAAGAGGACGAGGTACAGCACGTCCGGCGTCCGTCCAGCAAGCAGAGCGCCAGGAAATCCAGCATTGGACGGGCCGGCAGCCGAACCAGCGCGACGAAGCGCACGGCCCGCCGGGTTTCGGCCCCACGGGCCATGCGGTACGCGACTGAGCAACTCCAGGAGCTTTTGGGGCGAGCCCCCGAGTCCGTCTCGGCGGTGAAGCCGACGGAGGACGGCTGGCAGGCGGACGTGGAAGTGCTGGAGCTGGAACGTGTCCCCACGACCACCAGCGTGATGGCGACCTATCGGGTAACGCTGACCGAGGAGGGCGAATTGGTGGCGTACGAGCGCACCCGTCGCTACACCCGAGCACAGATCGACCGGCGTAGCTAGGGTCCGGGCTGCTACCGCAGCACCGTTCGCGAGACGAACGGAGGGCACGCCCGGCACCCAGGCGTGAGCCGCTGAGAGGAGGCACCATGACTGTGGTGCCGCAAGGCGGAGGAACCATTTCCAGGGGCGGTGGAGGAGGGTCCGGGAACCTCTACGACATCCTCGATCTGATTCTGGACCGCGGCCTGGTCATCGACGTCTTTGTGCGTGTGTCGCTGGTGGGCATCGAGATCCTCAAGATCGACGCCCGCATCGTCGTGGCGAGCGTGGACACCTACCTGCGCTTCGCAGAGGCCTGTAACCGCCTCGACCTGGAGGAGGGTCGCAAGGCGCCCTCCCAGCTGACCGACCTGGTCGGCGAGGTGACCGAGGGCGGAGCGCATGGCAAGGCCAAGGGAGCCCTCAGCGGGGCCGCAGAAGTGGTGACCGACGCCCTCAAAGGACGCCATGAGGACGACGAGGAGCCCGAGGAGAGGCGGGAGCGGCCGAGGCGTCGGCCTGCCGCCCGGCGCCGGAAGGAGTGAGCCATGGCCGTATACGTCTACTCCATTGTCGCGACAACTCATCCGCAGCGCCTGGCCGGCCTCGACGGGGTGGGGAACCCGCCCTCGACCCTCCGCACAGTGCACACCAAAAAGCTCTCCGCAGTCGTCAGCGACGCCCCCGAGGAGCTACGGCCCAAACGCCGCGACCTCGGCGCGCACCAGGCCGTCCAGGAGCGGCTGATGGCCGACGGTACGGTTCTACCGCTGCAGTTCGGCTTCACCACCACGGACGACAACGCCGTACGAGCGGTGCTGGAGGACCGTACGGACGAGTTCACCGAACGGTTGCGGGCGCTGGAGGGCTGCGTCGAATACCACCTGAGGGCCGCCCAGGACGAGGATGCGCTGCTGCGGCAGATCCTTCAGGAGTCCGACGAGGCGCGTGGACTCAACGAGGAGATCAGAAGCGGCAACGGCAGCCCGGAACTGCCGCTCGCCCTCGGGGAGCTGGTCTCCCAGGAAGTGCAGGCGCGGCAGGATCAGCTCGCCGCCGGAGTCCTCGATGCGCTGCGCGGATTCGCGCGGGAGGAGCGCTCCTCGCAGGCGACCGGGAACGACTTCCTGAGCGTGTCCTTCCTGGTGGAACAGGACAACGAGAAGAGCTTCCTCAGCGCGGAGCAGGATCTCGCCAAGGAGCTGGGTGAGGACTTCAGCCTCCGGCTGCTCGGCCCGCTGCCCGCCTACAGCTTCGTCTAGGGAGTCCTCATGGGACTGTTGACTCAACTCGCCACCCTGCCACTGGCGCCGGTGCGCGGCGTGGCGTGGGTCATCGAGCGCGTCGTCGAGACCGCGGAGAACGAGTACTACGACCCCGCACCCGTCGAGCGGGAACTCGCCGAGCTCGAGCAGGCGATGCTGGCGGGAGACATCGACGAGGAAACCTTCGACCGGCGCGAGGACGAGCTGCTGGACCGACTGGACGAGATCAGGGCCCATGTCCAGGGCACCGATACCTGATCGCGGCAGCCGCCGCGGGGACGGAACGCCGCCACGCGCTCCCGTCGCAACGCCGGGACACCCGGGATAGAGGTGCAGCGCCGTGAACCAACCCGTCGCCAGGAGGATGGGCGACTTCCCGTCCAGGGCCGGCCCCTACGGCGGTCAGGGCTCCTCGGCCAATCTCGCCGACATCCTGGAGCGGGTCCTGGACAAGGGGATCGTCATCGCGGGCGATATCCAGATCAACCTGCTGGATATCGAACTGCTCACCATCAAGCTGCGCCTGCTGGTCGCATCGGTGGACAAGGCAAAGGAGATGGGCATCGACTGGTGGGAGCACGATCCTGCGCTGTCCTCACGCGCCAACGACGGCTACCGCTCGCTCGCCCAGGAGAACAAGCGGCTGCGCGCCGAGATCGAGGCCATGCGCGAGGGCGGTGAGCTGCCCCCGACCGAGGACGACAAGGGCCGCCCTGCCGCCCGCCGCCGCACCGCGCGTACATCACGCACCAAACGGGCCGAGCCGCAGAAGGGGGATGAGTCATGACCGAGGTCATCACCTACGCCTACGCCGTGGCGCGGGACGCCGACGGAGTTCTGGAAGAGGAGCTGTCCGGGCTCCCCGGAGTGGCGGACGCGCCGGTGCATCTGGTGCACACAGGACACTGCGGTGACGTGGTGGTCGCGGTCAGCCCGGTGCCCGCACAGGATTTCCAGGAGGCCGCGCTGCGCGCGCACCTCGAGGACCTGGACTGGCTGGAGTCGGTCGCCCGCGCCCATCACCGGGTGATCGAGGCGCTGGCCGCGCGCACCACCGTCCTGCCGCTCCGGCTGGCCACCGTGTACCTCGACGACGAGCGGGTGGGGCAGATGCTCGATGCCCGCCGGGAGGCGTTCGCCGAGCGGCTGTCGGACCTGGCCGCGCAGGTGGAATGGGGCGTCAAGATCTACGTCGAAGCGCCCGCGGCCACCGAAAGCCCGGCAGAGCCGTCCGCAGATCCGGACCTGAGCCCCGGGCGTGCCTATCTCAGCCACCGCAGAGCGCAGCGCCACGCCCGCGAAGACGCCTACCGCGACGCCGAACAGGCGGCCCGGCGTGTCGAGAACGCGGCCCGAGACGTGGCCGTTGACCGGGTCCAGCACCGGGTGCAGCAAGGCGAACTCGCCTGCGGGCCGGGAGAGAACGTCGTCAACGACGCCTACCTCGTGCCGCTGGCACACGCCGAACAATTCCGGGCCCACGTCATGCAGGCCGCCGAGAGGCTTCCAGGAGTACGCATCGAGGTCACCGGACCCTGGGCGCCCTACTCCTTCGCCACGCCCGCCGAAGCCGAAACGTTGAAGAGAGCCGGGCCGTGAGGGCGGACGGCGGGCCGTTGGCCGCGGCAGAAGAGCCGCTGCCGGACCGGCAGATCGCGCTGATCGACCTGTTGGACCGGCTGCTGAGCGGAGGTGTGGTCCTCACCGGTGACGTCGTACTCTCAATCGCCGATATCGATCTCGTACGCATCTCGCTGCGTGCGCTGATCGTCTCCATCAGCGAACAGAACCCCTCCCCGTGGCCCGCCCCCGCACCCCTGCGAGGCGGCCATGGCAGATGAAACCCACCGCCGGCCCGGCAACCGCTTCGACGAAGTCGCCGACGCGGCGGCCCGCGCCTTCCGTCTGCTGCCCGCCGCCCCGCAGGACGTCCTGCCGCCGAGCGGCTCGAAGGCGCAGGGAACCACACATCGGCTGACCACCGACCCCGACACGGTGGAACGGGACCTGATCAAGCTTGTTCTCACCATCGTCGAGCTGCTGCGACAGCTCATGGAACGCCAGGCACTGCAGCGGGTCGACGCCGGGGACCTCACCGACGAACAGGAGGAGCGGCTGGGCGCCACACTCATGATTCTGCACGAGCGTATGGTGGAACTCTGCGCTCGATACGACCTTTCCATGCAAGACCTCAATCTGGATCTCGGACCTCTCGGAACATTGCTGCCACCGTCCGAATAGCAGTCGGCCGAACCCCCACTTACTCGACCGAAGGCTTGTAAGGAGCACGACATGGGCATCAGAAAGAAGACCAAAAACATCGGCGAGATAGCCGAGGGAAAAACCAAGGAAACGCTCGGGAAGGCCGTTGGTAACGAAAGCCTGGAAAGTAAAGGAAAGGCCGAAAAGACGAAGGGCAAACTGAAGCAGGCCGTGGAGAAGGGCAAGGACAGGTTCCGGCACTGAAAGGCACGCTCAGCCACTAGCAGTGCACGGCCCCGCCGTCGCGAGTCCGGCTTCCTGCGAAGTGCGGGGGCGGGGTGACACCCGCGAGGAGCCGTTCGCGCGGCCGGGCGGTCCGTGCGCCCGATGGCCGCGGCGATCGAAGCCGTGTGCACCGGGCCGGCTGCGCATCTGGTCCTCGTGCTGCTCAGCCCAGGCCACCCGGTCGGCCAAACGCGGCCGACGCCGCCCCCAGGATGCCCGCCCCACCAAGATGCGGGCGCTGCGCCGGGTGCCGGGCACTATGTCGACCAGCCGCAGCACGGGCTGATAGACACCTCGCAGACTTGGGCCATCCGGGCACCGGCCCGGCCGGCAAGGGCGAGACCGACCGCTGCCAGTGTCGAACGCAACCGCTCGGCCCACCTGCTGTGCTGCCGGGTGAGCCCCGGCAACTACTCAACGAAAGTCCGCCGTTCACACGAAGCGCCCGGACAAAAGAACCTACGGACCCGCCGACAGACGACAACCCGCCGGCCCGCACTGGGTACATCTGCGGGAAACCACCGCAGCCCGGACACCCCGCACGAGACTGTTTTCCGCCGTCCCGCGTCATCACATCGGCAGCCGGCATCACCGATCGGGTCCACCCGAGGTAGAACTCGGCTTCTGTAATCGCATCGCGGGTGGTGCGCTGCCCCATGAGCACACACAAGGTGTACGCGACATCCTCGAGGTGCCGACGGCTAGCCAGATCGTGCGGCTCTGCCAGGACGACGACCTCCCACGCGCGATAGCGCCGCAGCAGCGAATCGACCAGGGACTTGCCCGGGAGCAACAACGCGGCTCCTTGGGCTGGGTGACGGCCCACGCGCGCTGGGTGACAGCCCACGTGCATGAGGTCGACGACACCACTCCGCTCAAGTAGGCAACCCCGAGTCGATACGGCAGCATTTGCCTCAACGGGAGGCAGGATGAATACCGGGTGGGGCAATCAGCCTCGGCATTCGCCGAACGTCAGCGAACATTCACCGAGCAATGAAACCTGATGCCTGGTGCCGACCGCGCGGCCGGCACCAGGCCGCGCCCCGGCTGCCGTGAAACCCGGGTGCGCGGCCCGCAATGCAGGTCCTACTGTCCGGACTTCTTCAGCCGCTCAGCCGCCTTTGCCGCGGTCTCCTGGGCCTTGCCCGTCATTTGCTCGCCGCGGCCCTTTGCCTGCATGCCCTTGTCGTCCATGGCATCGCCGACGGTTTCCTTCAGCTTGCCCTTGACCTGCTTGGCCTTCGCCTTTGCCTTACCCATGACGATTCCGTCCTTCACTGTGGGGGGCTGACGTATCCACCTTGCGTCGATCACTCCGAGGCCGCAATCGGTGAGGTGTCGCGCTCACGAGCAACCGGAAAGAAGGGCCGCGGGAGCGGCACCCTCCGGTCGGTCGGGCGGCTCGGGGACCGGTGCTCGGCGCCGGAGCGGCTCCGCATCTGGCTGCGGCCTCGTTCCTCAATGGCACACCGCCGCGTCAACTCCCGATGGCTCCGAAGCCGCGCCCGGTGGAGCCGGACCTCCCGCGCCGCATCGGCCGCAGAAGTCAGATTTACGTACCGGCGAACATGCCGCAGGACGGCGAGACTCCCACGCCACCGCCCATGGTCGCCTCCGCAGGAACCCGCCGGGCCTGACCCGAGTCGCGCGGAGGTGAGGAACACCCCCGTCTCATCCGCCCTGAATGCCGAAGTTCAACGCAGCGTGGTCAGCACCAAGTCAGCAGGGAATGGGTGCTCAGGGGTGCTGACATGCGGTTTCGGGACAGCACCAAACCAGCACGGGAGTCGGCATCAGGGCACTGAACCATGCTGAACAACGCAACTCGGACAGGCGCTTGCCGGCCTTCAATACGGTCCTCGAAGCAGTCTCAACATGCTTGTCATGGTGGCCCCGCGCACACCCGACCCGAGAACCATGGTGTCCCGCCACATGCGCCTCTGGCCTGCCCATTCCTACGGTGTGGCGACACGAAACCGTCCCCGCCAACGTCCGGAAGTAGTACCCATGGCCGTCTCGGCATCCGCTCCACCGACCAACCGCTCGCTCAAGCGCATCGTCGCCACGAGCCGCATCGGCACCACCACCGAGCGGTACGACAACTCATCGGATCAGCGCTACGACCTGCAGTTTTCCCAGGACAGCGGCACGACAGCCAGCACCGGAAAAAGACGTGCTGGGCGAGGCCGGAGAATCGGGCTGAACTTGGCCCTGATCGCGGCGCCCTCGCGTCCGAGTGCCCATCACTGAACGTAGCCGCTCCGTGCTCGGTGTCCAGTCCCCCACGGATTGGCCACGATCTCCACTCCGGGGTCCTCCACGTCGAGCAGCACCTTGGACGGCTCGTACTCCACCCGTACCAGGGACGCGACGTGCCAGTCGGCCACGACGATCGCGACGTGCTGGCCGTAGTGCACCACTTTGAACGCGGTCCCACGTAGCGCTCGTGCACCTCCAGGGCCGCCTCCGCGGCTGTCCGGAAGTTCTCACCGCAGACCGTGGCCACCCGCAGCACTTGTTCAGCCCCCACGCCCGCCATGGAATCGTGCCCACCGGACCCGCAGCTGGAACGGCACAGCTTCCTCGGCCGAGATGACGAGGAAGCAGTTGGCACGCTGTCTGTGACCGGCGTTCAGGCCGGCGTGGTCGGGCCCTTTCTACGGGGCTGCGCCTATGGCCTTCTTCGTCGCGGTCCTGCTCTGGTAGGGGCAGGCGAGCTGGTGCAGGATCTCCTGCGCCAGCAGATCCTCGGGCCCCTTCAGCGCATCCGCCAGCTTCCGGTCAGCGGGGAACACCATCTCCGCCGCGACGTTGTCCTGCACGATCCGGGCCAAGTTGTCGAGGGCGACGAAGACCGGGTCGGCGGGCAGTTGGGCCGTCGGCAGGTCGATCAGGTGCGAGTCCGCCTTCGCTGGGTCCATGAACTGCTTGACGATAATCGAGTTCTGGTTCAGGGCGGACGTCGTCCAGATCGACAGAACGACGATGTACAGGCCGGGCCAGTCCTCCTTGCCGACCTTGCCCCGCCACCGCTTCATGAGGTCTTCCACGCCGTCGATCTGCGCCTGGGCCGCGTACCTCATGTTGGTACCGATAGCGTCGCTCAAGCCGCCCGTGAAGTTCTCGAACGACTTCATGTCAAAGGAACCGCGCTGCACGGACTCCTTGATGAACTTGAGCGCGACGTCGAGAATCCGCTTGCTCGACACTTCCAGCTCCCGCGGCAGGTGCGCGTTGTCGAGTTGCTGTCGGGCGATGGTCAGGATGGTGCCGAACGCCTGAAGTGGGCTGACCCAGTCGTTCGTTCCGGGCCCCTTGAATGCCACCATGTCCACGTCGTGCTGGACGAGACAGGCGGAGCTGGGGAGGTTCGGGATCTGGTGGCTCAGGTACGGCGCGGTGATCGAGTAGATTCCCAGCGGAGCGTGGGCGATCGACTTGGCCAGCTCGAAGATCTCGGAGACAGGATGCAACGACTCCTGCTCTCCGTTGTGGACGAGGGTGTAAAGGCCACCCCGGTCGTCATTCTGAACGACGATGACCGGGCTGAGGTGCTTGATCAGCTGGGCACGGAGCACGTCGTAATGCTTCTGCGTACCGGTATCGACCGCGAAGATTGCGTTGCGGGCCTGAAGTTCCAGGCCCGCCGAGTCCTGTCCCGGATTGCTCTCGTCTGCGGATGCGGTCTCGGTGCTGCCGAGAAACGCCATGGCACCGACTGCGGTGGCGGCGCCGAGGAATCTTCTACGCGTGCTCACTTTCCGTCTTTCCTCCGTTCGAGATTCGATCATTCACGTGCACACGCCGGCGTGAGGGCGGCTGAGTGCTTGCTGGCCGGATTCACCAGGTGAAGCGCTCAGTCTCGCGACCGACGACGGGCTGCACATGGCCGTAGCAGCGGTGTGTGCCTGCTTTCGAGTTTCATGCGCGCTTCGAAATCCTGGACGCAGACGTGATGCCGAGCTGCCGGAAGGCGACCTACCGCGAACAGCGCAAATCCCATGGTTCGGCGCCATCGAGTCAGCGGCACCATCCGCTCGCGCGGGCCCGATCCGCGGGCGTCCTTGCCGTGACGCACGAGGAGCTTTCCGAAGCGGCCCAGCTCCCACTTGATGTCGGCCAGATCGAGCTTGCATGCCCCGCTCACCCTGAGTCCGACCTGGGACATACGTGGTGCAGTTCCGCGCGGTCGGGGCGAACTTGCGGCAGGTGGCCAGCCCGGCGCCCCAACAGGAAGTACGTGGTCAGCGCCTGCGCTCGAGCCAGCCGAGTACCGCTTGGCAAGCCCCGCGGCACCTTCCCGAAGTACGCGTCGGCTTCGGCCGGCTCCAACTCCCACAGCAGTCGGCCGAACCAGGCCCGTACCCGATCCAGGTGTCCGACGTCCCCCCGGATGGTGCCATCCGCCAGCCCCGCCGAGGCCCGCGCGAGCACGAACCCGGCCAGCACGTCAGTCTCGAACTGCTCCAGCTCTTCCGCCGAGGCCGGACCGCGGAACTCGCGCAGGTCGCGTACGACCGCCAGCGCCAAACCGAGCCTCCTCACCTTCAGCCCGACCGCTGATCGGCCGGACGGAGTAAGAACGCTTCGAGAATTCCGAAGTTACGTCACAGAGCTGCAGAGCACCCGAAGGAGGAGGAACCCCATCTGGGGCTCCGGGCTGATCAACTGGAAGGGATGTTTCCACGAGCAGGAGGCGGCTGCGATGGAAGCGGTTGCACCTCAGGGGTCATTGCGAGATTGGTGCCAAGATTGATGCCCTGACTGTCCTCGGCAACGACGGACGAGGTCTTCCGCGCTCTGCGCGTCCACCACGGCCGCCGACGGGGTCACAGTGCAACCGTGCGCGCGACGTTTCTTGTCCCGCAGCAGATGATGAACTGGCTGGGTGGCGCCGTCCGCCTCCCACTTGGCGCAGTAATTGTCGACGCTCTTGCACGACGGGAAGTCGTGCGGCAGGTACTCCCACGGGATAACCGATGCGGTTGGCATGGGTGAATTCCGGCTGGCTCAAGGCCCGCCGGGCATCGGACACATCACTGCGATACGGTGACTCCTAAAATCCTAATGCCGGTCAACTTGCCCCTAAAGCAGGCCGGTTGTACCTGTTTCGCGACAACGGGCGGACTGCTCGGGTCGGCTGAAGGTACGCACGATGCGACGGAGATGGTTCATGAAGCTCCTCCCGCTGTTCCTCCGGCGGCCGATGGAGGCTCTGTACGAGCGCCGACTTGCTCGCACTCTGGCGGGGCTACCGCGCCCGCAGCACGTCGGGATCATGCTCGACGGCAACAGACGCTGGGCCCGCCAGGCCGGCCACAAAGACGTCCGAGAGGGGTACCGGGCGGGCGGCGCCAAAGCGACCGAGTTCCTGGGCTGGTGCACCGCCGCCGGGATCGAGCACGTGACCCTCTTCATGCTCTCCGACGACAACCTCGGACGGCCGGCCGAACAGCTCGGCCCACTCATCGACATAATCGAGCAAACCGTCCAGGACATCGCGGCCGAAGGCCGCCTCTGGGAGGTCCAGGTGATCGGCTCGCTCGACATGCTGCCTGGCGACAGCGCCCGTGTACTAAAGGAGACCGCTGCCGCGACTGCCGGACGCGGCGGGCTCAAAGTGGACGTCGCGGTCGGCTACGGCGGCCGACGGGAAATCGTCGACGCGGTGAAAAACGCTTTCGAGGAGCACATCGCATCCGGTGGCGACCCGGTCGAACTGCTCAAGCGATTCGAGATCGAGGACATCTCCCGGCACCTGTACTCGCCGATCGCCGACCACACCGACTTCATCATCCGCACCTCCGGCGAGCAGCGGCTGTCCGGCTTCCTGCTCTGGCAGTCCGCGTACGCAGAGATGCACTGGGTGGACTGCTACTGGCCGGCGTTCCGTCGCGTGGACTTCCTGCGCGCGCTGCGCTCGTACTCGAATCGCGAACGACGATTCGGAAAATAACCCCGTCTCCTCAGTCTCGGGCAGGGGCGGGGACGACCCCGTTCTTCAGCCGCGTGGCCAGGGACGTGCCTCTGTTCCTCTCTGACGTGGGGGGCTCCAGCCTTGGGAGAGCGGGCGCCTCAGACGCGATGGAGAGTCAGTTGCTCGAAGCCGAGTCGGTGCGCGGGGTTGCAGTGGCCGAGGTGATCGAGCTGGGTGCAATCTCGCGCACCTGGGGCCGTGTTCCGTGTGCGTCGCCACGGCGGTCCTGTCGCGGTGCGGGGGGATTCAGGCCCAAAAAGCTGCCGGGGCGAAGGACGCGGGCGATCTCCTTCAGCGCGGCGGCGTCGGTCGTACGTCGGAGAATGACAGCGACCGGACGTCGGCGCGCTCTCTCCCTCCGGCGCGGGCAGCGTCCGCCGGCGCAGCACAGGTGGAGGGCAGTGTCGCCGGCGCGGAGGCGAGTGCCCGCCGCCGCCTCCATGGTGGTCGCGCGCACCCTCGTCCGCAGAACTGTGGTGCCCCGCCACATACGCCCCCGACCTGCCCCTTCCTACGGTGTGGCGACACGAAACCGTCCCCACCAACCGTCCGGAAGTGGTGTTCATGGCTGCCTCGGCATCCGCCCCGCCGACCACCCGCTCACTCAAGCGCATCGTCGCCGCAAGCCTCATCGGCACCACCATCGAGTGGTACGACAACTCATCATCAGCACTACGACCTGCAGTTTTCCCAGGACAGCGACACGAAAGCCAGCACCGAACCAGCACCGGAATGAGACGTGCTGGGCGAGGTCGGAGAATCAGGCTGAACTCGGCCCTGATCGCGGCGTCCTCGCGTCCGAGCGCCCATCACTGAGCGTAGCCGTAGGCGCAGAGCTGGCCATACAGTCCTGGTGAATTCGGGGTACTTCTCGTGGTCGGTCAGACTGGTGATGAGCCGGACGATGTCGGCCTGCCCGTCGACGCGGTACTCGATCACCCGTACCAGCGCCGGCGGGGCCTTGACGGTTCCGGCCGCCTTGCTGTGCTTGTTCGCCTCGATCCGGGCGAGGTAGCTGCCATCGGGCAGAACATCCTGGACCCGGCGGGCCTTGCGCCGCTCGATCCGCCACAGCAGGTGAGTGCCCTGGTTCCGGAGCCGGTGCCAGCGGGCCAGACCCCACAAGCCGCGGTCGGCCAGTAACAGCGTGCCGGTCCCGACATGGGCGTCCAGGGCGTCGGAAACGGTGCGCTCGGAGTCCTTGAATCCGCCGATCACAGCGTCCAGGACGGCGTGGGAGGAGCACTCGGCGGCCACGACCACTCCGGTCTGCGGATAGCCCATCGGACTGCGCCGAGATCCGGACTTGCCGAAGTCGTCGTTGTTCCCAGCGGAGTCGGGTACGGCCAGCAGCGTCCCGTCCAGGGCCAGCACCCGCAGCCCCCGGAACAGCTCGCCATCCGTGCCGAACGGCCGGGCCACGGCCCGGAACAGCTCCCGCAGCACCGGCCGGCCAAGCCGCTGCCGGACCCTGGTCAGCGAGGACTTGTTCACCCCGGACCAGGACCGCAGCCCATGGTCGCCGGACTTCACCAGACGCAGGACCTCCAGGTAGTCGGCCTGCGGGAACAAGCACATCGCCAGCACGAAGTACACCGTGAACCGGGCGGACAACAGACGTCGGCGCTTCTCACAGCGCCCCGCCTCACCCACCACCCGAACCCGGTCCACCAGATCAGGCGGACACGACCGAGTCAGGCCCCCCAGGCCCAGGCGCTCCAGACGGGATATCAACACATCGCTTCAACTGCCCAGCGGCCACAGAAGCAACGGAATTGTCATCCGTTCGACAGGGGGGACACAGTCATGCCGGGCCCGGAGGCCAGCGGCCCTCTTGCAGGACCGCGAAAAACATGAGGGGGGCCACCAGCAGGGCGAAGTGGTCATTGTGGCCGCGGGTGATGAGGACGGTGTCGTCGCCGACCGGGTCGGAGTCGAGGTCGACAACACGGTCGTCGATGACCAGGCGGGTCGGGAGGCCGTTCCAGCGGAGGCGTCCACGCCGACGCGGCTGATGGGCCCGAGGCGCCTGGTCAGAACGCTGATCAGGGCGGGAAGCTCGGTCTCGATGTCGCGTGAGCGGGGCCGCCACGCGCCGTCGAGTATTTTGCCGGTGAACAGCCTCGCCGGGAGCGATGCTGCCGTCACTTCACGGTACTCCCCCGCGCCTGCGCCACCGCCTGCCACAGCGGTCCCACTCCCACCCTGCACTGGAAAATACCTGGTCGCAGCGGCCAGAGTCTGTCGAACAGGCGTACAGTTAAACGACCGGGAGTACTTCGCACACCGGCTCCCCCGCGGGTGTCATTTCCGGCGATCACGAAAATCCGGGCTGCCGACGAGCAGCCCGGGGGCAGGTCCACACCATGGCCCTCCTCGACCGGACCGCGCCCCGCGACCTCGCCGCAGAGTTCCCGGCACGCTTGTCCCTCACCCCGAAGAGCACCCTCGCCGGCCAGCTGGACGGGGCCTGGTGGCCCTGTTCCCGTGACCTGAACGCGGAGCTTCCGCCACTGGTGGCCGCACTCGACGAGGTCTGGGGACGCATCACACGCGTCACCGTGAACCCCACCCACTGGCCCGTCATCCCGCACAAGGTGCCCGTCTCCGGGCACACCGTTCATGTGGGCTGGTTCACCGAACAGCACCCCGACAAACTGATCCTGCTCTCCCTCACCCTCGGCCGCTGGGACCTGCTCGTGATCCCGCCCGAGACCGAGCCCGCCGCCGCGGCCCGTCTCATGGCCGCAGCCGCGATCCCCGGAAGCGTTCTCACCGCCGACATGCTGATGGCCAACGAAGCCGTTGTCAGCAGCGGCATACGGGACGCCCGAAGCCGCGAGGACACCTTGGACACCGAAGGCGGAACATGCATGTCGCCCTTCGGGCACCCGATCGGGCGCCGGGCCCTCCCCGCACCCGGGAACACATGGCGGTGAGAAGCATGGCGACCCTCATCCTCATCGCGGCGATGATCGTCATGACCGCCATCGGAATGCGCCTGATACACCTCCTCAACGCACAGCACGACGCGCGCATCGCCGCCTATCACTTCGGTGACGCCCTGCCCGGCGTCGGCGACGCAGCTCGCAAGCACCGCCCGTGGGCAAACGGAGACCCCGGCCGATGACCCAGACCTTCCTCTGACCGGGGGCAGTGGGGGGGGGGGGGGGGGGGGGCGCCCCCCCCCCCCCCCCCCCCCCCCCCCCCCCCCCCCCCCCCCGCTTGCCTGCCGCGGGTCACAGACCGTAGACCCGCGCGGCCGTGCCTGCGAACACCGCCGTTTGCTCGTGCTCCGACAGGTCCGCCACGAGCTCGCGGCCGACGGCAACCACCTGTTCATACTCGGCCGCCAGGGTGCACACCGGCCAGTCCGAGCCGAACATGAGCCGCTCCGGGCCGAAGGTATCCAGCGCGACCGACACGAACGGCCGCAGGTCGGCGGGGCTCCAGGTGTGCCGGTCTGCCTCGGTGACGAGCCCGGAAAGTTTGGCCACGGTGTTGGGGAGGCGGGCCAGGGCGGCCAGGTCCGCGGCCCAGGTGTCCGGTCGGCGAGGGCGGATCGGAGGCTGGCCCAAGTGGTCCAGTACGAAGGTGAGTTCGGGCCGCTGCCTCGCCACGGCGACTGCCGAGGGCAGCTGTTCAGGGCGCAGGACCAGGTCGTAGGCGAGGCCGGCGGATGCGACGGCGGCCAGGCCGCGGCCCACGTCGGGACGGAGCAGCCAGTCTGCCTCGTCCTCGCCCTGTACCTGGTGGCGGATGCCGACGAGACGGTCGCCACCGGGCAGCGCGCGCAGTGCGGCCAGGGCGTCCGCGACCACGGGAGAGGTCAGGTCCGTCCAGCCGACGACGCCGGCCACCAGCGGGTCGGCCGCGGCCAGCGCCAGGTATTCGGGAGTCTCCTCGCGTACGCAGATCGTCTGCACCAGCACCGTGGCGGCGACACCGGCGGCCGCGGCCTGCGGTCGCAGGTCGTCGAGGGTGAAGTCGCGTCGCAGCGGGGCGAGTTCGGGGCCGGTGATCCAGTCCTGGTCGCGCACCGACAGGTCCCAGACGTGCTGGTGGGCGTCGATGGTGGTCACGGGGACAGGCTCAGTCGGGTCGGTTGTTTCTGACAACGTGCTCGGCATGATGTTCCTGTATCTGGCGAAGGTGCTGATGGAACGGGTGCACAGCGAGAACGGCCGGATCAGGCTTGACGTGCGACCTTGCCCTTCCTCGTGATCCGCACGGTGACCGCCCCACCCGCCGGGACTTCGACCTGCGGCCAATCGAGAAACGCCGTGTACCCAAGGGGGCGGGCCGATTGGCGGGCCGTTTCCGCCAGTACCGACACCCGTGCCGCGTAGGCCGTGTTGTTGGTCAAGCGGACTACGGCTGCCTGACGGCTCTCGCTGACATGCTCGGCCTCGACATGATCGAAGGGAATGAGAATTCCTTCCCCGGGCCGGACGTAGATTCCGGGAAGTTCGAGTGCCATCAAGACACCATTGGTCTCGGTCCAGGAGTTTCTCGTCCTGATGAAATCACCGACGGCAGCCTTGCCCTCGGCATCGCTGGGCTGGATCCGCTCCATGCTCGAACCGATGAGGTAGTCGGTGGTTATGTGCCCCGGCATGTTGACGGCCTCGGCGTGGGCATGCTGGATATCGCTGATGAGTTCAGCGTACTTCTTGTCCCCAGTAGCTCGATACAGCTTGAACAGGTGGTCAGCGGAGGACGTGCAGACACCGGGCGCGGCATGTTTGTTCTGGCTGCTTGCCCAAACGGCGCCGGCCATCTTTCCCTTCAGCCGCGCGATATCACTGCCTGCCGGAAACAGCGGATCGTACGCAAGAGTCCAGGACGAGCACAGAGCGGCCTGGACCTTCGCGCGATTCAGCCATCTCTTCTTTCCGGTGTACTGGTACAGCGCCATGAATGACTCCAGGAGACCAAACGCTGTTTCGGAGTCCGCATCCTGTGAAATATCCGCGCACGCTCCGCTGGTGAATCCACGGGACTTGATGTCGCGCTCATAGTAGAATTCGGCTGCTTCCTCGGCCGCGGCCAACCAGTCCGGACGGTGGAAGTATTCAGCCGCCAGGGCGAGCCCGGCCGGAGCGATGGCGCCGGCCGTCGAGTTGTACACGGCGATGTCGCCTGTTTCGGGCACGATGTACTGACCGAATTCTCCGTGCTTTCGCCAGGTCCGGGTGAATGCTTCGGCCAGACCGCCTGCGGCCAGTTCCCAGGATTCCTTGATGGTGTCGCCGTGCCCTTGCGCCTTCAGGAGCATCACATGCTTGATCAGCCAGAAGAGCACGTCTCCGTTCTTGCGTACCATCGCCTGCACCGCCGGAAAGTCGGGGTGGGCCTTCTCTGAGCGGATCTCACCATCTTCGCTGATGAAGCCGTAGAAGAATCCGCTCTGCCCCTTCATGCGGGAACAGATGAAGTCAAGCTCATCGGAGACCCTGCCCCGTTCCGTCGGGTCATTCAGAGCCAACATGGGGTAGGTGTTGATCATTCCGCTCACCCAACCCAGTTGAAAGTGCCTGGAGTTTTCTGGAAGGTAGTAGCGGCCTGCCTTGGTCTCTGTGAAATTGCCTCGGCAGATGTTGGTGCCGAGCTCCGCCAGCTTACTCATCGGAAGCAGGTTGCGAGGCGCGGTGGGGCCGGTGAGCGACTTTCGCACATCCATGAATTTTTGCAGGACTGCCGGAATTCCATCGGCATCGAAGGTGAAAACCTGGAAGCGAATCGAAACATCGTCACCGGGGGCCCAGTTCGACGCACTGTCACCGCTCGGCCGAAAGTCGCCGAAACCGGCCGCCTGCCGGCGCATAACCGGTGCCGAGATGCGGAATTCACAGCTTTCCCTGCTCGCACTCTCCTCAACCGAGAGCCCACTGTTGCCCAGGCGGGTTCCTTGCTCGGTGAGGACGATCCAGCCCTTTCCGAACTTGGGCGAGAAGAAGCTCATCGCCGGGGCGGCAGTATTGCATGTCGCCAGCTCGATCCGTGAGGGCAGGGCAGCATCGGAGGCCAGTCGCGGGTTGTTCGATATCGTCAGCGGCGTCTGTGGGTTGTAGTACATGTCGGCCGGATAGTCCGGATTGTATCCGTTGCCGATGGCGCGATAGCGATTGCCGTTGTAGATGATTCCGGGAATCATCACGTTGTTGGCGGTCTCCCAGCTCTCGAATGGGAAATCAACGGAGATTGCGGTCTGTTCCGCAGCCCCCTTCTCCAGGGTGCAGGTCAGGGTGACCTCCCATCCGTGATGATCGGGCACCCGTCGTGCATCCCACTTCAGCTGCCACTGTCGCGGTCCGTCGGTCAGCAGGTCGCCGTCGAATTCCTGGGCCCGGCGCAGCGTCGTGCCGTCATATTCCCGAATCGACACCCGGAGGGAGCCGTGCAATTCGCGCAGAGAACGGCTGAGTTCCGCAGCCTGGCCATCGGCTCCGGCAACCCCTGCGTCGAGCGGTTGGGCTCGTGAGATCGTGGGTTCGAGAGCGACCTTCGCTCCGACTCCAGCGGCCGCCAACAGAGAAAGACAGTTTCTCCTGTCAAGCATTCTGCAACCATCCTCGTGTGTGCGTTCCAGTGAAGGGAAATTCGATCAATTTCGGTTCAACGCGGGGAGTCTGCGCTCCGGGGACCCGGTCGCACACCGCCGTCCGCGATCAGGGACGTACGCCGTCCTGACGCGGGACAGGCACCGGCACGCCCGGCGGCAGCAGAGCCTGGGCACGCAGGGCGAGCCACATCTCCTCGGGGACGGGGTGGCTGATCATCGCGGTGGCGTCCGTCACCTCGGCGGCGCTGGCGTGAACGGACGTGAAAGGACGTGAAGGGGCGCGAGCGTCCGAAGTCCGCGACATGTGACGGGGGGCGGGGCTTGCGTCGGTCCCCGCCCCCTGTCACATGCCCAGCCGTACCGGCCGGTCTCAACCCTTCGTCGCTCCTCCTGTGAGGCCCTTGACGAACTGCTTCTGGAAGGCCAGGTAGAAGACGAGGATGGGCAGTGTCGCCAGGAACATGAAGGCGAAGACCGAGCCGAAGTCCGCCTGGTGTTCGCCGATGGCACGATAGATGCCGACGGTCACCGTGGTGCCGGCCGCCGGGCCCAGGACGATCAGCGGGTTGAGGAAGTCGTTCCAGATCCAGACGCCGAGGAAGATCACCACGCTGGCCGACGCCGGCCGCATCAGCGGGAAGACCACCTGCCAGAAGGCGCGGAACGCTCCGGCGCCGTCGATCGCCGCGGCTTCTTCGAGCTCTCGGGGGATCGTCTTGGCGAAGCCCGCGAAGACGAACACCCCGAACGGCATGTAGTAACCGACGTACGCCAGGACCAGTCCGGGCACGCTGCTCATCAGCCCCAGCGTGCGCAGGACTTCGGTGATCGGGGTGAGGATCACGGCGGGCGGCACCATGAGACCGCAGAGCAGGACGACCATGATGACCTTGGACAGGACGCCGGTCGACCGGGCCAGGTAGTGGCCGAGCATGGCGGAGATCGCGGTGATGACGAGGATGGAGATCACGGTGACCTCCGTGCTGTTGACCAGCCCGTACCAGAAGAGGTGGTCCGGGCGCGACAGCACGCTCTGGATGTTGTCCAGGGTCGGTGGGACCGGGAGGCCGACCGGGTTCGACACGATCGCCGAACCGTCCTTGAACACGTTGACCAGCACAAGGTAGATCGGCAGGAAGAACAGCAGGCCGGCGAGGAGCGCGACGACCGGGCGTATCCACGCCCTTGTTCCGCCCCTGTTCATGCTCGCGTTCAGATCCGGGTTCATCTTCGTGTTCGTGCTCATGCGGACACCTCGCGTTTCTGCAGCCACCCGAGCGCGATCACGGAGACGGTCGCGACCAGGATCAGCATCGCCACGGCCATCGCGGAGGCGTAGCCGACGTGGTTGCCGTTGAACGCGGTCTGGATCACCTGGAAGGCGAGGGTGGATGTGGTGCCGGGGCCGGGGCCGCCGTTGGTGAGCACCTGGATCTGGTCGTAGGCCTTGAATCCGCCGATCAGTGACATGACCGTGTTGATGGTGACGGCGGGTGCCAGCATCGGCCAGGTGACATGGCGGAACCGCATCAGTGGTCCGCAGCCGTCGATGGCCGCCGCTTCGTGCAACTCCTGCGGGATTCCCTGCAGTCCGGCCAGGTAGATAACCACGCAGAAGCCGAGCCCCTGCCAGGCGATGACCCACGAGACCGTGTAGAGGGCGAGGCTCGGGTCGGAGAGCCAGCCCGGCGGATGACTCACCCCCAGCTGTCGCAGCATGGAGTTGAGCAGGCCGTCGTCGACGAGGATCGCCTGCCAGATGACGCTGACCACCACGGCGCTCAGCACGACCGGAACGAAGAACACGCTGCGCAGAGCGTTGTACAGCCAGCCGCGCCGGTCGAGCAGCAGGGCGATCGCCAGGCCGCCGGCGTTGGTCACCAGCGTCACGATCACGGTGATGACGACGGTGTTCTGCAGTGCTTTGAGGAAATCGTCGTCGGAGAACAGGCTCGTGAGGTTGGACAGGCCCACCCACCGGGTCGGCGGGTTGAAGGGGTTCTTGTTGGTGAGGCTGTAGCCGGCGGTCATGCCGATCGGCGCCAGGACGAGGGCCAGGTAGGCGAGCAGTCCGGGAGCTGCGAAGACGGCGAAGCGGCCCGGTCCGCCGTTCGGGCGGAAGCGCCGGGACGGTCGCGACGCACGCTGCGCGGGGGTGTCCTGTGGTCGGACCGCTGCCGTGTCCTTCGCTGCGGGCGCGGCAGGGGAACTCTCCGGTCGGGGCAGGGTACGTATGCGCATTATCGGGTGGCCTTGTCCCACTGCTCGTCCATGTAGGCACCGAACTGACGGGCTGTCATACGGCCGCCGAGGAGATTCTGGACGCCGGCCGCGGCCTTGTCGGCCAGGCCGGGCGGCAGGGAACCGTCACCGGTCTCCTGGGAGAACGAGTTGACGATCCCGTCGTCCTTCTGGGCCTGCCGATACGCCGCCACGGTCTTCTTGTAGACGGGGCCCATGGTGCTGGGCGGGCTGTAGCCCTTGATGTCGATGATGAGCCCGTCGGCCTTGACGGCGGCGTCCAGGTTCTTCTGGTCCTCCATGAAGGCCTTGGCCCACTTCTTGGCCAGGGGAACATCGGACGACTTGGAGCTCACCGTCATCCCGCCGCCGAGGACGCCCGGGAGTGCCGGGGCCCTCTGGTCCGTGGGCCACGCGAAGACGCCCGTGTCGAAGTCCGGCTTCTTCGTGTCGGCCGAGGCGGAGAACCAGCTGCCCATCGGATACATCGCGCCCTTACCGTCACGGAAGGCCTGTTCGGTGTCCGCGTAGGAGCGGGAAAGGCCGGCGCGGTCGATGTATCCCTTGTCCGCGAGGCCGGCGACCTTCTGGGCGGCGGCGACGAACGCCGGGTCGGTGAACTTGACCTTGCCCTTGGCGCGTTGGGACAGCCAGTCCGGCGTCTTCTTGTAGACGTCGGTGGCCACCGTGCAGATCAGCGGGAACATGTCGGCCCAGGAATCCTTGCCGCCACCGCCGACCACGAAGGGGTTGATGCCCTTCTTCTTCAACTTGGCGCTGTCGTCGAGCAGTTCACGGTACGTGCGGGGCGGTGTGTCGATGCCGGCCGCCGCGAAGTCCTTCTTGTTGTAGTAAACGAGCGTCGTCTGGGCGGCGTAGGGCAGCTGGTAGACCTTGCCGTCGTAGGTGTTGGCGCGGGGGTTCTCGTACGTCGCGAGTTCCTTGTCCGTCCACGGCGCCAGCTTGCCCGCCTCGGCGAATCCGGCGGGGTTCAGACCGATCATGACGTCCGGGAACTGGCCCGTGCTGTCGAGCTGCTTCGCGTACCCGGTGCGGTCGGCGCTGGGCGATACGAGCTTCTTGATCGTCACCCCGGGCACCTTCGCCGAGGCGCGGGCGATCGCGGCGTCCCAGTACTTCGCGTCCAGGTTGGGCGTTTCGAAGGTGAGGAAGGTCAAGGTGACCTTGTCGCCGTCGCCCTTGGATGCACTCGTACCGGAACTGCCGGCCGTGCACCCGGCCAGGAGGAGAGCACCTGCGAGGGCGGCGGTTCTTGTGAGTATCGGATTGCGCGTCATGTCCAACTTCCCCTACCCGTCGTTGTCCGGGGGCGGTACCGAGTCGCTGTCTTGTTCGTACCGAGACGAGAGAGGGAATCCCCCTGCCGACCGTCCACCGAATCCGTCACATGGTTCAGACTCTTCCCAGAGTCCTGCTGCTCTCGAGGGCGACCGCTTCCCCTCAGCGTTCGCCCCTCAGGGCACCTTGGGGTATGGAAGTCCGCGCGCGACGGCATGTCAAGAGATGAGACGGAGTTATTACCTCAACCAAGGCGGCAATAGATCTGATACATGTCGGTAGAGTTTCGCCGAACCATACGGATTCGCTTCACAGGAACGAGACGCGTCGGTGGTGCGGTTCACGACCCCGGCACGCTTCGACCGCCCCGTCGCCCCGTCGCCCGGTCGTTTCCGGTGTGGGCGGCGGGGCGGGGAGGCAGGGGCACTACTGATCGAGGCTGTCGTCCGCGGTCACGCCCCGTCCGGGCCGGCGGGAACGGCGGGAGCGGCAAAGATGCGATTGCGGATCTCTCGCTGGACCTGGAGTTCCGTCGTGTCGATATGGCGGGCCATGAGGGCGGCGGCCTGTTCCTGCTCACCGGCCCCGATCGCTTCCAGGATCGCCAGGTGCTGCTCCGCGGCCCCGGCGAGTGATCCCGGTGCGGAGTCGGCCAGGGCCACGATGGTGACCTGTCGCTGCAGCCGCTGGATCGCGTCGACCAGGCTGGAGAGGAACGCGTTCCCCGCTGCCGCGCCGATCGCCTGATGGAACTCCGCATCGGCCCGGCCGAACGACTCGTGGTCGTCGCGCTCGGCGGCCTCCGCCGAGCGCTGCGCCGCCTCGCGGATCGCCCTGAGCTGAACCGGTGTGGCCCGCGCGGCCGCGAGCCCGCTGGTCTCGGCCTCGGTGAAGCGTCGGAACTCGAACAGTTCACCGACGCGGCTCGGGTCGGTCGGCAGGAACCGGGAGAACGTGTCGGACCACAGGTCGTTCCTGGGATGCGCCACGAAAATGCCGCGTCCCTTCTCCACCGAGAGCCTCCCGAGGGCCGAGAGGATCTTGACGCCCTCTCGCACCACTGTCCTGCTCATGTCTACTTCGGCCGCCAGATCCTTCTCCGTGGGCAGCCGGTCGCCGGGCCCCATCCCCTGCCGGGCGACGTACTCCAGGATGCGCTCCGCCGCGACCTCGTAGCCGGGGCGGTAGGGAGCCGCCTCCGTCTCCGATGCCGCGGACGCGGACGCGGGCCGGGAAGATCCAGTCATGTTGCTCCATGTATCCGATGCATGCCGTCACGAAATACCAAGTGCTGGGCCCCCAAGATACCTCCCGGGCCGCCCGTTCAGGGGTGCTCGGACCGCCATACGGAGCACCCGCGCCATCGGGAATAGATCCGAACTAAGCCTTGACGGCCCCTTCCGTGCCGTGCACGCTAGACCGCACTTGTGCTGCGGTAGTTACACAGGAGAAGCAAGCGCACTTTCCTGCACGGGCAGGCCTATGGGCTCTCCGGCTCACGGCCGTCCGCCGATCCCGCTCCCCGGAACAGCGCGAACCATCTCCGCTGAAGAATACGAACTATCCAGGTGACCTCGTTCGTCGCTCGACGTTTGCCGGCATTGCGCCCCTCTGCGCTGTTCACGGGCAGTTGATCAGCGATCCCGCGCGTCATCGAGAGTCACTTCACCTAGGAGGACATGTGGACAGGCGTCGCTTTCTGGTTGCCAGCGGCTTGAGTTCGGCCACGGCCGTGGCCATGGCCGCCGGACCCGCGCATGCCGCGCGAACGGCCAGGACCAATACGTCCCCGTCGCTGCGGATCGGGGCGGGCTCCCTGTCGGTGGGCATCAGCGGCTCCGGCTACGTGGACAGCCTGGTGGACCTGCGTGACGGCACCGACCACCTGGCTAAGGACACCCCCGTGCCGCTGGTCAGCGTGGTGGCCGACGGCAAGCACGTGGTTCCCGCGAAGGTGCGGGTCGTGTCGCGTGACCGGGCGCACCACCGGCAGGTCCTGGAGTTCGTCGGCGAGAGCGTGACGATCCAGGTAGAGGCCGTCGGGTTTCCCACGCATTCCACACTTGAAGTCGTCGGCCTGACGGCTGCCTCGGGTGTGGATGTGCAGACGCTGCTGTGGGGTCCGCTGCCGACGACGCTCGACGACACCATCGGCGAGACGGTCGGTGTGGTCGCCAACTCCGATTTCGTCATGGGGGTCCGGCCGCTGAACGACAAGACGGTGGGCGGGTGGCCGAACGAGCATCTGGCGTACGGGTTCGGTCCCGATCTCGTCTGGAATCCGTACGGGCTCCAGACCGGCGCGAAGGACGAGTGGCTGGCGAGCAACGTCGCCGCGAAGACCACGTGGGGCAGCGTCCTGCGCGCCACCACCTACGACTACAGCAAGGTACGGGTCCGGCAGCGCACCAACGGTTACGAGATCCCGCTCGGCCCGCTGCCCGCGCCCGAGGGCCGGATCGTCGGGTCGAAGATCGCCCTGTTCGGCAGTGCGCCGGATCTCGCCCTGACCGTGCTCAGCCAGATCGCCAAGGAGCACGACCAGGCGTACCCCACCCTGGACGGCCAGTGGCAGAAGGTGGCCCAGCGCACCTCGCAGACCCACTTCTGGGTCCACGACCTCAACACGGGCAACGTCACCGCGGCCGCCAAGCTCGCCGCGCAGGCCGGGGTGCGGAACATCTACGCGATCAGCGGCAACGGGCCGTGGGTGTCGCACGGGCACTACCAGTTCAACGGCTCCTTCGGCGGATCGGACGTGGCGGCCGCCCAGTTGGTGGCCGCAGCGGCGAAGGAGGGCATCGAGGTCGGGGTGCACACCCTGTCCACCTTCATCGACGCCAACGACCCGTACGTGAAGGCGCCGGCCGATCCACGGCTCGCGGTGGGCGGCTCCGCCCGGCTCACCCGCCCGCTGGCCGGGTCGGACACCACGCTGTACGTGGATGCCAACGGCCTGCTGGCCTCCGGCGTCGACGGTCAACGGCTGCGCATCGGCGACGAGTTCATCACCTATGGTTCCGTCACCAAGGTCAGCAACACCGAGTGGCAGGTCGGCGGCCTGAGCCGGGCACAGTGGTCCTCGGCCGCCAAGGACTACCCGGCCGGCACCACCGTCGCCCGGCTCATCCAGAACGGCTACGGCGGCGCGCTGGCCAGTCTGCCGATCACCGACGAGATCGCGACCCGGCTGGCCACCGCCTACAACACCAGCGGCGTCCACGCCACGTCCTACGACGGGCTTGAAGGCACCGGCTACAACGGCTGGGGCGGCTACGGCTTCGCACGGCTCGTCAACGGCGTCCACCGGCAGGTCACCACCAAGAACTTCATCACCGAGTGCAGCAACCTCGCGTCGAACACCTGGGACGCCCAGTCCAGGGCGAGCTGGGGTGAGATCGGCCCCACGAGCTACGCTCAGATCATCCGCAGCAACACCTTCTACCGGGCGAACTACCTGCCCGGGATGATGGGCCAGCAGGGGCTCTCGGGCGCCGACGCCCTGCAGAAGATCGAGGACACCCTGGCGCACGCGGCCTCCCTCGACGCCGGCATCAACTTCGAGACCAGCGTGAGCAGCCTCCAGTCCGGGCAGAACACCGCCGTGCTGCTCGCCGCCGTCCGGATGTGGGAGTCCGCGCGCGCATCCGGCGCGTTCACTGCCGAACAGAAGAAGCAGTTGGGCGTCGCGAGCAGGCACTGGCACCTGAGCGAGGTCACGCCGGACGCCGAGTGGACACTGCAGGAGATGGACACGTCCGGTCAGCCGATCGGTGACCCGCAGCCGGTCAAGGCCCCGACGCCGGGCTTCGCCACGCCGGAGCCGACGGACGCCCGGGTCGGAAAGCTGTACGCCTTCAAGGTGACCTCGACGACTCCGCGGACCATCCGCTACGAGGTCACCGACGGCCGCCTCCCGCGCGGCCTGACCCTCAACCAGGACACCGGTGGCATCACCGGAATTCCTGCCTTCCCCGGCACCAGCAAATTCACCATCACCGCCAAGAACGGCGGGGGCATCGCCGACGCGGAGATCACCTACAAGGTGACGACCAGGCCGTGACCGCGGCGGGGGGGGGGGGGGGGGGGGGGGGGGGGGGGGGGGGGGGGGGGGGGGGGGGGGGCGGGGGGGGGGGGCGGGGAACAAAGAGAAAAGAAAACAAAAAAAACC
>NZ_JBVJWD010000008.1:155352-192689 GCF_055602785.1 Streptomyces sp. NPDC037301
GTACAAACCCCACACCCCCCCCCCCCCCCCCCCCCTCCCCCCCCTCCCCCCCCCCCCCCCCCCCCCCCCCCCCCCCCCCCCCACGGCCGGCACCTGCTCCCCGTCGCGTCACCCGCACGAACCTCCAGGAACGAATCCATCGAGAACGCTTGGAGTTTCACATGAGAGTGCGTCCAAGACAGCTGCTGTGCCTTCTCGCGTTAATGGTCTCCCTGCTCGCCCTCGCCGCTCCCGCCACACCGGCAAGCGCCGCCCCCGACCCGGTCAACGCAAAACCCGCAGTGGTGCCCGCCCTCCAGAAGTGGCAGGGCCGCACCGGATTCTTCGAGCTGAGCCGGCACAGCCGCATCGTGTTCGCCGGAGCGCAGCGCGACCGTCTCCGCGACCAACTCGCCACCCTCCCCGACGAGATCGAGCAGGTCACGGGGCGCAAGCCGGCCCTGTCGCCGCGCCACCCGCACAGCGGCGACATCGTGCTGTCGATCGATCCCACCCTGCCCGAAGCGGTGGACAGCGCCCGGTTCAAGGAAGAGGGCTACACCTTCACGGTCACCGGCAAGAACGTGCGCATCACCGCGCCGAGCGCGAAGGGCGTCTACTACGGCACCCGTACGCTCCTGCAGATCCTGCTGCTCGACGACGGCCGTAATTCCGTCCCCGTGGGCACTGCCGTGGACTGGCCGAACTACAAGGTGCGGGGCTTCACGCTGGATGTCGGGCGGCGCTTCTTCACCGCGGACTTCATCCGGGACTACATCCGTCTCATGGGCTGGTTCAAGCTCAACGAGTTCCAGATCCACCTCAACGACAACGGGTTCAAGGGCGACCGTCCCTGGAGCGAGGCCCAGGCCGGCTTCCGGCTCAAGACCGAAAACCCCGCGCTGTCCGGCCTGGCCTCGAAGGACGGAGCGTACGACCGGCGCGACTGGGACTCCTTCGAGGACACTGCCGCCGCCAACGGCGTCACGCTCGTCCCCGAGTTCGATGCTCCCGCCCACTCGCTCGCGTTCATCCGGTTCAAGCCGTCCCTCGGTCTGAACCACGGCGACTCCGACCACCTGGACCTGTCCAAGCCGGAGACCACCGCGTTCATGAAGTCGGTGTTCGACGAGTTCACGCCGTGGTTCCGCGGTCCGGACGTGCATTTCGGCGCCGACGAGTACCGGGTCGACAAGCCCCGCTACAAGACCTACTTCAACGAGATGGCCGCCCATATCCGCGCGCTCGGCAAGCATCCGCGCGCCTGGGGCAGCCTGTCCCTGATGGCGTCCAGCACCGAGGGCTACGACCGGGACGTCACCCTCAACAGCTGGAACAACCAGTGGTACGGCCCGCAGGCCGCCAAGAAGGACGGCTACTCGTTCATCAACACCAACGACGCCCTGCTCTACATCGTCCCGTTCGCGAGCTACTACCACGGCCACGGCCTGGACGGTAAGTACCTCTACGACAACTGGGAACCCAATGTCTTCCCCGACGGCCAGAGCGTCGCACCGAAGGACCCCCAACTCCTCGGCGCCATGTCCTCGGTGTGGAACGACCTGACCACGTCCAGCTACACCGAACTCGACGTACACAAACTGGTCGAGCCCACCTTCGGAGTCCTGGCGCAGAAGATGTGGAGCGGCGCCAACTCGGGTGTCCCGTACAGCGATTTCATCTCGACCGTGCGCAAGCTCGGCGTGGGTACGGGGCTGACCGAGGTCGCCACGACACTTGCCACCCCGGCCAACAGCGAGCTGAGCGCGGGCAAGCCGGCGACCGCGTCCGCGGGACCGGCCGACGCGGCGTTCGACGGGGTGAGCACCACCAAGTGGCAGAGCGGCCCGGGAGATCACGCCTGGCTCCGCGTGGACCTCGGCCGCCCCCAGGTCGTCACCAAGGCCGACCTGGACTGGGCGCCCGCACACGGCCGCGACTACGCGATCCAGGTGTCCGGCGACGGCACGACCTGGACCACGGTCGCCCGCCGCACGGACCGCACGTCCGCGGGATCCGACACGCTCACCTTCGAACCGGTCACCGCCCGGTACGTGCGTCTCGTCGGCACCGAAGCGGCCCGCAAACAGGACGGCTACGCACTGTGGAGCATGCGCGTCTTCGACGCAGCGGATCTGGCGCTGCACCGGCCGACCACCGCGTCGTCGTCCGAAGTGCCCAGCCTGGGACCGGAGAACGCCACCGACGGTGACCCGGCGAGCCGCTGGGCCAGTGCCTACCGTGACGGCGAATGGATCCAGGTGGACCTGGGCCAGGCGCAGACGGTCCGCCGCGTCCTGCTCGACTGGGAGACGGCGTCCGGACAGGACTACGACATCCAGGTCTCCGACGACGGAGCGAACTGGAAGACAGCCGCCGCCGTCCGGGACAAGCCCGCGGGCGCCCGCGTGGACGACCTCACCTTCGCTCCCGTGTCGGGCCGGTACATCGGCATGCAGGGCATCAAGCGCACGTCGTCCTTCGGCTATTCGCTCCGGCGCCTCGAGGTCCGGGCCGCGAGCCCGGCGACGAACCTCCTGCGCCGCTGAGACGTGGTGCCGGCCGGTGACGGCGCCGGTCGGCACCACTGCACAACCCCTACCAAGCACGGAATAGCCGCGCTAATAATGACGTGCGCGAGTACGTCCTGGAGCATCTACACGACGAGGGTGCAGTGCTGGTGGTCGACGGGACCGGGGACGTGAAGAAGGGCACGCACACCGTCGGCGTCCAGCGCCAGTACACCGGCACCGCCGGGAGGATCGAAAACGCGCAAGTCGCTGTCTACCTCGTCTACGCGGGACTGCGCGGGCACGCGGCGGTGGACCGGGAGCTGTACATCCCGCACTCCTGGACGCGCGACCCAGATCGCTGCCGAGCCGCGGGCCTGGACGAGGACACCGTCTTCGCGACCAAGCCGGAGCTGGCCGTCCGCATGATCGGCCGATTTCTCGATGCCGGGCACCGCGTCGGCTGGGTCGCGGCAGACGAGGTCTACGGCGGCAACCCAAAGCTGTGCTCCGCGCTGGAAGAGCGCCAGGTCGGCTAGGTGCTCGCCGTCGCCTGCTCACATGAAGCCACCACCGGCGCGGGGAAGTTCCGCGCGGATGCCCTGGCCGCGAAGGTGCCGAAGCGGGCCTGGCAGAAGCTGTCGGCCGGGGCCGGTGCCAAGGGGCACCGCTTCTACGACTGGGCGGTCATCGATCTGGCCGAACCCCGCCCCGGCAGCCGCCAGCTGCTGATCCGCCGCAACCGCACCACCAGTGAACTCGCCTACTACCGCTGCTTCTCACTCGACCCGGCGCCCCTGGCCACCCTGGCCGCGTCGCTGGATCAAGGTGGCGGGTGGAGGAGACCTTCCAGCATCCGTGCGTCCGGGGGCGCTCCTGTGTGTGCCGGTATTCAGGGCTGCTGGAAGACGACCTCGGGGTTGTCGGGTGTGGGGCCGTCCAGCAAGGGCTGGTGCCGTCCGCGCAGGTGCTGGTCGAGGAAGGCGCTGACGTAGTCACGGGTGATCCGGACCTGCCGGTCGGTGGAGAGCGTGACCGTGGGGTCCAGCGTCACGCCCAGCCGGTCCTCCAGGACGGGGACGTCGGTGAAGCTGGAGTGGCCGGAGCCCTCGACGCCGATCCAGCGCTTCCAGCCGTCCAGCCGCTGCCAACCCTGGTCCCAGGACTCGTCCTTGCCGCCGGGGGAGTGCGACGCGGTGCCCAGCATCATGAAGGGGCGCCTGGCGAGGCCGGAGGCGGGAACGCGCTCCTGGAACGTGCCGTCCATGTTGATCCCCGCGTCGAAGCGTGGGTCGGCGAGCATCGCGGAGGCGGCCGCGCTGCCGCCGATGGAGTGGCCGGCCACGGCGACCCGGCGTCGGTCGATCATGCGGGAGCCCTCCCAGGCGGGACGGTGGCCGGTCAGCCGGTCCAGTACGAAGGAGAGGTCGGCGGCCCGACCGGTGGAGACGAGCCTGCCCAGTTCCTCCCGGGCCTCCTCGCTGGGCGCGGACGTCATCTTCTCGCAGGCCACGCAGGTCAGGAGCCGGCCGTCGGGCAGCTCGGTCCCGAGGGACTCGTAGGCATGGTCGACGCTCGCCACCACGTAACCGCGGCTCGCCAGGTCCTCGGCGAGCGAGGTCACCGTCGCCCGGGGGTTGCCGAAGCCCGGGGAGAGCAGTACCAGGGGGAAGTGCCCGGGGGCCGTCCGGGCGCCGGTGCGGGCATGGGTGCCGAGCGAGCTGAGCGTCGCCGGCTGCACGGTGCCTTCCAGCCCGATGCCCGCCAGCAGCAGGCGGGCTTCCCCGGTGCTCATGTACGGAGCGGTGGCGCCCGGCCGCCCGGGGCGGGCGGGATAGTACAGGGACACCATCAGTTCGCGGTCCCCGGACTCAGGCACCCAGGGGTCGGTGCGGTCGTGGTCGGTGAGGTGGAGGATGTCGCTGCCGACGGCGTACGGACCGGTCGGACGGGGCAGTTCGAGCGTGGCGGCGGCGGAGGCGGCCGGGGCGGGCGCGGGGCCGGGGACGGCGTGGGCGGTGGCGGCGGGCGTGGCCAGCAGGGCCATGGTGGCGAGGGCGGCGGCAGCGGTCCGTCTGCGGAGTCTGATCGTCATGTGAAGGACACTAGGCAGCCGGATCGGACAGGGCATCAACCCGGAGGACGATCTCGTGGGGGACCAGGGGCATACGTACGGGATACCGCAGAGGTAGTGGGCGGGCGACTACCGACCATCGTGGCCGGGCCGCGTCCCTCCCGTACGGTGGCGGACAGGACCGCGCTCGACAGCACGAGACCCCGGGCGCTATCGCCCGGGGTCTCTCTGCGACATGACGTGACGTCTGTCCTGCCGGTTCAACGATTGGCCATGGCTGGTGTCACGCCCTCCACCCCGAGCTCCGCGAGGACCTCGCGCTGCTCCTGGGTGAGCTTGTCGCGTCGGCTCTTGGTGTTGCTGATGAACACGCCGAGTTTCACGACGTGCTTCTGGCCGTCGATGTCGATGGGTTCTTCGTGTTTGGGAGTCTTCGCAGTGTTCCAGCTCGTGGCCATGTCCGGTCCACAGTGAATAGCCAGGGTGAGCTGGGAACTGCCCGGCGCACCCACTTGATGTCTTCCGGGTCACGCCCGGTGTGACGGCAAGCGGCAGCGGATCGCGGTTCGGCCCCGAGGTGTACCGGCTTCCCGAGCACAAGCCCGGGAAGCCGGCGTTGCCGCCCTCGCCCTGGTCGGGTGGGTGGGCCTCACCGTTTGTCCGCGTCGCATTTCCGGCCTACGGCCGGGTTTGCTATGCCTGTCCGGAGAACCCGGGCGGCAAGAGCGATTCAGGCGACCTCGTCCTGAAGCCGGGTGTCTTCGTCAGTTGGCTGACCATCGAACTCGCCTTCCGGTTCCTCGCCTTCCTCGTCGTCAGGGTCTGCATCGAGGTCGTACGGGTCCTCGGCGATGATCCCGTGTCGCTGGACGCTCCGCTGTTGCCAGACGGGCAACTTGAACAGGACGTCCTGCAGGATGTTCCGCCACGCCTCGCAGTCGGCTCGATCGGCGCCCAGCGAATCGATAGCACGGGTCCCGTCGTCTGCCCTGACCGCCTCCACAACCTTGACCGCCCCCTCGACCTCCTGGATCGAAGTGGCCAACTCGTGGAGGGCGTTCCCGAGAATCTCAGCCGCGTTTCGGGGGGCCGGTGTGAGTGATGGGCCTTCGCCAGCGGGCGGGAAGGTGCGGCGGAGGTCCGCGTCGGTGACGAGGATGTCGCGGCCGTCGTCGTTCTGAGTGACCCGTCCTGTCTCATCCACCTTGCGGGTCCTGCGACCCGCCGCAGAGTCGAGGAGCGTCTGCTTCAGCTGGTGCACACCGTGCTGGGTACTCCGCATGCGGTCGATGACCTCGCCTGGGTGCCGACGATCGGGTTGATCATTGTTGTTCGTGCCACGGTCACCCGTGAGCTGGCCGTTGATCACCAGGGGATAGGCGCTGCGGGCCGCCAGTTCCCGGGTCGCCACACCTGGCTCCCCCTTTGTCACCTCCTCAAGCGCGGCTTGAGCCAGCTCCTCCGTCCCACGGAACGTGGCCTCCCAGTCCTTGGCCAGCTCGCCCGGGAAGGCCGACTTCAGGTACTTCCGCATCCGTTCCCGCCTACGGGAGTCCTCTTCCGAAACCGAGCGCATAACCAAAGAGGAAGCTACGTCGATCAGCAGCTTGGTGGTGATGTTCTTGCGGGTGCTCTGTCCGGTGATGGCGACCCGCACAGCGGCGTGGATCGGCTGATCGCGCTCGGCGAAGAGCCGGACGATCGCCGCCGCCCGAACGGACGGGTCGTCGTTGAATCCGGCGGCCTTCGCCTGGTCGGGGGTGAGAGCACCGCGTAGCCAGTCGGCCTTGGCGGGAGTGATCAGTTTTCGCCGCTCGATCTCGTCCACCACGGCATCGGCGAGAGCCTCGTTCTCCGCGGCTTCGCCCCACGGCTTGGGGGAATCGACGTGCCGGAGCGCGACCAACGACTTGACGGCGACGCCGAAGTCAGCGGTGGTGCCGTCATGCGGTTCGAAACCGACGAGCAGCAGCGCCGGAAGCCGTTCGCAGCGCACGGTGACTGCCACCTCGGGGTCAACTTGTGCCGGGTCGCCCGCAGTCGTGATCGCCTCGTTGAGCTTGCGGATGTGGGAACGCAGCTTCGCCGTGTCCCGGAGGTAAGGAACGTCGGCGGACCTCAGGTCGAGCAGGTCGTGGGCGCACGTCACGCGGCTCGACCCCTCTACCGTGACCGGAACCGTTACCCCGGGCGTGCTGTCCTCGTGCTGAAAGGCCGTCGCGGCCAGCCACACCTCTGTCATCACTCCCTGGTGACGGAGGGACTCGCGCCAGTCGTTGTGGTCGAGCACGTACTCCTTGGACAGTTGTGCCGCCCACGCGAGGTGTTCCTGGTTCGCGAGCCTCTGCACGAGTTCCGGGCGACTCCCCGACGCCGCGATCGGCTCGGCCAGCGGACGGAAGCGCGTGCTCTCGCCAGTGCCGATCAGGTTCGAGGCCGGGTGCCGGCGCGACGGACCGATCCGCGGGTTTCGCGGGTCCGGGATGATATAGCGCGCCCATACGTCAGCCCGGATGGCCAGGATCACGCCGCCGGGCACCCGCAGCCGCTCCGGGGACTCTGCCACCCGGCGGGCGGCAGATGGGTCGACGACAGCCTGCGCGAGGGCCAATGCGGCGGGCTCGCCCATGGTGAAGTGTTCGATGAGTTTGTCGGCGAGCTTCCGTGTTGCGGCTGCCAATGCAGGCAGAGGCAGCGCTTCTACGGGGCGGGGCAGCACGGTCTCGCCCGCGCCGGATGATGGCTCCATCAGGGTGTTCTCCGATCTTCGTCCCGGTGTCCATCCAGGCACGCACCTGGACGCCGTGGTCGTCCAAGGAGATCGGTCATGCTGTTTCCCGTTCTCCCCCTCGGCTCGCCCGGGCTAGACCCGATGTGTCCGAGACGGCATCAGCACGCTCGACCGCACTTCCGAGACGTACCGGCTTCGGCTGCCGGCGTTGCCGCCCACCGCCAACATGGCGAAGGTGAGGAGCTTGAGTCCGCTGATGTGACTGCCCGAAGAACGCTAGCAGCAGGGGTGACACCCACTTAGAATCTGCTTATTCCATACCTATTGGCCACGCAGTTGTGCTAGGCAGCCGTGTTCCCTGGGCATGGCGATCCGGTCATCGCGCCTGCCCGTCAGCTGTCCCTGAGGCGAGGTCCCACGCGGTGCGTTCGTGGAGCCGATTGATCACGCCACCTACGGATCCCTCGCAGGCAGCCCCCTGGCAGCTAGATCGAGGTTGGCACGAAGAGTCGGGTGTCGGGGGCTGATGAACGCGCGAGCGACTCTGTCAGTACCTGCGCGTAGCGTGAGCCCTGTCCGACCCGAGAACAAGGAGCAGGGATGTTCGATCGCGACGTGAACTATCCGTGCGCTGTCGCCAGCAACGACACCGAAGGTGTGGACGCGGCCATCAACTGGTGCTGCGAACACGTGGAGGACGGCGACACGCTCAACGTCTGGACCAGCCTCAAGTCCAACCTGCAGAACCTCTCGGAGTTGGACCAACTCGTGTCCCGACACTCCAACGTCGAGCACATCACCGGCAGGGGCGCGGGTTCATCCGTGGAAACGGTCCGGTGCTCATGGCCTGGCCGGACATGGCGGACATCGGGAAGCTGGTGCAGTACGGCGGCCACCGCATCCGGGCGCTTTGCGTCATCACGTGGAACGAAGACGAGATCAGGCCGTGGGTGACAGTCGTGAGGCCATCGATCCTTGGCGACGGCTCAGCGTGGGAAGAGCTGACACCAGAACTCGATCGCGTCGTCGTCGAAGCCCTGAAGAGCCTGACGCTGACCGTCAACCACAACAACACCATCTCAGCCGGTTACGAGAAGGACATGGTCGTGAGCTGCCTGCTCGCACTGCACGACGCCGGCATCCCGATGGATGATGAAGCCATGCAGGGGTGGGCTCTCGCACACGGATGGTCGGGCAGCAACCCCGAGCTCCTTGCCAAGTACGTGGAGGACATCAACGCAGGGAAGCGTCCGCGAAGCCGCCGCATGCTCCGTCAGGACTACGTCGACAGCCTTCGAAGTCGAACGGCGAACAACGCATAAAACCACAGACCGACCACCGTCCTAGTGACAGGGCTCCTGGGGAGCCATCTGGGAGCCAACCCGCTCCCCGACCCCCTTCGAGACCACCCGAGACCACGACATCCCGACGCTCTGACCAGGGCAAACGCCATCGGCGCTGGCAAGATCAGTAACCGACCCTCATTCGGGACGAAGAGGCCGCTGGTTCAAACTCGAACCCGCCACGGCCGACTGCTGTCTGCTCTTGACCGGCAAGGCTCCGGCCGCGCCGCGGTCTCCGTTCTGGTCTCATCCACCGGCGTCCGGGATCGTTGAGGAACCCACCTGCCCACCTTCACGGGGGAAGGCTCACCAGCGTGGAAGCTGGCGGAGTCCCGGCAGGACTGTGCAGGGACTGCTGATCCGGCGCAACCGCACCATCGGCGAACTCGCCTACTAACGCTGCCAAATCGGACCTGTGTTCTCCCATCGGCCGAGGCGATCATGCCTGGCTTCAGGGCCGCACGGAATGCGGTTCAGCTCAGTGGCCGGATCGCCGGGTCACCCACCTTCTGCCCACTCCTCGGGCCCCGCGTCGAGTAGCTCGGCGAGGCGGGCGCGGTCCGGCAGCGGGCCGTGGTCGCCGGTCACCCGCAGTGCGGCGCCCGCCGTCAGATGCCCCAGCCGCAGCGCCCGTACAGGTTCCTCGCCGCGCAGCAGCCCGGCGAGGAACCCAGCCGCGAACGCGTCACCGGCGCCCACCGGTTCGATGACTTCGACCCTGGGCGCGGGCACGGTGTGGACCCTGGGGCCGTCGAAGGCGGTGGCGGCCCGTGCACCGTCCTTGACGACGAGGACGGGCGGTTGTGGCAGCAAGTCCCGTACGGCGAAGGCGTCGGCCAGTCCGTCTCCCCACAGGGCCTGTGCCTCGTCGAGGCCCACGAACGTGATGTCCGCCCGTCGGGC
The DNA here is from genome assembly GCF_055602785.1 of Streptomyces sp. NPDC037301. Classification (NCBI taxonomy): domain Bacteria; kingdom Bacillati; phylum Actinomycetota; class Actinomycetes; order Kitasatosporales; family Streptomycetaceae; genus Streptomyces; species Streptomyces sp. NPDC037301. Next base: position 164,893 of record NZ_JBVJWD010000008.1, read on the forward strand.
GAGCCCGAGCAGCACGGTGGCCGCCGCACCGTCCGCCCACAGAGCGGCCCGGTGGTTGACGTCGAAGCTCACGGGGCACGGGCGTTCAGCAATGTCGGGCTCGAGCAGCGCGGTGACCAGGTCCCGGCAGCCTGCCGAGAGCGCCGGGGTGATGCCGCTCAGGTGGATGAGGCCTGCGGAGCGCACGGCGTCGTCGTCCAGGAGGTCCGGGGTCAGGGCCGAGGCGGCGGAGCCGCGGCGGTAGTAGTGGACCCGGGTGCCCTCGGTGCCGGGGTCCTTGACGAGGAGTCCGGTCGGGCGGTGCGGGTCGGTGCGTACGCCGCTGACGTCCACACCGGACGCGGCCACCTCGGCGCGGATCCGGTGTCCGAACGGGTCGTCACCGAGCGCGGAGACCCAACGGGCGGGCACCCCGTGGTCGGCGAGGTACATCGCCACGTTGGACTCGGCGCCCGCGATCCGGATCCCGAGCAGACCGGCGCCGTCCAGCGGGGCGGCGGGTTCGGGGATCAGCGCGGCCATGGTCTCACCGATACAGGTCACCGGTCCCGTCACCGGCCGCCGGCCGGTTTCGCGGGACGTGTGAATCGCCGTCACTCGGTTCTCCCGGGGCGGTAGGCACACGTGGGAAGGCCCCGGACGCCGACCCGGGTGGTGAAGACCGCGCCGTCCAGCGGTCCGGGTGCAGCGAGACCGTGCCGCGCGCTGGTGACGTACAGGCTGTCCCCGTCGAGGCACAGCCCGGCGGGCTGCGTCGCAGGAATTCGGATCTGCCGGTCCAAGGTGCCGTCGGCGCGGTAGCGGTGGACGGTGCCGGTGCCCCAGACCGCAGTCCACAGGGCGCCCTCGGCGTCCACCGTCATACCGTCGGGGCTGCCGCGGTCGAAGGCGGCGAAAGTGTCCGGCGTACCCGGCAGCCCGGTGTCCGGGTCGACCGGGTACCGGCGGATGATGCCCTTGGCGCTGTCGGCGAGGTACATCACGGTGCCGTCCGCACAGAATGCCGGACCGTTGGGAACGGTGAGGCCGTCCAGCACCCGGATCACCGTGCCCTCGTGGTCGACACGGTAGAGGGAGCCCGCGCCGTCCTCGGCGTCGTAGGCCATGCTGCCCGCCCAGAACCTGCCGTACGGATCGGCGGTCGCGTCGTTCATCCGCATGGCCGTGGCGGCCCCGTCCTCGGGGCGCGCGAGCCACTCGGTCCGCCCGTGCGCGGTGATCAGGCAGACACCGGTGCCGGCGGCCGCGATCCAGGTGCCGGGGCGTGCGTGGACGGGGGAGACCGCGCCCAGGGGCACGGACAGCCGGGCGAGTTGCGTCAGCGGAGCCGAGCGGTCCGCGGGTCCGGCCAGCAGCCGCCCGGTGAGGATGTCGACGAGAACGATGCCGTCGTCGACCGCGCGTATTCCTTCACCGAGCCCGAGCCGGTCCTGCCAGCAGACGGCCGGTGTGCCGGCGGTCATCGGCCGGCGTCCGCGGGGGCGGCGGCGCGTACGGCGTCGCGGAAGGCGCGCGCCCGCTCGCGGAGTGCTTCGAGGCTGCCGCCGTCGGCCGCGTCGCTGATCAGCGGCGAGCCGACACCCACCGCGGTAGCCCCGTGCGCGAGATAGGCCCCGGCCGCGTCGGCATCCACCCCCCCGACCGGCACGAACGGCGCGTCCGGGAACGGGCCCTGCAGCGCCCTCAGATATCCGGGGCCACCGGCCTGCGCCGCGGGAAAGATCTTGAACGCGTCCGCACCGAGCCGCCGCGCGGCGACGATGTCGGTGGGGGTCATCACCCCCGCGAGGACGGGCAGCCCGAGGCGCCCGGCCTCCGTGACGGCCTCGCAGACGGCAGGGGTGACGACGAAGCCGGCTCCCGCGTCCCGCACCGCGTGTGCGTCCTCCGCGGTGAGGACGGTGCCCGCACCGAGCGGTGCACCCGGGCCCAGCGCGGCGCGGGCCCGGCGGATGACGTCGAGTGCGTCCTTGCCGCTGAGAGAGACCTCGATGAGCGGGAGGTGCTCCTCCGCCAGGGTCAGTACGGTTCTGAGCGCGGCGTCCGCGTCGTCGCCACGCACGATGGCGACGATCCGGTGGGTGCGCAGCGCGGTCAGCAGATCCACGTGTGAGTTTCCTTCCTGTCTGTGTCTTCCGGTGCCGTGTCGGATTTCGGCTCCGTCCGTGGCGCTGGTTGTGTCCAAGGCTCCGGTGCCTGCGCAGCCAGGGTGAGACGCCAGCGGACCTCGCCGCTGCGCGGAACGCACGCGGCGTCCCCGTCCCGCGCGGCCGCCAGGTCGAAGACCCGGCCGAGCATGGGCTCGACCCCTACGGACCGGTACGGCTCCTGCTCGGGGAAGCCGCCGAGGTTGCGCCACAGCGCCACGGACACCGGCTGGCCTTCGGCCTCGACGGCCATGCGCAACGTGGCCGCGCCGTCGCGGACGTACACCTGCGGGGTGTCGACGATGGCGCCGACGGCCGTCCCGTCATCCGGCCCGAGACGGTCGAGCCCTTCCGTCCGCCCGGGCTGCGACGGCCAGGAGCAGGGGGTCCACCGGGCGCCGCTGTCGGGATAGAAGCGGGTCGGCGTGCCCTCCCTGATCCCGATATGGGCCTCCTCCGAGAGATCGAACAGCGCGTGCGCGGCCCACAGGAAGCGGTAGCCGGGTTCGGCCGTGAGCCGGTAGTCGGCCACGGCGCGGCCCCCGTCGCTGCGAATCCGGCGGCTGAGCCGGAAGTCCGGGCAGTCGACGGACTCGGTGCCATCGGCCCACTGCCAGGGCCGGGCCCAGGCATCGCCGTGGTCGGGTGTGCCGCGTACGGTCGGTACGCATTCCTCCAGTCCACCGGCGTCGGCGAAGGCGTCGCCCGGAATGGCGCCGGGGCGGCGTGGCTCGTCGCGGTGCCAGAGCCATTCGCGGCCGGCCGCCCGCAGCGACGTCCACCTCCCGCCGCCGGCCGGGTCGGTCTCGATTCTGACGGTGGGCATCGTGCTCACCACTCGGCGAAGGCGCCGTCGTCGTACCGCCACACCGGATTGCGCCAGGCGTGCCCGGTCCGGTCAGCCGCGCGTACGGCGTTCTCCTCAACCGTGACACCGAGCCCCGGCAGGGCCGTGCGCCGCGCCCGTCCGTCGACGAAGCGGAACGGTTCGGTGTCGACGACGTACGACAGCAGGTCGGCGTCCTTGTTGTAGTGGATGCCCCGGCTCTGCTCCTGGATGAGGAAGTTCGGGGTGGCGAAGGCGATCTGGAGACTGGCAGCGAGTGCGATCGGGCCGAGGGGGCAGTGCGGGGCGAGTTGTGCACCGTAGGTCTCGGCGAGCGAGGCGATGCGGTGGACCTCGGAGATGCCTCCGGCGTGCGAGAGGTCCGGCTGGGCGACCGCGATGCCGGCGGTGAGGGCGGGCAGGAAATCGGCCCGCCCGTACAGCCGTTCGCCGGTGGCGATGGGTACGGAGGTGGCGCCGACGAGGGCGGGCAGCAGGTGCCCCTGCTCGGGAAGGAGCGGTTCCTCCACGAACAGCGGGTGCAGCGGCTCGATGGCGTGCAGGACCCGGCGGGCGCCGGCCGGTCCGAATCTTCCGTGCATGTCGATGGCCACATCGCGGCCGGGGCCGAGGACCGCACGGGCGGCGGCCACCCGATCGACGACGGCGGCGGTCTCGGCGGGGGTGGCGAGGGGTGTGGTGCGACCCGCCGCGTTCATCTTGACGGCGGTGAAGCCGGCCTCGACCTGGGCGGTGATCTCCTCGGTGAGCTGGGCGGGTTCGTCGCCGCCGACCCAGGCGTAGACCCGCACCTCGTCGCGGACCGGACCGCCGAGCAACGCGTGCACGGGGGCGCCGTAGGCCTTGCCGGCAATGTCCCACAGGGCCTGGTCGATACCGGCGACAGCGCTGGAGAGTATCGGGCCGCCCCGGTAGAAACCGCCCTTGCTGAGCACCTGCCAGTGGTCCTGGATGCGCAGCGGGTCCTGTCCGATCAGATATTCGGCGAGGACATCGACGGCGGCGCGGACGACCTCGGCCCGGCCCTCGACGACGGGTTCCCCCCAACCGACGACGCCCTCATCGGTCTCGATCCGGCAGAACAGCCAGCGTGGCGGGACGAGAAAGGTCTCGATGCGAGTGATCTTCACCGGTTCGTGGTCCCCTCGTCGGTGGCCGGCCGGGGGCCGTGAGCCCGGTCGAGGTCGCGTACGGCCTGGTCGAGCAGGTCCCGCATGGCGCGTTCGGCGGCAGCCTGGTCCTGGTCGCGTACGGCGTCCAGCACAGCCCGGTGACTGGGTACGGGGTCCTCGCTGTGCGGCGAACCGTGCACGATCTCGTCGCGGTGCGCGAGGCCCGACTCGATGACCATCTCCATGCGTTCGAGCAATTCGTTGTGGGTGGCCGCGAGGAGCGCGCGGTGGAAGGCGAGGTCCGCCTCGACCGCGTGGGCCGCGCCGCCCTCCTGCTCACCCATCGCGGCGAGGGCCGCTTCGAGCGCGTCCAGGTCGGAATCGGTGCGGCGGGCGGCGGCCAGCCGGACAGCGGCCGGCTCGATGATGCCGCGCACCTCACCGAGGTTGTGCAGCAGTGCCGGATCGGTGCCGGAGTCGGTGCCACCCGCGAACTGCCAGCGCAGCACGTCCGCGTCGAGGAGGTTCCAGTCGGCGCGGGCTCTGACGAAGGTGCCGCGTTTCTGGCGCGCGTCGACCATCCCCTTGGCGGCGAGGACCTTCAGGGATTCCCGCAAGGCGGTCAGGCTGACGTCCAACTCGTCCTGCAGCGCAACGAGATCGAGTGTCGCCCCTTCAGGGATCTCGCCGCTCAGCACCCGGCGCGCGAGAGTCTCCACGGTCTGGCCGTGCACTCCGCGGCGCGCGTATGGCGTCATGTCTGTGTGCCTTTCTGGTGTGCGATGGGTACGGAGACGGTCAGGCCGAGGCCTTGACGACGGACCAGCCGCCGTCCACCAGCAGGCTCGATCCCGTGATGTAGGACGCCTCGTCGGCGGCGAGAAACGCAATCGCCGCCGCGGCCTCCTGGGGGGTGCCGAAACGCTTGGCGGCAGTCTCGGTGACGCTCTGCCTCCGGTCCTCCTCCGAGACCCGGTCCCATGCCCCGGTGAGGATGGGGCCGGGCAGGACGGCGTTGACCCGCACCTCGGGTCCGTACTCCACCGCCAGTTGTCCGCACAGAGAGAGCAGCGCGCCCTTGGACGCCGCGTACGCGGGATGTCCGGGGATGCCCTTGTGGGCGTGGACCGAGGAGGTGAGCACCACGGCGCCGCGGCGTTCACGCAGGTCGGGCAGGACCGCACGGAAGCCGAGGAACGCTCCGGTGAGGTTCACTGCGAGCTGGCGCTCCCACGAGGCGACGGTCATCTCGTGCGCGGGGGTGACGTCGACCGTGAAGGCGTTGCTCACCAGGACGTCGACGGGGCCGAAGGTGTGCGCCGCGGAGACGATCCGCCCCCAGTCGACCTCGTCCGCGACGTCCGTGCGGACGAAGAGGGCCCGGCCGCCCGCTGCTCGGATGCCCGCGGCGACACGCTCGCCCGCGTCCTCGGCGATGTCGGCGAGGATCACCGCGGCGCCTTCGGCGGCGAGCCGTTCGGCGGTGGCCGCGCCGATGCCCGACGCGGCTCCGGTGACCACTGCCACCTTGTCGGCGAAGCGGGTGCTTCCGTTCATGGGGCTGTCGGCTCCTCGGGTGGTGAAGCTGTCGGCGATGCTGCCGGTGGCGCCGTTCGGACGGTTGGCTACTGCCTCACGCGTACGACGAGTTGGACTGCGGGGTGACCAGAAAGGTGCGGCTCTGTGCTGTGCCGAGGTGTGCCTGCGACTCCGCATGCGCGCCCACGGAACGAGGCCCGGCCTCCTGACCCAGGCGGCCGGGCCCTCGTTCGGCTGATACAGACTGGCGGGGCAACCGGGCCACCGTCAAGATTAATTACTAATTTATCTATTGGCTTTGACTGGGCCGGTTCCCTGCCCCGCGGCTCTCGGCCGCGCGGGTCACGAGAGTCCGATCCGGTTCATGGGTATCCGCTGGTATCCGGGGAGTTGAGCGGCGATCAGGTCGTCGTTGCCCAGGGTCGGCTTCCCGTTCACGACTGTCACGACGCCAGGATCGGCAGTGAGTGTCAGGTTGCGGTCAACCGTTCCGTACGTGCGCGCGGACGGGGCGATGCTCAGCGCGGCGACGGTGTAGAGCGCGTTGTACTCGACGACGTTGTACTTCGGGTATGCCGGCTGGTCGTCGGCGATGTTCACGAGGCTTGGATAGCGCGACCGCCACGGCTCTTCCCGGTAGGGAACGGCGGCCAGCAGGTTGTACATCCCCCACGCGCCGCCGGGTGCCACGTTCTCCGCCGCCCAGTTGAGCCCTCGTTCGTCGAGCTGCACCGAACGAGTGCACGACAGCATGACGTTGTTGGTGATGATGTTGTCCCGGCCGCCGCCGATCTGGAAGGCGGTGTCGACCTTGTAGAAGATGTTGCCGAACATCTTCGTTCCGCAGAAGCAGTCGTCGAGGTAGACACCCGAGGCGAAGTGGGATCCGCCGCTGCCCACGATGTCGTGCAGGAAGTTGTAGCGGATGACCGTGCCGCGTCCGGTCCACTCCCGTCCCGCGTAGATGGCGCCGGCGTCGTTGGTCTGTTTCACCACATCGTTGATCTCGTTGTACTCGATCACGTGATCGTTGCCGCGGAAGAGGATGGCGACGTGCGGCGCATCGTAGATGTGGTTGTTGGCGACGTGGTTTCCGACACCGGCGAGTTCGACCGCGGGGCTGTACGTCAACTGGAGGCGGCTGTAGTCGTGGATCTCGTTGCCGACCGCCCGGTTGAGCGCCGGGGTGAGGGTGGCCCGGTCACCGCCGGCGAGGGCTATGCCCCCCTGGCCGGTGGCCTGGATGTGGCAGCCGCGGACCTCGTTCCGCGATCCGCCGTGCGGGCCGGCCGAGACACTTGAGTCGCCGATCGTGACCGCGCGACCGCCCAGGAGCCGCAGGGTGCAGTCCGCGACCGTGTTGGACGTGCCGTCGGTGATGACGATGCCGTCGCCGCGCGACCCCTCGAACATGAGGTTCGAGAACGTGACGTTCGAGCAGCCGTTGAGGACGGCCATCGGGTCGGCGAGCAGCGACAGTTGCACCGACGCGCCGGACAGGTCACTCGGCGGGTACAGGTACAGCTTCCCGGTGGCCCGGTCGAGGTACCACTCACCCGGCGAGTCGAGTTCCTCAAGCACGTTGTAGTAGTAGTAGCGCTGGCCCGCCTTGACGCTGTACATGCTGGCGGTCTTGGTGGAGACCGTCTGCGCCGCCGGATCGATCGCCTTGATCTGAAGGTTGCCGTCGGCCCACTCGTAGAACCAGTAGCCCTGCATCCACACGTCACTGGTGTCGGTCCAGGTCGACGGCCGGGGGTCGGTGTACTTGAACGTGGCCCCCTTGGCGAATTCGGCGGCCATCTTGTCGGGGTCGCCGAGGACACTGCGGGGGTTCCCGCCCGGGTCGATGACCTGACCGACGGCGAGGAACTCGGTGTTCGGGTAACGGGCGAGGGTCATCGCCTCGCTGTTGAAGAACAGTTCGGGCGGGGTGACCGCGCGCGGCAGGCCGTATCCGGTCTGGACGATCTGGCCGTAGTCGGTGATCCCGAGCGCCTTCAGGTCGAACTCGCGGACGATGTCGCGTGACCCGGCCGGGAGGCGGTCGCGGATTGCCTGGTCGCTGACCGCCTCGAAACCGGTAGCGGGCAGGTCCACGCCGCCGACGAGCCGGACCTGTTCGCCCTCGTAGGCGGCGTAGGTGACCGGCCGGCCCGGTGCACCGGAGTCCTGCGCTTCGAGGGTGAAGCTTCGCGTCCTCCGGTACGTGCCGCCCCGGAGGAAGACGGTCACCGGTTCCGTGGCACGGCCCGGCGCCCCCTGCCGCCAGGTCCGGATCACGTCGCGCGCCTTCTCCAGCGTCGCGAGAGGCGCGGCCTGCGTCCCCTGGTTCGAGTCCTTCCCGTTCGTTGCCACGAAGAAGGACTTCTGGTCCTCGGGCCGGTCCCGCCGGTCACCGGTACCGGCGTAGGCCGGCCCGGCGATGAGGGCCGCCGACGCGCCGGCGCCAACGGCCCCGGCGGCCCTGAGGAGATCACGTCGAGAGAATCTGGACATGTTGTGCCTTTCGTAGGTGCCTACTGGAACCGGGCCCTCGGTCCGGGCGCACAGCGCCTCCGGCCGAGCCTTCGTTGCACGACGCTCCGACTAATCGATAATCGTTGAGCGATAAGTAGCGGGTCGCCGGTGGCGAGTGTCAAGGGATCTTTCAAAACCCGCTGGATGAAGCACAGTTCGCACGCAGCGCAGGTTGCGAACGGGTAACGCCTCCATTGACAGGCCTTGACCGTCGCGGGCAGGTCCTCGATGGTGAGCTCGCTATCGATAAGCGATAAGCGATTAGTGATCGATGGAGGGTTCGATGGCTTCGGGTTCTCGCCGGCACCTGGTCAAGCTGGGTGCCATCGCCATATCCGCCGCACTGCTCACGGGCTGCTCGACCGGCTCGGACTCAGCAGGCGGCGACAAGAACATCCGCATGCTGGTCAACATCACTCCGGTGCTGACCAAGCAGTTCTACAAGGACCTGGTGGCGGGGTACGTCGCCAGTCACCCCGGAGTGAAGGTCACGATCGAGGCGCCCACCGGCAGGGGCATCGAGGACACGCTGAAGCAGCAACTGGCCGCGGGCAACCCGCCCGACATCCTCGCCGGCGGGCAGAACACGGCTCTCGCCGGACAGATGGAGCCGCTGCCCGACGAGCAGTGGGTGAAGGACGCACCGTTCGCGGAGGCGTCCAAGCTGGACGGCAAGGTGTGGATGGCCGGCACCGGCGTCCAGCTTCAGTCGCTGGTGTTCTACAACAAAACTGCCTTCGCCAAGGCTGGTGTCACCGGGACGCCCAAGACGGTCGACGAGTTCACCGCCGCGCTGCGCAAGCTGAAGGACGCCGGTTACACGCCGCTGCAGACCGGTGGTGAGTGGACCACCGGCGCGCAGGCCCTGATGATGGCCAACCCGAACGTGATGAACACCGAGCCGCAGTGGTACGCGAAGCGGAACAAGGGCTCCGTGACCTTCGCCGGCAGCAACTACGCCAAGTACCTAGGCGTCTACCAGTCCTGGATCAAGGACGGCCTGGTTCCCAAGGACGCCAACGGCATCAAGTACCAGGACATGATCAACAACTTCACAGCCGGCAAGTCGGCGACGATGGTGATGGGCAACTGGCTGGCGGCCTCGCTCGCCGAAGCGAAGCCGGGCATCGACGCGGGCGTGTTCCCCGTCCCCACGTCCGACGGTTCCACGCCGCCGCAGGCGGCCAACCCGGCCATGCCGTACTCGGTGCTCAAGAGCTCCAGGCACGCGGACGCGGCGATAGACCTGGTGAAGTACCTGGTCAGCGACAAGAAGGCGATCACGAAGGCGCTGAGCGCGGAAGGCAACTTCCGTACCGGATACAGCTACGAAGCCTCCCCGCTGACCAAGGACATTGCGAAGCTCCTCGACGAGGCCGGCGGCAAGACCGTGGCGATCGGCCCCGGACTGGGCGACAACTCTTCCCCGGCGGGCTTCCCCGCGGAGTTCAACACCCAGGTCCAGAGCATGTATCTCGGGACGACAGCCGATCAGGTGGCGGGTGCCATGGACAAGTGGTGGGCCGCGAATGCGCCCAAGTAACGAGACGCTTACCGCTCCTGGACCGTCGGACAACCCGCCGGTCCCCGAGCACCCCCGTCACACTCACCACACTTCCCCGCGCCCGCTGCGCGCCCGCGCCGCCCGCAGCCTGTCCAGCATCTTCATGGTCGGCCCCGCGCTGGCGGCGATCGTGGCCTTCATCCTCATCCCTGTCGTGGTCGCCGGACGGCTCAGCCTCACCGACTGGGACGGTTTCTCCGACAACTCCAAATTCGTCGGCCTGGACAACTACGTTCAGCTGTTCCACGACCCGGACGTGGCGAGCGCGGCATACGTCACGCTCGTGATCGCGGTGGTCGGCACCGTGGCCTGCAACGTCCTCGGCCTGGGCCTCGCGGTCATGCTCAACGGCCAGGGGCGCGTCAAAGCGATGCTGCGGGGCCTGTTCTTCTACCCGCACGTGCTCGGCGCGGTCATCATCGGTTTCCTGTGGTCGGCCATACTGAGCAGCGAAGGAGCGGTCAACACCCTCCTGACCGCGGCGCACCGCTCGAAGATCCCGTTCCTGTCCGATCCGCAGTGGGCGCTCGCAGCAGTCGTCTTCGTGGTGATCTGGTCGACGTTCGGGGTGAACGTGGTCCTCTACCTCGCCGGGCTGCAGACGATCCCCGAGTCGCTCTTGGAGGCGGCGCGCATCGACGGCGCCTCACGCTGGCAGACGTTCCGCCAGGTCGTGCTGCCGATGCTGGCACCCACGGTGACGATCAACGTGGTCCTCGTACTCGTCCAACTGCTGCGGGTCTACGACCTGGTACTGGCGATGACCGACGGTGGTCCGGCCGGCCACACGCAGACGTACGCGTACCTGGTCCTGTCGGAGTCGTTCCTGAACGGGAAGATCGGCTACGCCTCGGCCCAGAGCATCGTCCTCATGATCGTCATCGCGGTGCTCGCCGTCGTGATCGTCTCGCTGCGCCAGCGCAGCGAGAAGGCGGTGGAACTGTGAACCGCAATGCAGGCAGCCGGGTCGGCTCGGTCATGCTCGGCCTCTTCGCACTGGTCATGCTGGCGCCGCTGTACCTCGTGATCGTCAACGCGTTCAAACCGGAGTCGGCGATCCGTCAACGGCCGTTCTCCGCCGACCCGGGCGTGCTGTCCACGGACTATCTCCGAGCGGCACTGTCGTCACCGGACTACAACATCATCAAGGCGTTCGGTGTGACGGTGATGTTCGTGGTCCTGGTCAACGCGGTGTCTCTGGCGCTGGCCGGTCCGGCCGCCTACGTCATCGCCCGGGGTACCCGCCCGTGGCACAAGGGGATGCTGCTGGTGTTCCTGGCCGGGCTGTTCATCCCCGGGCAGGTGCTGGTCATTCCGGTGATCTATGTGCTGCGCTTCACGGGCCTGATGGGCACGATCCCCGGGTTCGTCATGTACGAGGCGACACTGACCCTGCCCCTGTCGATGTTCCTGTTCGTGGGCTACATCAAGTCCATCCCCCGGGAGCTCGACGAGGCGGCGCAGATCGACGGTGCAGGCCGGCTGCGCACCTTCTGGCAAGTGATCTTCCCGCTGATGCGGCCGGTCGTGGTCACCGCGGTCGTCCTGCACACCATCGGGGTCTGGACGGACTTCGTGAACCCGCAGATCGTGCTGGGCCCGACGTCGGGCCTGTATACCGTGATGACCGGCGTGTACTCCGCGATCGGTCTGCACACCACCGACCTGTCCGTGGTCTATCCGACGCTGCTCCTGGCGATCGCACCGGTGCTGGTCTTCTTCGTGATCATGCAACGCAAGATCGTCGGTGGCCTCACCGCCGGCGCGACGAAGGGGTGACCGTGGGCAAGCACATGGTGAGCGTGACGGCATCCGTGCCGGCCTGCGAACCGCCGGCCTGGGCCGTACTGCAACGACAGTTGTTCTCGGTACTGGACGAGGCATGGCGGGTTTTCGAGGACCGGTACTGCCACCCCGACGGCGGGCTGCGCTTCGACGGGGAACTGAAAGGCCGTGACGGGGCGGACGACTTCTACGAACCGTTCTTCAACTGGCCGATGCTGTACATGCTCGGCGGGGCGGACGACCTCCTCGACGCCAGCAAGAAGCACTGGAACGGGATCACTCGGCAGCTTTCCGACGCCGGGTTCCTGGTCGACGAGTACGAGCGCGGGTACGACTGGTTCCACCAGGGCGAGTCGCTGCTGATGTTCTACGGGATCTGCGCGGCCGACCCGTCCGACGACACGTTCCGCCGACGGGCGCTGCGCTTCGCCGACCTCTACCTGCCCACCTCGCCCGTCGGCAACGTCGACGGCTCGCAGCGGATCATCCGGGCTCCGCACACCGGGGCCGGCGGGCCGCGCCGGGGCGTGGATGACGCATGGGCGCAGGGGTTCGGCGCGGAACTGACCAACATGAAAGCGTACGGCCTGCCCCTGGAGGATCTGCCCGGCATCAACACCTGGGACGACCTGGCCGACCCCGTCAACGCGCGACGTATGGGCGAGGCGATGAACCGGCGGCTCGGCGACGGCGACGTCGCGGTGAACCTCGCTTCCACCTCGCTGATCGTTAACGCGTGGCTGTACACGGGCGAGGACCGGTACCGCGACTGGCTCGTCGACTACGTGCAGGCCTGGCGGGACCGGGCCGCCGCTGCGGGCGGCGTCATCCCCGACAACGTGGGGCCCTCCGGGGAGGTCGGTGAGCTGCACGACGGCCGCTGGTACGGCGGCCCGTACGGCTGGACCTGGCCTCACGGTCTGCACAGCGTCGGCGCGGTCGCGGTCGTCGCTGCCATGAACGCCGCTCTGGTCACCGGCGACAACGCGTGGTTCGACCTGGCCCGCGCCCCACTGGACCGGGTACTGGAAGAAGCGACGCGCGGGCCGGTTCGTGACGGTGACTCCAGCATGGCCACGACCTGGCTCCAGCGCCTGGGGCCTGATGCCGACAGCGACCTGCAACTGGTGCCCTACCGGTACGGCCTGCACGGCTGGTTCGACCACCAGCCGCTGCAGATCGCCTTCCCGGCCTGGATCTGGTGGTGCTCCGGAGACCCGCAGGACCGGCAGCGGCTTGACCGCGTGGAGCGCGAATGCGGCTACGACTGGACCACCGTGCACGCCTTCCGCGACAAGGAGGAGGCCGGACACGAGGCGCCGTGGCTCGCCTACCTCGACGGTCGCAACCCCGACTACCCGGCCCGAGCCCTCGGCATGGCGCTGGGGCAGGTCGCCCGCAGGATGGCACTCGTCCGCGAGGATGTGACGACCACCCGCACCGATGACATCCACTGGTGGCAGCGGCTCAATCCCGTGGTGACAGAGATTCTGGTGCAGCTGACCACCGGCGCTCCCGCCACCCTCTACAACGGGGGGCTCCAGCAGGCACGGGTGCGCTATTGGGACGCCGACCGCGGCCGTCCCGGCCTGCCGGCCGACGTCGCCGCCCTCGTCGAGGGCCTCGATGAGGTCCGGGTCGGCGTCCAGCTGGTCAACCTGAGTAACACGAGCGAGCGGCGCGTGGTCGTGCAGGCCGGCGCGTTCGCCGAGGACGGCATCGACCATGTCGTGGTGGATCAACTCGACGGCGGCTACCCGGGCCCGAACCGCGCCTACCGGGCCGACGAGCTCACGACCAGTACCCGGCGCATCAACGTGCTCGACAACCACCTGCTGGTGATCCTGCCGCCGGGGACCCGGCTCGGCCTGACCATGCAGGTGAGGCGCCGTCAGTTCACCCCGAACCACCCGACGTTCGACCGATACCAGGAGAAGTAGAATGACGAACGATGAGCATGCCCAGCCGGTGTTCCCCCTTCCGGTGCGCGGCGACACCTACCGGCGGGCCGATGTGGAGCTGGTGGACCAGATGGGCCAGGTGAGCAGCGCCACCGCGTGCGCGAAGCTGCACGGCATGGGCATCAGGCGCACGTGGATGGAGGGGCCGCAGCCCCTCACGACCGGGCAGAAGATCGCCGGTTCGGCGTTGACGCTCCAGTTCATGCCGCAGCGCGAGGACATAGCCAGCGGTTTGGCCCAGGAGGCCGTCGAACGCCAAACCGCCCTGTGGGCGGCCCTGGAGGCGGTACAGCCCGGTGACGTCCTCGTCATCCAGGCGTACGGGTCGGCGTTCAGCGGCTGCGTCGGCGACATGCTCGTCCGCTACTTCAAGCGCAAGGGCGGCGCCGGGATCGTCGTCGACGGCCGGATCCGGGACGCTCCGCGGGTCCGCGAGCTCGGCGTGCCGATCTGGTGCACCGGCACCACCCCGCACTACGCCTCCCAGTCGGAGCTGTTCCCCTGGGCGTACGACGTGCCGGTTGCTGCCGGCGGGGTGCTGTGCCTGCCCGGCGACATCGTGGTCGCCGACGATGACGGCGCCGTCGTCGTCCCCCAGGCGATCGCGCCGGAGGTGGTCGCCACGGCCCAGGACCACCAGGAGTGGGAGGTGTTCAGCCGGATGCGTCTCGACCAGGGCGCCCGGCTCGGCAACTACTACCCGCTGACGTCGGAGTCGCGCGCGGAGTACGAGCAGTGGCGCGACCAGCAGCGGTCGTCCCAGCGATGAACCATGTCTCGGGCCCGGGTGTGCTGGGCCGCACCGGTCTCACGGTCGGCAGGCTCGGCCTGGGCTGCGCGCCCCTGGGCAACCTGTACGAGCCGGTTCCGGAGCAGGAAGCCACCGGCACGGTGCGTGCCGCGCTGGCGGGTGGGACGCGCTTGTTCGACACCGCCCCCCGGTACGGCAACGGCGTGTCCGAACAGCGCCTCGGCCAGGTACTGGCCGGGGTACCCAGGTCTGAGGTCGTCGTCGCGACCAAGGTCGGATACCTCCTCACCGACGACGGGGCCGAGCCGGACTTCTCCTATGACGGCACCATGCGGTGCCTGGAGCGGAGCCTGACCCGGCTCGGCCTGGACCGGGTGGACATCGCGCACGTGCACGACCCCGACCACCATGAGCAGGAGGCCCTCGCGGGGGCCTTCCGCGCCCTGGTCGACCTGCGGGAGCAGGGCGTGGTGTCGGCGGTGGGCGCGGGCATGAACCAGAGCGGCATGCTGGAGCGGATCGTCGCGCAAGTCGACGTGGACTGCGTGCTGCTGGCCGGCCGGTACACTCTGCTCGACCAGGAAGCTCTGACGGGCCTGCTGCCTGAGTGCGAGGCCCGCGGTGTCGCGGTCATCCTGGGCGGGGTGTACAACTCCGGCCTGCTGGCCGATCCGCGACCCGGCGCGAGGTACGACTACCGGACAGCCGAGTCGCAACAGGTTGCCACCGCGCTGGCCATCGCGGAGATCTGTGCCCGTCACGGGGTGCCGATGAAGGCGGCGGCCCTGCGGTTCGCGTGGGGGCATCCTGCCGTGTCCGCTCTGGTCGTCGGAGCCAGGACGGCCGATGAAGTGTGGGAGAACCTCGCCATGGCGCAGACCACCGTCCCCGCCGACCTGTGGGCGGAGCTGCGCGCAGCGGGACTGCTCCCGCAGGAGGTGCCGACGCCGTGACCGTCATCGACGCACACGTCCACCTGTGGGACCCCGACCTGCACGACCACGCGTGGCTGCGGTCCGCGGGCGAACTGCATCGCCCCTTCCTTCTCGACGACCTCGCCGCGGCCTCCGGGTCGGTGACGGCTGTTGTCGTGCAGGCCGGGCGGACCGTGGACGAGGCCCGTTGGCTGCTGGGCCTGGCCGCGCGGTCCCCACTGCTCGCCGGCGTCGTCGTCCACGCCGATCTCGCCGATCCGGCCGCCGTGGACACGATCGACGCACTCCGCGCGGAGGACGGGGGTTCGGCGCTGGTCGGGGTCCGTGACCCGGTCGGGGCAGGCGAGGGCGCCCGCCTCGGGCTGCCCCAGGTGCGGCGCTCACTCGCGGCTCTCGGCGAGCGGGGCCTGGCCATGGACCTCCTGCTGGGGCACGGGACTCTGCGTGAGGCATACGCAGCGGCCAGGGACCTGCCGCAGGTGCGGTTCGTCGTCGACCACGCCGCCATCTCGGCCGTCGACGTGCGGCGCGAAGGCCTCAGCGAATGGGCCGCGCAGCTGACGCCACTGGGCCGACTGCCCAACGTGGTGTGCAAGTTGTCCGGACTCGGCAAGGCCACCGCCGAACCGGACGGAGTGCGCCTGGACGCCGTGGCGCGGGTGCTGCTCGACGTATTCGGGCCACGCCGGCTGATGTTCGGGTCCGACTGGCCGGTCAGCACACAGTGGTCGCCGTACGAGGACGTGGCCGGGGCCACGGCCCAGGTGCTGGACGGGCTGACCGCTGACGAAGCCGCCGCGGTCCGGGGTGGAACGGCCATCAGGGCATACCGACTTGATCTGGCGGACCCGTCCGCCGGCGACAGGATGACAATGATCCGGCAGAGGGAGCACTGATGACTGGTCTGAATGATCTACTGGAACAGAACAGGGGCATGACGTCCGGCGGGCTGCTGTCCGACCGCGTCTACCGGCTGCTGCGCTCGGCCATCCTGAGCGGCGAGATGGCACCGGATCAGCGGATCGTCGAATCCGACATCGCCAAACGCCTGGGCATCAGCCAGGCCCCGGTGCGCGAGGCCGTCAAACGGCTGGTGCACGAGAGCCTGGTCACTCACGTGCCGCGGCTGGGCAGCCGGGTCGCCAATATCTCGATCGAGCAAGCGGAGCAGGCACGAGAACTGCGCGGTCTGCTGGAGGAGTTCGCCGCCCGAGCCGCCGCCCAGCGCCGCGCCGAGGGCTACGTCGACCAGCTGAACTCGGTGATCGACGACATGCGACGGGCGGCCCTGCACGACGACCCGAGCAGCTTCCGCGACAGCGACATGGCTTTCCACCGCCTCGTCTGCCAGGCCAGCGGCAACCACCTGCTGCCGCGGTTGTGGGAGGTGATGGAGCCCAGTCTCTGGACGCTGCGCGTGGTCTCCAACCCGTTCTACACCGGCAGCCGCGACAAGCTGGTCGACGAACACGCGCGCCTGCTCGACATACTCGTCAACGGCCGGGAAGACGACGCCGCAGAGGCCTTCCGTCGCCACGCGACCGGCGGGGCCAAGCCGTCACAGCGCGACGAATAAGACCATCCGGCTGCACGCGGTAAGCGGGCGCGATACGTACCACGACCGTATTCACCAATGTGCGCGGTGGACGGTACGGGTCGCTACCGGCGTACGTCGAACCGGAGGGCGCGGGCGACGCGTTCGCCGGTGGCTACCTGTACGGCCCCCTCCCAGAGCCGACTGGGGTGGCCCGGCTTCGGCTCGGTCACCTGGTCGCCGCCGCGGCGCTGGGGCGTGACCGGGAAGTGGGGCCACTGCCGGCCATGGACGCCGCTCAGTTACGCATCGAACGACATCGGAGGTTCCGCATGACCCGGCAAGGCGCGCGCGCCACCGGCTCCGTCGACACCACCCGGATCCTGCTCACGGGCGCCGCTGGCAGGGTCGGCACGCAACTGCGGCCGCTGGCGGCACGGGAGGGCCGCACGCTGCGGCTTCTCGACATCACCACGCCGCCCGCCATCGAAGGGAGCGGAGCGGAGGAGACCGTGATCGCCTCCCTCACCGACGCCGAGGCGCTGCTGGAGGCATGCCGGGGCGTCAGCGCGATTGTCCATCTCGGCGGCCAGAGCGTCGAGTCCACCCTGGACGACGTACTGGACCGCAACGTGCGCGGCACACTGAACCTCCTGGAGGCGGCCCGGCTGGCCGGTGTGCCCCGGGTCGTCCTCGCCTCCTCGACACATACCGTCGGCTTCCACCAGTACGACGGCACTCCGGTCGCCGCGGACGCACCGGCCCGCCCGGACACGCTCTACGGCTGGAGCAAGGCCGCGATCGAGTCCGCCGGGCGCCTGTACCACGACCGCTTCGGCATGGACATCATCTGTCTGCGCATCGGAAGCTGGTTCCCGATGCCGAACGGGATGCGCGGGCTGTCCACCTGGCTGTCACCGGCCGACGGGCACCGCCTCGTCGAAGCCTGCCTGAGCTGCCGCGAACCCGGCTACCGGATCGTGTGGGGAGTCAGCCGCAACACCCGGGGCCGGCTGAGCCTGGCCGAAGGTGAGGCGATCGGCTACCACCCGCTCGACGACGCCGAGCAGTTCGCGCCCGAGGTGATCGACGACTGCGGCGTACCGGACCCCGCCGACCCGACCGCAGCCCGGCTCGGGGGCGCCTGGTGCGCCCTCCCCCTGGGGCGGACCTGGTGACAGCCGTCCGTTCGTGACAGCCATCCGTTCATAACAGCTATCCGTTCGTAACGGTCGGCCGAGCACCGGCTCGGCCGAGGCAACCCTTGAAGTGGAGATTCATCCATGAATACCGTGAAATGCGATGAACGAACAACGCGGCTCTCGGGACTGCTCTCCTTCCCCCTGACTCCCTTCGACGACGCCGACGAGGTCGACCTGGAGGTCTTCGCCACCCACGTCGAGGCACAGATCGCCGCCGGACCCAGCGGTCTGTTCGTGGCGTGCGGCACCGGCGAGTTCCCCGCGCTCTGGCTCGACGAGTACCGGCAGGTCGTGTCCACCGCGGTGAAGCAGGCCGCCGGACGCATACCGGTGTTCGCCGGGGCGGGCGGAGGCCCGCGGGCCGCGCGGGAGTTCGCGCTGGCCGCGCAGGAATGCGGCGCCGACGGACTGCTGTTGCTGCCCCCCTATCTGCTGACGTCCACCCCGCAGGGGCTGGTGCGCCATATTCGCTACGTCGCCGAGGCCACACCGCTGCCGATCACCGTCTACCAGCGGGCCAACGCGGTCCTCGATCCGGCAGCCGCGGTGGAACTGCTCGACATCCCGACCGTCGCGGGCATCAAGGACGGCTGCGGCGACGTCGACGCGATGCTCCGCCTGGTCACCGCCGTACGTACCAGCGGACACCCCCGCGCCGCCGAGTTCGGATTCCTCAACGGCCTGCCGACCGCAGAGCTCAGCGCACGAGCCTACGCAGCGATCGGCGTGGAGAGCTACTCCTCGGCGGTGCACTGCTTTGCCCCCGACATCGCCACCGCATTCCACCGGGCTGTGCGCGACGACGACGAGGAGGCACAGCGAACGCTGCTGACCGAGTTCTACCTGCCGTTCGCCGCGCTGCGCGACCGCGTGCCCGGCTACGCCGTTTCGCTGGTCAAGGCCGGTGCGCAGCTGGCTGGACTGGCCGTCGGCCCCGTCCGGCCGCCGCTGGTGGAGGCCACACCGGAACACGTCGCGCAACTCGCGGCCATCGTGGACCGCGGACGCACGGCACTCCATGGACTGGAGGAGTCCCGGGCATGACGACTGGTTCCGATACGAGGAAGGACGACGTGGAGCTGCAGAGCCCGTCAGGGCACGCCACGATCATCGACATCCGCATCACGCCCATCGCATTCCCTGATCCGCCGTTGCTCAACGCCGTGGGCTGCCACGAGCCGTGGGCATTGCGCGCGATCATCGAGGTCGACTGCGGGGACGGGCTCATCGGGCTCGGCGAGACCTACGGCGACGCCACGCACCTGGCGGTGCTGCGTACGGTGGCACCGCTGCTGATCGGGCTGGACCCGTTCCGGACCGAATACATCAAGTCCGTGGTGGATGCACTGCTCGGCACCGCTGACGCGCCCGCGGAGAAACTCGGTCCGGCCGGCGGCATGGGCCCGGAGAAGGCGGCGCTGCGGGTCTTCTCCGCATTCGAAGTCGCCTGCCTCGACGTGCAGGGCCAGGCGATCGGCCGGCCGGTCCACGATCTCCTCGGCGGCCGGGTACGCGACGCCGTGCCCTTCTCGGCGTACCTGTTCTACAAGTGGGCGCAGCATCCCGGCGATGCCCCGGACCCCTACGCCGCTGCGCTCGACCCTGACGGGATCGTGGCGCAGGCCCGGACGATGGTGCAGATGTACGGCTTCCAGTCGATCAAGCTGAAGGGCGGTGTCTTCGCTCCCGACGAGGAACTCGACGCCATTCGCGCGCTGCGCGAGGAGTTCCCCACGCTGCCGCTGCGCATCGATCCCAACGCCGCGTGGAGCGTCGAGACCTCCCGCCGGGTCGCCGCAGAGACTCAGGGCCTGCTGGAATATCTCGAAGATCCCACCGAGGGCCTGGCCGGCATGGCCGCCATCGCCGAGACCGCCGGGATGCCGCTGGCCACCAACATGTGCGTGGTCTCCTTCGACCACATTCCCGAGGCCGTCGATCGCGGCTCCGTTCAGGTCATCCTGTCCGATCACCACTACTGGGGCGGACTGCGGCAGTCCGTGCGCCTGGCGGGCATCTGCGAGACCTGGGGCCTTGGCCTGTCGATGCACTCCAACAGTCATCTCGGCATCAGCCTTGCCGCGATGACCCACCTCGGTGCGGCGCTGCCGCAGCTGTCCTACGCCGCCGACACCCACACGCCGTGGCAGCTGGGTGTCGACGTGGTGGAGCACCCGCTGACCTTCGTCGACGGTGCCGTACCCGTGCCGATGTCGCCGGGGCTCGGCGTGCGGCTGGACCGGGACGCGCTTGCCCGGCTGCATGAGAACTACCTTCGGCAGGGCATCACCGGACGCGACGACACGGGTTACATGCGCCGGTTCCACCCGGACTTCAACCCGACGAAGCCGCGGTGGTGACCGGGGATCCGGTCAGCCTCTCGGGGCACGCCTACTCTCCACGACTCGCTCGGAGCCGGTGACCACGCATGGGCCGTGACAGCTCGTGTCGACACACGGAGGCTCGGGGACGCGAGTGG
This sequence comes from Streptomyces sp. NPDC037301, assembly GCF_055602785.1. Taxonomy (NCBI): domain Bacteria; kingdom Bacillati; phylum Actinomycetota; class Actinomycetes; order Kitasatosporales; family Streptomycetaceae; genus Streptomyces; species Streptomyces sp. NPDC037301. Next base: position 185,269 of record NZ_JBVJWD010000008.1, read on the forward strand.
CCGCGTCTGGCCCTCACGTCCCCGATGCGGACACAGCGAGGCGGCATCCGAACCCGCGCATCCTCCCAAGCGCGGCTGCCCGACAGCCGTGCACCGATGAAACACCTGGGCCGATGCCGTTGACGGCTCCCGAGTCTTCGACGGAGAACTCACGGCCCCCGCACTCGCGCTGTTCGCAGCCACTGCCCCATGGGTGAGCGACGCGGCAAAGGACGAGACTCTGGGGTACCAGTGATCAGCTCCCGCCGTGCTCGCTTCCCTCGCTGTCGAGGACCAGCCTTTCTGTGGGGCGGGCAGGGTTGTGAGCTGGGACTGTGCAGATGGAGTGGGTGGTGTCGCATCTTGACCGCTCAGTGAAAGCGAGTGGTGGACGTGGTGGCGATGCATCTGACCTGGGGTGACACGGCACTGGGCGGTGGTTGTGCAGGTTGAGTGGGCTGGTACGCAGGCTCACTGGGCGGCGGACGGTGGGCTCCGCAGCGCGTCGGCGGGATGGAACACTGCGCCGGTGACCACTCCTTCCGATTTCCACGAACCCAGCCCCAGCCCCTTCGTGCAACGGCTTCCGGCCGGCGAACGGCGCCGCTGCAGGTCGGGGACGTTGGTGAGTGTCAACTGTGAGTCTTCGTCGCACGGTCTGTGACGAGGTTTTTTAGTTGGCACAGAAGACGGATAGTTGGCACCAAGAACGCTGGCGCGGTCTCTACCGGCTGAGCTATACGGCACCCGGCAGGGCGCCGAGCTGCTGCATCAGCGAGAACAGGTTTGCGACGCCCCAGTGCTCAGTGATCTTCCCGTCGCGCACCCTCATGGCGTCCACGGTTTCGAAGCTGATCTGCTTGCCGGTGGGCGCGATGCCGAAGAACTCGCCTTTGTGGGTGCCGTGATAGGTCTTGTACGTGGTCACCAGGTCGCCGGCGGCGGCCTGCCAGTGGATGACGGCGTGGAAGTCGGGGAAGGCATCCCGGAGCACCTGGTAGAGCTCGCGTGCGCCCGCCTTGTCGGGAGTACGTCCCGGCTGCGGCGTGTGGTCCAGGAAGTCGTCGGCGAACAGCTCGTCGAAGAGGGCGAAGTCGCCGCCGCCCTGTACCTCCTCCGTGTTGCGACGGACGACCGCCTTGGCGGCCTCGCTCGGAGTGTTCTCGCTCATGGGATTCCTTTGTGCAGAGGTGCGGTCAGTCGGGTGGCACGGCTCGGGCGCAGGTGCCAGATCACCGACGTTGGGCCGCTGTCGACGACGAGGGCGGTTCCGGTTGCATAACTCGACAGATCCGATCCGGGGTACGCCCTGGCGTCACCGATCTCGGACGGCTACACGGGCGCCGCAGCGGAGTCCGCTGCCGGAATCCGTCCGCGGCCTGGGCGATATCGGGTGTGGACCGCAGCGGATGAGTGTCGATGGTGCCGGGGCACACGGCGTTGACCCGGATACCATCGGGTCCCATGGCGGCGAGGGACTGGGCCATCAGAATGATCCCGCCCTTGCTGGTCGAACAGGCGACGGTGAATCCGTGCCGGGACGCCCAATGTTTCGATCTCGCCGACGGTGGGCCCGGCGCCCTCGCGCGGGGTCTCGGTGAGGGCGGCGACGATCACGCCCTTCGCACCATGCCGCGCAGCCGCGACCGCGATGGCCCGGCCGACCCCGCTCGCCGCGCCGGTGACCACGACGACCTGGCCTGCCAGGATGCACTCATCACGTCTCCGGGGCGGTGCTGCCGATGGCGGCGGGGATTTCGGCCATGGAAAGGTGTGCTTCTTGGACATGCGTGGCGGACAGCGGCGGTTCACAGCTCGCCGGGACGCCCGTAGCGGTAGAAGAAGGGGCCGAGCTGGCCGGCCAGCGCACGGGTGAGTGCTGAGCTGTCTTCGAGCAGGCGGGCGCCGGTATCGAGGTCCCCGACGAAGACGGGGTCGTAGCCGGCTTCCCGGATCAGTTGCTCGGCCGTCTCCCGCGCGGCCGCGTCGGCGGCGAAGAGGTTGCTGGGGCGAACGCTCTGCGCCTCGATCTGGTCGTACATCGCGGCGAAGTTCGTCGAGAACGACTTCGCGGTCGGTCCGCCGACGATCGACTTCACCTGGTGGGACAGCGAGGGGAAGGAGGCGTCCCTCGGCCCGTAGAGGTTGCAGGCGTCGACGGTCACCTGTCCGGCCAGCCCCGACACCTGCGCAAGCGCATCGGCGATCGCCGGGCCCGGCACCGCGATCACCAGGACGTCGGCACCGGTCGCGTCGCCTCCGTCGCGGCCGAGACCGGTCACCTCGTGGCCGGCTTTCGCCCACAGCCGGGCCAAGCCGCCCCCGACGCTTCCTCGCCCCACAACGGTGATCTTCATCCCGACTCCTCACGTAGGTCTGCCACGCCCGACACTCGCAGCGCGGCGGCCGTCTCGCGTCGGTGATGGTCGCCTAGCGACGGAGTTACGTAGGGCCTGTCGAGGGCGCGGTGCGGGTGCGGGCCCATGAGCCATGTGATGGGCCGGACGGAAGGATCGTTCAGTCCGTGTCGCGCGCGAGTGCGGCGAGGAGCCGGTCCAGGAGCACGCCCAGCGTTTCGACTTCGTCGTGCGAGAGCGGGTCGAAGAAGTAGCGACGGACCGTCTCGACATGCTGCGGCGCGGCGGCCTCGATCGCGGCCCGGCCCTTGGGGGTCATGCACACCATCGAGCCGCGCGCGTCGTCCTCGCACGGCTCGCGGGCGACCATGCCGCGCTTCTCCATCCGGCTGATCTGATGCGACAGCCGACTGCGGTCCCAGCCCAGCTCCGCCTGGAGCTCCCGGGCCCGCAGGATGTCGCCCGGCGACTCGGACAGGGGAACGAGCACCGCGTAGTCGGCCCCGGACAGCACGGAGTCGCGGGCCAGCTGCCGGTCCAGGGCGCTTTGCAGCTGTCGCTGCAGGTCCCGGTGCTTCTTCCAGACAGCTGCCTCCTGCACGTCGAGCCAGCGTGGTTCGTTCATGAGGCCCATTCTCTGGTAAGTGGTCCACCGGTTCCGGGCCGGGGCCTGCGCACGGCTACAGCACCCGGCGCAGCCAGCGCAGCCGGGCCGCGCGGGCGGCTTGAGACAGTGCGGCGCCCGGCACCATGGCGTCGAAACCATGGAATCCGCCTGGCCACACGTGCAGTTCCGCGTCGCCGCCGGCCAGCCAGAAGCGGGACGCGTACGCGACGACCTCGTCCCGGAACGTCTCGGCGGAACCGACGTCGATGAACAGCGGCGGCAGACCCGACAGGCTCGACGCACGTGCCGGCGCCGCGTACGGGGAGACGTCGGGGCCGCCGCGTGCCTCCCCGAGCAGCGCGGTCCAGGCGGTGTCGTTCGACGTGCGGTCCCAGACGCCGCGTCCGGCCATCTGGATGCCGGACAGTGTGTCGTTGCGGTCGTCGAGCATCGGGCAGGCGAGGAGTTGTCCGGCGAGGCGCGGGCCGTCGAGGTCCCGGGCCAGGAGCGTGGCGGCCGCGGTCAACCCACCGCCCGCGCTGGCCCCGGAGACCACGAGGCGGTCGGGGTCGACGCCGATGTCGGCCGCGTGGTCCGCGACCCAGACGAGTCCCGCGTACACGTCCTCGATCGCGGCCGGGTAGTGGTGTTCCGGGGCGAGGCGGTAGTCGACCGACACGAGGACGACTTCGAGCTCCTGCACCCAGTCGAGCATCTCCCCGATGAGGTTGCGGTTGTCGCCGAGGACCATTCCGCCGCCGTGGGTGAAGTACACGGCCGGCCTGGGGATGGCGACAGCGCGCGGGCGGCAGATCAGCAGCGAGACGTCGGGCGCGCCGGACGGCCCCGGAATCCGGCGCTCTTCGACCTCGATCGTCCCGCCGCGCGCCAGGTCCTCGTCCCGAGGGCCGCTGGCCGGCGATGGACTCGCGTACGGAGGAGATCATGGACGGCAGGATCGTGGGCGGCAGGACTTCGGCCAAAGGTGCGAGCGCCGGGGCGAGCTCCGGGTCGAAGGGCGGTGGGGGGCCCGGGTCCGCATTCCGGGGTTCGCGGGGTACGACGGTCGTCATCGGTACTCCTGAGCAAGTGAGCAGGGGCGCCCCTGGCCGAGCGGCCGGGGCGTCGGTGCGTCGCGGCAGATTCGGCGGCCCGTCCGGCCGCCGTCGACCCCGTACACGCCGCCGGTGAGCAGCACGGTGTCCGCGGGAGTGAGGGCGGCCCCCGGTACGCACCAGCGTCGTGCCGGCGCCGGTGCCGGGGATGTCTTCGGCGGCGACACCCTCCAACGACCGTACGGCTGAGCGACAAGGGCTGTCACGGATGCCTCCGAAGGTTTTCGGTGTCCGAGCGACAACACCCGGACAAGTCCACCTGTGTTTGTTGCCATGTCAACAAATTAAATGGGACTCTGAACACGCACCAGCTCGCGTCGCACCGGGGAAACGGCAGAAGGAGTCCCATGGCCAAACTCGCAGGCGGAGCCCGCGTTCGCGTCGGCAGAACTCGCCTACACAGCCGACACCGCGGCGCACCGGTGAGTGCCCGCATCTGGGCCGAATGGCAGTGTGTACGGTCAGACGCGCAACCGGTCGACATCGACGTGTGCACCGAGCGGGCCCTCTGATGCGGGGATCCCGCCCGCGAACCGAGCATCCGGGGTTACTCGGCCGACGGCGCGAGTCGGACGTGTTGGACCGGCTGCTCGACGGCATTTGGTCCCGGCACGGCGGCGCGCTGGTGGTGCGGGGAGAACCGGGCATCGGAAAGACCGCGCTCATCGAGCATGCTCTGGCGGCACCGGGCCTTGAGGTACTGCGCGCCGTCGGCGCCGAATTCGAGTCGGAACTCGCGTTCGCCGCACTCCACCAGCTCTGCAAGCCGACCCTGCGCCGGCAGGAACGGCTGCCCGCACCGCAACGCGAGGCACTTGACACGGCGTTCGGGCAGACCGGGAAGGGCGTCCCCAACCGTTTCCACGTGGGCTTGGCGGTGCTCAACCTCCTCTCCGAGGCCGCGGCCGAGCAGCCCGTACTGTGCGTCATCGACGACGCGCACTGGCTCGACCAGGCGTCGACGCAGGCCTTGGCCTTCGTCGCCCGCCGAGTCCAGGACGAACCCGTCGCGCTGCTGTTCGCCGAGCGCGATGCGAGTGAACGCCACGAACTGGCGGGCCTCCCTGAACTGACACTTCGCGGCCTGGCCGACGACGACGCCCGTCGGCTCCTCGCGTCACAGATCCACGCGCCTCTCGACCGGGCCGTACGCGACCGCATCATCGCCGAGGCGCGCGGCAATCCGCTCGCCCTCCTCGAACTGCCCCACACCGCCGACCTCGCGGGCGGGTTCGCGCTGCCCACGGCGTCGCCCACCTCGGGGAAGGTCGAGGCGAGCTACCGGGCGAGACTGGCCGAACTCCCCGTCGAGACACGGACCCTGCTGTTGATCGCGGCAGCCGAGCCGACCGGCAGCCCGATCCTCCTGGGCGCGGCGGCGGAGCAACTCGGCGTCCCCGACGACGCGGTGACGCACGCCGAGGAGTCCGGCCTGGTGGCCATCGGCGGCCGGGTGCGATTCCACCACCCGCTGGTGCGTTCGACCGTCTACCGGTCTGCTGCCCTCGACGAGCGCCGCACGGTCCATCGCGCATTGGCCGAGGTCATTGCGGACACCGAGCCCGACCGCAAGGCGTGGCACTGCGCACAGGCTGCATGCAAGCCGGACGAGGACGTCGCCGCGGCGCTGGAACGATCGGCCGACCGGGCCCGGGCCCGCGGCGGCATCGCCGCCGCAGCGGCCTTCCTGGAGAAGGCCGCGAACCTGACGCCGGATCCCGCCCGCCGCGCCGTGCGAGCCGTCGTCGCTGCCTGCGCCAAGCGCGACAGCGGCGCCACGGACTCCGCGTTGTCCCTGTTGTCCATGGCGGAAGCCGGACCGCTCGACGACCTCCAGCGTGCCACGGTGGCCACGCTGCGCGCGCGGATGGCGTTCGACAGGAACCGGGACGACGCCGCGGTCGAGAAGCTGCTTCGGGCGGCCCGGCTCATGGCACCGCTCGACACCTTCTCGGCCCGCGAGGCATTCCTCGAGTCCCTCGCCGCAGCGGTGTTCGTCGGCCGGTTCACCACCGCCGACCGTATGCTCGACGTTGCCGAGACCGCCCGTGCCATGAGCCCAACCCCACCGGAGCCGCGCCCGCTCGACCGGCTGCTCGACGGATTGACCACCCAGGTCAGGAACGGGTACACGGAGGCGGTGCCGGAATTGCGCCAGGCCGTGGACGTCTACCGGCGCGGTGCGGGACGCGACGCGTACGACGTGGGCCAGTTATGGGTGGCCTGCGGTCCCGCGATGGACTTGTGGGACGACGCGGCATGGCGGGAGCTGGCCGCCCGTCAGCTCGAGCTGGTGCGTGGCGCGGGCATGCTCGCCGAACTGCCCGTGGCCTTGAGCTACCGGGCCCTCGCACATGTCCACGCGGGCGAGTTCGCCGACGCCGCCGCGCTGGTCGACGAGGCGCACGCGATCGCGGCGGAACTCGGGACCCCGGCCATGCTCCACGTCGACGTCACCGTGGCCGCGTGGCGCGGCGACGAGGAACGCACCACCCGGCTCGCCGACATCGCCACCCGCGACGCCGACGCGCGCGGCGAGGGACGGCTCCTCAGCGCCACCGAGTACGCCCGGACCGTACTGCTCAACGGCCTGGGCCGCTACGACGCCGCCCTCGAGGCGTGCCGAGCGGCAGGCGATCTCGACGAGATCAGCTTCCACTCCTGGATACCCGTGGAGTTCATCGAGGCCGCGACGCACGCCGGGCGCCCCGATCTCGCGGAGCCCGTCATGAAGCTCCTGTACGAGCGCACTGCCGCGAGCGGCTCCGAGTGGGCGCTCGGGACCGAGCTGCGCTCACGGGCTTTGCTCACGAAGGGGCCGGCCGCCGAGAAGCTGTACCAAGAGGCGATCGAGCGTCTCGCCCGCAGCGACGGCGCCCCGCACGTCGCGCGCGCCCGGCTGGTGTACGGCGAATGGCTGCGCCGCGAGGGCCGGCGGTCCGATGCGCGGGTGGAGCTGCAGGCGGCGTACGAGCAGTTGTCCGTGCTCGGGGCAGCGGCGTTCGCGGGACGGGCCGCCCGAGAGCTCGCCGCGACCGGCGCCCGCGCGCGGAAACGGGTCGGCGACGCGCCGACCCGCCTCACCGCTCAGGAGTTCCAGATCGCCCGGCTGGTCGGCACGGGCGCGACGTCGAAGGAGGTGGGCACGCAGCTGTTCCTGAGCCCGCGCACCATCGACGCCCATCTGCGGAACATCTTCCGCAAGCTCGGCATCACCTCGCGCCGCCAACTGCGCGATCTGCCGCTGACCACATGACCACGTGACCACGTGACCGCGGTGGGGGGGGGGGGGGGGGGAGCCCCCCCCCCCCCCCCCCCCGCGTTGCTTCCTTTCCTCCCACGCGAGACCCCCCCCCACACCCG
>NZ_JBVJWD010000008.1:192699-254830 GCF_055602785.1 Streptomyces sp. NPDC037301
TGCTTTTCTGGTTGGGGACCCCACTTCATCCCGCCGATGGGGCGGTCGCACAAGGACAACACGACCACGGGACCGGGCGCGGGGGGGGGGCCCCCCCCCCCCCCCCCCCACTCCGCCCACATGCGAGTTGTCATTCCTTGCCGAGGAGCTGAAGCTCCCAGGCCAGGCTGGTGCCGAAGCTGCCGCCGTGCTCGAACATGATCTGGCTGATGCCGGGGACTGTAGCCTCGCGGGCCCAGTCGCGCTGCCATTCCGCGATGACGGTCCCGGCGGTCATCGGGATGACGCCCGCCTGGATCATGCGCTGGACTCCGCGCTCATGCGCCTCGACCGTCGTCGCGCCGGACGCGTCCGTAACCGCGTAGACCCGGTAGCCGTCGGCCATGGCGTGGATCGCCGGGAAGGCGAGGCAGATGTCCGTCCACAGGCCGGCTATGACGAGGTCCTTGCGGCCGGTGGCGGCGACGGCGTCCACCACCCGCTGGTCCTCCCAGGTGTTGATCGTGGTGCGGTCGATCGGCTTCTGATCGGGGAACACGTCCTGGATCTGCCGGATGATCCGGCCGCCGCGGTCCTCGACGACCGTACTCAGGATCGTCGGTACGTCGAACAGCTTGGCGCCCTTCGCCAGGGCGGTGACGTTGTTGACCACGAGGTTGGGGTCCATGCTGTGCGTCCCGGCGAACTGCGCGCCCTGGTGGTCGATCAGCAGGAGGACCGACCTTTCGGGAGCGAGCAGTGCGTCCAGGCCGGTGTAGGTGACGCCGTTGGCTGCCATATGAGTCTCCGGTATCGCTGGTTCCCCGAGAGGCCGATCGGCCCTCGTCGAATCGAAAGCTCCCATCGCGGCGCGCGGCCTCGCATCGGTGATGGCTACTTAGACACGTGCTACGTACTCGCCCAGCTGCCCAGGTGCCCACTGAAGCGCTCGGGCTCAATGTGACGGAGCGCTTCGGACGGCATGCTTCGCCAACTGGAGCGCCCGGGGCCCCAGCCACCATCGCGCGGGCAGTTGCTTCACGAGACGATGGATCGCTGGGGCATGCCGGTCAGCTTTTCGGCACCGGTGCGCAAGGCGAGTGTGTCGGCTTGGTCGAGGGGTTCGTCGGCGGCGGAGTCCCCGCCACGGTGAGCTGTCCTGGGTGCGCCGCACCCAGGGAAACGGCGGCCTGGTTCCCGCGCGGGCACGGATCGGGCGTGGGCCGCCGAGTTCGGCCCGTCCGGTGTGCGGGTCAACGCGATCTCGCCCGGCGTGGTGCGCACGCCCGCCCCGGACGAGACCGAGGCGCACCCCGGCGGCATCATGATGAAGGGCACTCCGGCCGGCGGGGTCGGCAGTCCCGAGTCCATCGCGCAGGCGGCGGTGTACCTGGCCGGCGACGAGGCGGCGTTCGTCCACGGAACCGTGCTCGACGCCGACGGAGGCCGGGTCGGCGTGGCGGTCATCGCCGGGGTGTGACCGGGCGGGACGGGGGCTGGAGCTTCAGCCCGGTCACAGCGCATCCTGTGGGTGCATACGGCATATGTGTGTACGCCGCCGAGCGGGAGGTGCGAGCGGACATGGTGGACGCCGACCCGGGGCTCTTCGGGCCCGAATCCGTCACCTGGCAGATGCATGGCGACCCGATGATGTGGGTTGCCGGAGTGCGTGCGCTCTACCTTCAGGCGCTGCACCCGCGCGCCGTACGGGGCGTCATGCAGAACTCCGACTTCCGCGAGGACGCCTGGGGGCGGCTGATGCGTACGGCCGGCTTCGTCGGAACGATCACCTACGGCACCACCGAAGCGGCCGAGAAGGCGGGTGCCAGGGTCCGCCGGATCCACCGGCTCCTCAAGGTCACCGATCCGGTGACCGGGGTGACGTACGGCGTCGACGAACCCGAGCTGCTGCTGTGGGTGCACTGCGCCGAGGTCGACTCCTACCTCCAGGTCGAACGCCGCTCCGGCTTCCCTCTCACCGACGCCCAGGCCGACCGCTACATCGACGAGCACCGCCACAGCGCGCGCCTCGTCGGCCTCGACCCCGCCGGCGTGCCGGCCACCACCGCACAGCTCGCCGCCTACTTCGAACGGGTGCGACCACAACTCGCCGCATCCCCGGAGGCGTTGGACGTGGACGACTTCCTGCGCCGTCCCCCTGTTCATCCGCTGCTCCTGCCGGCGCGCGCACTGGTGTGGCGGCGCGTCGCGTCACTCGCCTACCAGTCACTGCCCCCGTACGCCCATGAGCTCTACGGCAGACCCGTGGGGCCCGTGCGCACCGTCGACCGCCGCCTGCGCACTGCCGGAACCGCCTTGCGCTGCATTCCCTCCCGGCTCCGCTGGCAACTCCCGCCCGGTCACATTCTGAACGCGATGGCCCGACTCGGTCCCGGCAGCCGCCCCACCCCGTACAAACTGCGCAGCCAGGCCGCCATACTGGACGGGCCGGGGAGGGCACAGGGGTAGGCGAAGCGACGGGGGCGACAGCAGGCGATGGCGGACACCAGGCTGATCCAGAGCCGGTACCGACTGCTCGATCTGATCGGGCGAGGAGGCATGGGCGAGGTGTGGCGCGCCCGCGACGAGTCGCTCGGCCGCCACGTGGCCGTCAAATGCCTCAAGCCGATGGGGCCCCAGCACGACCAGTCCTTCACCCGCATCCTGCGCGAACGCTTCCGCCGCGAGGCCCGCGTCGCCGCCGCGCTCCAGCACCGCGGCGTCACCGTCGTCCACGACTTCGGTGAGCACGAGGGCGTTCTCTACCTCGTGATGGAACTCCTCGACGGCCGTAACCTCAGCCAGCTCCTGGAGGACAACAAGCAGCATCCGCTGCCGGTGCCCGACGTCGTCGACATCGCCGAACAGGTCGCCGACGCCCTCGGCTACACCCACCAACAGGGCATCGTGCACCGCGACCTCAAGCCCGCCAACATCATGCGGCTGGCCGACGGCACCGTGAAGATCTGCGACTTCGGCATCGCCAGGCTCGGCCACGACATCGGCTTCACCTCCCGCCTCACCGGTACGGGCATTGCCATGGGCACCCCGCACTACATGTCGCCCGAGCAGATCAGCGGGGGCCATGTCGACCACCGCAGCGACCTCTACTCACTGGGCTGCGTCCTGTACGAGATCGCCACCGGAGCACCGCCGTTCGACCTCGAAGACGCCTGGGCCGTGCTCGTCGGACACCGTGACACCCAGCCCGAGCCACTGCGCACCCACCGGGCCGAACTCCCCGGATTCTTCGACCGCGTCGTCCTTGAACTGCTGGCCAAGACCCCGGAGGAGCGGCCCGTCGACGCGGGCGACCTGCGGCAGCGGATCGCCGTCGGCCGCACCGGCGAGCAGCCGCTGCTCCAGCCTTCGGGACAGGTACGGCTCGCGCCGCCCGTTCCCGTCGTGCGGCCCGGGCAGGAGCTGCCGGCCTGGACCCGCGGCATGACCACCGGACACAAGGCGTCCGGCGCCCTCGGGCTCGCGCCGCCCGACCACTTGGCGGACCTCACCGGCGAGTGGACCACCGGCACCGACATGCGACTCCTCACCGGCGAACTGCCACAGGTCGGGGCCGAGCGGCCGGCCCCGTCGCCGGAACTGCTCTCCATCCTCGCCAACCGGCACAGCGCGGGCCTCAACCTCGGCAGGCTCGGCCACTGGGAGGAGGCCGGCGAAGTACACCGTGCGGTCGCCGCCGAACGCGAGCACGCCCTCGGCCCCGACCACCCCGACACCCTCTCCAGCCGGTACGAGGTCGGCTTCACCCTCAGCCGTACCGGGCGCGCGTCGGACGCCCTGCGGGAGTTCGGCCGCGTCGCCCAGGGGCGCGAACGTACCCTGGGACCCGACCACCCGGAGACCCTCGCGGCCCGCCAGGAGATGGCGTACGTCCTGGACCGGCTCGGCCGCCACTTCGAGGCCCATCAGGTGTACGCGACGGTCCTCGCCTCCAGGGAACGGTCGATGGGCCCCGACCACCCCGACACCCTGCGTTGCCGCCACAACCTCGCCTTCAACCTCAGCAGGCTCGGCCGTCTGGAGGACTCGTACCGGATGGCCAGGGACGTGGCTTCGGCCCGTTCCCGCCTGCTCGGTGCCGACCACCCCGACACCCTGGTCACGCTCTACGAAGTGGCGTACACGCTCGGCCGGCTGGGCCGCTGGACGGAGGCCCTGCAGACCTACCGCGAAGTCGCCCAGGCCCGGTCGAGGTCGCTCGGCGCCGACCACCCCGACACGCTCTCCGCCCGCTACGAGGTCGGCATCAGCCTCGGCCGCCTGGGCCGCAGCGCGGAGGCCCTGGAGCTCTACCGCGCCCTCGTCGACGACCGGACCAGGGTGGGCGGCCCCGCCGACCCCGAGACGCTCCGCGCCCGCCACGGCCTCGGCGTCAATCTGGGGCGCCTCGCCCGCTGGGAGGAAGCGCTCGCCGAGGCACGCGACGTGTGCGCGGTCCGCGAACGCGTCCTGGGCCCCGACCACCCCGACACCCTCGTCAGCCGCCGCGAGGTCGCCGTCGGCCTCGGCTGGCTCGGCCGCTGGCCCGACGCCCTCACCGTCTACCGCCAGGTCGCCGCGGCCCGTGAACGCGTCCTCGGCGCCGACCACCCCGACACCCTCGCCGCCCGCAACGACGAGGCACACTGCCTGGAGCAGCTCGGCCGGGGACCGGAGGCCGTAGAGCTGTACCGCCGGGTCGCGGCGCTGCGCCGCGGGCGGGGAGCGCCGCCGCACTGACCGGACACCACAGCCTCTGGTCAGGGGTGATCGTCCCGTGCTACGAAGGGTCATGCCCGCACCCGACAGCTATGACGCGGTGATCGTGGGCGGCGGCCACAACGGTCTGGTCGCCGCCGCCTACCTCGCCCGCGCCGGACAGACCGTCCTGGTCCTGGAACGCCTCGCCACCACCGGCGGAGCGGCCGTTTCGACCCGCCCCTTCGACGGGGTCGACGCCCGACTGTCGCGCTACTCGTACCTCGTGTCCCTGCTGCCGCAGAAGATCGTCCGCGATCTCGGCCTGGACTTCGCCGTACGCAAGCGGACCGTCTCCTCCTACACCCCGACCGTGCGTGGCGGCCGCGCCACCGGGCTGCTCGTCGGCGGGGACCGCACCCGGGAATCCTTCGCCGCGCTCACCGGCTCGGACCGGGAGTACGAGGCGTGGCAGCGCTTCTACGGCATGACGCGACGCGTCGCCGAGCGGGCCTTTGCGACACTCACCGAACCTCTGCCGACGCGGGACGCGCTGCGCGAGCGGATCGGTGACAAGGAGGCCTGGCGGACACTCTTCGAGGAGCCCATCGGTGTCGCCGTCGAGAAGAACTTCCATGACGACCTCGTACGCGGAGTCGTTCTCACCGACGCCCTGATCGGTACCTTCGCCGACGCGCACGATCCGTCCCTGCTCCAGAACCGCTGCTTCCTCTACCACGTCATCGGCGGCGGTACCGGCGACTGGGACGTCCCGGTCGGCGGCATGGGCGCACTCACCGACGCCCTCGCCCGTGCCGCCCGCGAGACCGGGGCCGAGATCCGCGTACGGCACGAGGCGACCCGTATCGAGACCGACGGAACACGGGCCGAGATCACCGTCCGCTCACCCGAAGCGGAACACGTCGTCACGGCCCGCAGGGTCCTGGTCAACGCCTCGCCGCAGGCGCTCGCTGCCCTCCTCGGGGACGAGCCGCCCACCCCGGCCGAGGGCGCGCAGCTGAAGGTGAACATGCTGCTCACCCGGCTGCCCCGACTGCGTGACCGCTCGGTCGACCCGCGCGAGGCCTTCGCCGGCACGTTCCACATCGCCGAGGGGTACGGGCAGCTCGCCGATGCCTACCGGGACGCCGCGGCGGGCCGGCTGCCCGGCGCCCCGCCGTCCGAGATCTACTGCCACTCGCTGACCGACCCGTCGATCCTCGGCCCCGACCTCGCCGCCCGCGGCTACCAGACCCTCACCCTCTTCGGCCTGCACACCCCCGCCCGGCTCTTCGCCGCCGACAACGCGGCGACGCGCGCCGAGCTGCTGACGGCCACGCTCGCCGAACTCGACGCGCACCTGGACGAGCCGTTCACCGACTGCCTGGCACGCGACGAGAACGGCGAGCCGTGCATCGAGGCGAAGACACCGCTCGACCTCGAACAGGATCTGCGGTTGCCCGGCGGCCACATCTTCCACCGGGACCTTGCCTTCCCGTACGCCACCGAATCCACCGGCCGGTGGGGTGTGGAGACGGCGCACGCCAATGTGCTGCTGTGCGGGGCGGGCGCCGTACGCGGCGGTGGGGTCAGCGGGGTTCCCGGCCACAACGCCGCGATGGCGGCGCTGGGCCGGTGACCTTCTTGCGCTAGCGTCCGAACACGCCGCGCAGCGCCTGGCGTTTGCGGGGCAGGTCGTACTCCGCGCCGCCTTCGTGCCCGTTGTACGTGAACACCTCGATCTCGGCCGGACCCGCATAGCGGTGATATGCGGCGAACACCGTGGACGACGGGCAGATCCTGTCCATCAGACCGACCGAGAACCACGCCGGGGCACTCGCCCGTGCCGCGAAGTTGACCCCGTCGAAGTAGGACAGGGTCTCCATCGCCTCGTCGATCCGGAAGCGGTGCCCGGACAGCCAGCGGGCGATCTCCGCATACGGTCCGGCGTCCGTGATCTGCGAGGCACGCCGGTAGTGGCAGAGGAACGGCACATCGGTGACCGCCGCCGCGATGTCGTCCCGCAGCCCCGCGACGGCCAGGGCGAGCCCGCCGCCCTGGCTGCCCCCGAGCACGGCCACCCGCGAAGCGTCCACCGCCTCATGGGCCTTCGCCGCGTCCACCGCCCGCACCGCGTCCGTGATCAGCCGCCGGTAGTAGTGGCGGTACGGGTCCTCGATGCCGCGGGTCAGGAAGCCGGGGGAGGACGAGCCGTGCCCGTCCGGACCGATGTCAGGGGTGTCCGCGGTGTTCTTGCCGCCGCCGCCCTGGCCCCGGTTGTCCATGACCAGATGTGCGTACCCGAGTGCGCTCCACGTCAGCCAGGAGTACGGAATGCCCCGGCCGCCGTTGTAGCCGATGTACTGCACGACGGCGGGCAGCGGCCCGGAGCGCACCTTCGGCAGCATCAGCCATGCCTTCACGGGCTGCCCGCCCCAGCCGCGGAACGTCACATCGAGCACATCGACGGTCGCGAAGCCGGCGTCGTACGGGACGAACTCGGCGTCCACGGTGTGGCGGGCCGTCTCGGTGAGCGTCTTCTCCCAGAAGGCGTCGAAGTCTGCCGGTTCCTCCGGCTCCGGCCGGTAGTCGCGCAGCCGGTCCAGATCCATGTCGAACAGCAAGGGTCTAGCTCCTCTTCAGGGTGAGGTTGAGGGTTGCACCGTGGCGTTCAGCGGTGTCGGCGGTGATCCGGATGCCGTTGCCGGTGGGTGCGGCGCTGACACCCGGATCGGCACAGACGACGGTCAGACCGCGCTGCGCCAGGTCCAGGACCACCGAGGACCGCAGCTGTGTCGGGTCGGACAGTGACACCTTCACCGTCTTTCCGTCCGGTCGTACGAGCACCGAGGCGGGACCGTCCGATGCCAGGTTCTGCACGGTGCCCGCGGTCCAGAAGTTCGCGGCGACCAGTCCGTCCGCGCAGCGGCGTACCGCATGCACGGCGGTGGAGCGGGCGATCAGCTTCACGGGAGGCGCGGACGACCACCGCTTCGTACGCTCGGCGGAGGCAGCCGGGGCCTGCAGCCAGAAGTAGCCCGCCCCGCTCGGCGCGGTGCCGTGGTCCTGCCACAGCGTCAGATACGGGCGGGTGACCGGGGTGTCCGTGCCGTACTTGAGGTTGATCTCGCGCCAGGTCGCGGTGCGGTCCTCGCGCAGGCCGTGGAGCGTGGCGGGCTCGGGGAAGACGTAGCCGCCGGTCCCGGCGACATGCAGCCACCGCACCTGGTCGAGCTCTGCCGACCAGCCGGCGTCCGCGGGCGCGGCCGTGCCGTTGACGAGCAGGGCCGCCTTCGGGTCGCGGAGCTTCCGGTTCTCCACGACCGTCTCGGCCGTGCCCGCGTCGGAGGTGATGCCCGAGCCGACACAGGCGATCACATCGTCAAGGCAGAACCAGCTCTTCAGCCCGTGCAGCGAACTTCCGTACGCGCGCAGCTCCATGCCGTACGCACCGAGAGTCGTCCCGGGCAGTGCGGTGCCGCCCGCCCAGTCAGCCGCGCTGGTGGTGCGCTGCCCCGCCGCGTCCGCGGGCCGGCCGGCGATGACGGTGGTGCCGGGCAGCCGGGTCGGGTCGACGGTCGGCCAGTAGTCCTCGCTGTAGTGCCCGCGGTCGTCGGTGTAGAGCAGGACCATGCCGTCGGAGAGGTGCCAGGCGTGCAGATTCTCGTTCTGGATCGACTCGTAGTTGTAGATCCGGGACGAGTACGCGGAGATGCCCAGCGCGAAGGACGGCCGGTGGTGGGCCGCCTTGTCCATCCGCGGGTGCTGCTTGTGCGCGACCAGCGGACCACGCGCGGGGACCGGGGAAGCGATGACCTGCCGGGCGGCGACGAGCGAGGCGGGGTCGGTGACGGCGAGGAAGTCCCGGTAGGTGTCCTCGGCGATCCACTGCTTGACCAGGGCGGTGAACCGGTCGGCCGTCTCGCCGGGGAAGCTCGGGATCAGTCGCACCACCGCCTCGATGACCGTCTGTGCCGAGACATGGCCCTGCTTGCTGGGGCGGGCGATCTCGCGCCCGCACACCGATGCCATCACATCGCCGCGCGCCAGCAGCGGGTCGAAGCCGTCGTCGACCCAGCTGCGGACGTTGTCGAGATCGGGGTCGGTGACCGTCCACGCCGTACCCGCGAGCAGGTTCAGCAGCCGGGAGAGGTTGTTCAGCAGCTCCTTGCCGTACCCGCCGTTGTACGGGTGCTTGTAGTGCTGGAGAAACGAACCGTCGGAGTAGAAGCCCTCGCCGGTACCCTCCGCCGCCGCGCCCTCGTCGTTGAAGGCGAGGACACTGTTGGCACCCGAACCCTCGACGTCGACAAGAGCGTCACGGACCCGGGCCAGAGCGTCGCCGTTGTCGCTGAGCACGGCGTTGACGGCGACGACGGTGGAGATCCACACCCGGTTGGCACCGGTCGCGATCTGCCGGTCGGCCCGCCAGAGGTTCGGGTCGGGCGTGTAGTGCCGGACAGCGGTGTTGATCCGGCCCAGCCGCTCCGTCCCGAGCGCCTCGTACAGCAGCACGGACGCATCGTTGAGGGCGAGCGCGGAGCCGATCTCCCAGTCCCAGTCGTTGTCGAACCGGGTGTGGCCGGGGCCGTACCGGTTCGACAGCATCCAGTCGATGCCCGCCAGCAGCAGATCGCGCAGCGCGGTGTCACCGTACTGAGGAGTGCCGGGCACGGCCCATGCGGTCGCGACCGTGGCGAGCCGCTTGAACGATGTCGTGACGTGGTTGGAGAGCGTGATGCTGGTCAGATCGGGGAACAGCCCGTCGGTACGGGTCGGGTCGAGGCCCTTCGCCGAGGTGGTGGCGGCCTTGCCGATCCTGGCCACGGCCGCGGCGATCTGCGGGTCCGTCAGGTCGAGCCCCGGGCCGCCGGTGAGCTGGGTGTGCCAGCGGGTGCGCAGGGAGGCGGCGTCATCGACGACGGCGTCCTGGGCCGCCGCGTGCGCGGGGGCCGCGGTGAGCGTGAGCGGCAGGGCGGCGGCTGCGCCGAGCACCGCCGCCCCGGCGAGAACGGTGC
This sequence comes from Streptomyces sp. NPDC037301, assembly GCF_055602785.1. Taxonomy (NCBI): domain Bacteria; kingdom Bacillati; phylum Actinomycetota; class Actinomycetes; order Kitasatosporales; family Streptomycetaceae; genus Streptomyces; species Streptomyces sp. NPDC037301. The sequence goes on from NZ_JBVJWD010000008.1 coordinate 202,395, forward strand.
GCCGGGTGGCGCCCGGAGTGGTGCCTGGGTTCATGATGCGGCCCTCACAGAAGGTGTCGGCGGTCGACGGCCGCGGCCAGTGCGGCATGACCGGAGGGGTTGGGGTGCAGTCCGTCGCCGCTGTCGTACGCGGGCAGCATCCGCGACGGTTGTTCCGGGTCGCGCAGTGCCGCGTCGAAGTCGGCGACGGCGTCGAAGACCCGGCCGGTCCGGACCGCCGCGTTGACCTGCTGCCGTACCGCTTCCAGTTCCGGCGTCCAGCGGGTCCAGCCCCCGAACGGGGTGATGGTCGCGCCGACCACCCGCAGCCCGGCGTTACGGGCGCGAAGCACCAGCTGTCGGTACCCGGCCAGGACCCGCGCCGGATCGGTCTGGCTCGGCGGCTGCTGGAGGTCGTTGACGCCGAGATGGACGAGTACGGTCCGCAGCCCCGGAAGCGACAGCACATCGCGGTCGAAGCGTGCCTGTCCGCTCGGCCCGAACCGGGCGTCGTCCAGCAGCACCCGGTTGCCGCTGATGCCGAGATTGGCGACGGCCGAACCGGGAAGGCGCCTGGCCAGTTGATCGGGCCAGCGCAGATCGGCGTCGTCGGGTGTGCCGACGCCCTCCGCTATGGAGTCGCCGAGCACCGCGATCACCGGCCCGTGCGCACCCGTCACCTCGACACCCGTCAGCAGGAACACCGATGTGGTGCGCACGCCGTCGACGGTGTGCGAGGCATGGGTGTTGCGGTGGAAGGACAGCGGCCCGGTGGGGCCGGGGAGCCGGGTCTGCACCGTCAGAGCCGTGGCCTCGGTGGTACGCAGACCGGCGACCGGGTCACTGGTCAGCGAGGCGCCCGCGGCGATCCACGCCTGCGCTCGCCCCCCGAACGTCACCGGCCGGCCGCCCGCTGTCACGGGGCCGATCAGGACCGGAACCGTGCCGAAGGCGTGCCCGTAGCGCAGCCGAACCGTTCCGCCCGCCGACAGCCGTACGTTGGCGGTGAACGTGCCGTCGGTCAGACCGGCGCTCGCCACCGTGTCGGTGGCGGTCGGCGCGGTCTGCGCGGTCGCCCAGGACGTCGTCCAGCGCGACCGGCCCATGCCACTGTTCGACGCCTCGGCGGCCTGCGCCCCCGGCGCCGTCGCGGCGACCGCCGCCAGCCCGGCCGCCGCCGTCAGTACCCCGCGTCTCGCGGGTCCCCGCCCGCTCACTGGGGGCACGCACCGGTCGGCGTGTACTCGCTGCCGTAGGTGCCGACCGCGTCGCCACCGGTGTTGCCGCTCATCGTGTTGGTGCACACCGGACCCTGCGGGGTCCGCATGAACTTGATGCCGCCGCCCGCGTTACCGGTGATGCTGTTGCCGTAGATGCTGGTGTCGATGCCGTCGGTCGCGGTGTCGCCGCCGAGCCGGATGCCCGCGCCGACGTTGTCGTGAATGGTGTTGTAGCGGAAGATGTTGCCGCTGCCGCGCGCATCCAGGCCACCGGAGCTGGAGTCCTTCTGACCGCTGCAGTCGTTGTACTCGACGTAGTTGTTGGTCGAGTTCTCCTTCACGTCGACGCACTCATTGCCCTGGGTGACGATGGTGTTGTGGTGGACGCGGTTGTTCTTGCTGATGTCGGGGGCCGCGTCCGGGGCGCCGTTCGCCCCTTGCTGCTCGGGGGCCGTGCCGAGGTAGATGCCCTCGCCGTTCTTGCCGCCGCCGCCGAACCTGAAGTCATTGACCCCGCAGTTGGTGATCGTGTTGTCGGAGATGTCGGCGCCGGTCACCAGATAGCGCACCCGCAGGCATTCGTCGGCGGCGTTCTTCAGCGTCATTCCGGTGATCCGCAGACCGCCCACACCATTGCCGGGAGTTGTGCTCATGACATAGATGAGCTTGAGGCGGTACCCCGACACATCGGTGGACGACCCGTGCAGCCCGTCCACGGTGAAACCGCTGAGCGTCGTCGAGTCGTGCTGCACCTGAATGATCCGGGCGTCGCCGGCCCCCTTCACCACTGCGTTCGACGGGCCGGTGAGGGTGACTCCGGCGCGCTTGGTCACGACGTCCTGCTTGTACGTGCCGGTGGCGAGGTTCACGACCGAGCCCGTCGGTGCCAGGTCGACCGCTTTCTGGATCGTGGCGAGCGGGGCGCTCGCCGACGTACCGGCGTTGGAGTCGCTGCCGGACGGCGACACGTAGTACGCGGTGGCGGCTTCGGCGGCCACGGACGTCGGGGGGAGGGCGAGCGGGGCGCCTGCGGCGAGCGCGGCGACGAGAGTGGTGCGTAGTACACGGCTCATGGGGTGTGCCTCCTGGGGTCTGCGAAGGACAGAGCGAGTAGTACGGGGATGCTGGGGCCGAGGAGCAGGGGGCCCAGCGGTATGACGAGGGAGAGCAGCGCGGCGGAGATCACTGCGCCGAGCAGTGCGGTGCCACGGGCCGCGGACCCGAAGCCGAGTGCCAGCGCACCGCGCGACCAGGTGCGGACCGTCCCGTGCGGTGACCGGGCCGCCTCGGCCGCGAGCGCCACATGATGGACGACCAGAGCGGCCGCGATGCCCACCTGCGCGGCGAGGAGTACGAACGTCCACGGCTCCGAGCGGCCCAGCAGATGGACGATGTTGGCGGTCAGGACGATCCCAGCCGCGGTGGACGCCAGGGAATGGCGCCACAGGGCCCGCCAGTACTGCGGGAAGGCGCTGAAAACGTTGGTGAAGCAATGGCTGTCACCCTCCGCCCGCCACCGCTGCAGGGCGTGCCCCATTGCGGCGAGCGCGGGCAGCCAGGTCACGACACCGAGCGACAGCACGGCGAACGCGGCCCCGGCGGCGGCCGGGTAGGCCACGAACTCCAGCCGCCGCAGCAGCGTCGGCCAGCCGGACGAGAGGGTTGCCTGCATGATCAGCCGACCTTTCCTGTGTACGGCTCCGGGACATCGAGCAGCACGCGGCCGTCCAGCTCCAGCCGGGTGGCCGCCACCACATACGGGGCGCAGCCGTCGCCGCCGAGCAGCACCGCCGCCGCATCGGCCGAGACGGCGGTGGTACGGATGCGACGGGCGACGGGGGAGAGGAGCACGGTCTCCTCGCCGAAGGTGACGCCCTCGCCCTCCGCACACGCGACCCGCCCGGCGGCGACCGGTCCGGCGCCCGGGGTGATCGCGGTGAGGAAGAGACCGTTCGACGTCCGCGCGGTCGTCGAACGCAGCGTGTGCAGCGTGCGGGTGAGGCGCAGCTCCGGCGTACTCGACGTCGGATTGGCCTCGACCTCCGTGGCCTCGGAGACTACGGAGCCGTCGAGCGGCGCGAACTGCCGCACCAGCGCCGAGGCCGCCCCGGACCGGATCAGCCGGCTGCCGTCCGGCTGCGGCTCGGTCGGCAGGTCGGTCTGGAGCAGGAACGTCCATTCCCGCTCCGCGTCCGCCTCGGCGAGGTCCAGCAGTACGAGCCGCCCCGACGGGGTGAACACCAGCGTCCGGTCCAGCCGCCGCACCCCGAGCCCGGGGTCGTACATCGCCGCGATCTCCGCCGTGGCGTGTGCCCAGCCGCAGTCGGGGGCGGCGAGCACATCACGCTGCCGGGCTTGGCGCTCGTACGGGATGTCCTTGTAGACGTGGTAGCGGTCCTCGTCCGCGTACCCCTGTCCGTCCACCAGCAGCAGGTTGTGGTGCGCGGCCCGCTTGCGGTTGCTGTAGCCCTCGTCGACCGCGAGGAACGCACCCTGCGAGACCAGCACGAACGAGCCCGAATCGGGGTGGTGGTGCCCCTGGTCGAGGGTCTCCCAGCCCCGCTCGGCCCGGTGCTTCGCCGACGTCTCCCACGCCTTGTGGCCACCTCCGGGGCTTGCCTTGAACGAGACGAGCGTGGCGTCGTCGTCCCACCCGGTACGGGCCGCGAGCAGACCGAGATCCGGGAAGAAGGCCCTGGTCTCGGTGGGGCGCGCGCCGGCCACGGACGGGTCGTACCAGAGGTATTCGAGGTAGGCCTCCGGCAGAATCCCCGGCCGCACCCCGCTCTCCGCGGCTTCCTGCCACAGCAGTTCACCCGAGGCGAGATCACCCATCCACTGTGCCTCCGGGATGCCGTACTGGGCGGCGAGACGGTAGTACAGACCGGCGCTGTGCCCGCTGCGCCGGTCGTGGCAGTCGCCGTGGTCGACATTGAGCGCGAAGCCGGGGGCGGTCTGGTGCAGCCGGTAGCCGAAGGTGTGGGAGAGGAAACCGCCCCGCCCCCACCAGTCGATGCCCTCCGCCTCCTGGAGGAGATCCAGATGGATGGCGAGGAAGGGCACGCCGTAGCGCCAGTACACGACACCTTCGGCGTGCGAGCCGTCCTCGGGCATCAGATCGAGGACCGTGCCGAGGTTGTCCTTGGCACGCTCGGTCCACTCCTCCTTGCCCAGCACATAGCCGGCCGTCGCCAGACCCGCGTAACAGATCCAGTTGTGGTTCTGCCAGTACGAAGACGACCACCAGGCGCCCTCGCTCGCCACCGCGAACTCGAACATCCGCCGCCCCTGGAGCAGCAGCTTGTACCGCAGCAGCGCCCGCACCCCGTCCGGCAGATCGTCGCCGATCCACCGGTACGCGAGCGACAGATGGTGCAGCAGCCAGCCTGCGTCCAGATCGTGGTCCGGCATATGGGCCTTGCCCCAGTGCGGCAGCCGCACCGCGGCCTCGATCCAGCGGCGGCTCTCCGCCAGATGGGCCGGGTCGCCGCCGACCCGGTAGGCCAGCGCCGGGTTGGAGGCGGCCGGGCCCAGCCAGGTGATGCTGGCCAGAGGGTGCGTACGGGGCGGAGTCAGCCCGCGGTGGCGGGCGGCCTCCTCGTACAACCGCGCCTCCTGCGCGGGGCGCGGACCGGACGGCGGGGTCGCCGAGAGCAACAAGGGTCAGTCCTCCGTCCGGAACCGTGCGGTGCTGCCGTCGGCCAGCGCGACCGTCAGCAGTCCGTCACCGTCCAGCTGTACGCCGGTGACGGCAGGGCCCGCCGACGCCGCCTGATATACGGAGGCGAATGTGATCCGGTCCGACTTCGCGGTGAAGTCGACCCGGGTACGCATGTGCTGCGGATCGTCGGCCGGACCGGGGCCCGGCCGGGTGACCGGACGCACGGCCGCGCCGGGGGTGTGAGTGTGCCAGCCGTGCAGGGTCTCGTCGCCGTACCAGGTGGTGCGCACCGGACCCGCGGCCTGGAGCTGGATGTCCAGCGCGACACCGGGACGCAGCTGCGCGGTGAGCCGGCGCTCGTCCTCGGCGGTCACGGTCAGCAGGTCGACCAGATAGCTGTCGCCGAGCGCGACCTGCCGCACGGCACGCACGCCTTCGTACGCCGTCGTCACCTCGGCCGTTACGCAGGAGCCGTCCGAGCCGAGCAACCTCCCGGTGCACTCGGCCTGTTCCGCGCCGTCCACCCGAAAGGCGGGGTGCGCCTCGGTCGATGCGTACAGATCACGGAACTCGGCGTGGGCGTATGGCACTTGACCGGGATCGGGCTGCCACGGGGTGGTGTCCCCGTACAGGTACAGCGACAGTTTGTCGCGGTGCCCGTGCGAGCCGCCGTGCGGACCGAAGTCCAGCAGTGCGTGGACGCCCGCATGGCGCAGCACCGCGTATCCGGCGGTGGCGAACACCGTGACCGGCGTCGGCGCCGGACGCTCCGGCAGCGGGGGTCCCGTGAACCATCCGCCCAGCTCGCGGTCGAGCCCGTCGTCATGTGCGCCGAGTTCGTCGCGAGCCCTCCCTGCCACCGCATCGAGGGCGGGGGAGGGGACCAACTGCTGGGCCAGTGCGACAAGTTCGAGCCACTCCAGCGCGAGCGGACCGCGCATATACGGGCCGTCGTGCAGCGCGGGCAGAATACCGCCCGGAGTGGCGATCGCCGCCAGTACGTCCGTCATCGCGGCCAGTACGTCCACCACATCCGACGGAACGGCCGCAGGGTCGGTGCAGCGCAGCGCCAGCAGCGCGGCCCGCAGCACGAACCCGTGGTAGTAGGTGCTGCCCTCCCACTCCCAGCCGTCGTCGGCGACCGCGACCCGCAGATGCGCATACAGCCCGTGCTCGCCCTCCAGCCATTGCTCGGCGCCGTCCCACTCCTGGCCACGGGCCGCAGCGGCGCCCCGACTCGCCGCCACACCGGCGGCGTTGAGCCACGCGGTGTAATTGGAGGCGAGGTGGCCCTGACCGGTCAGCACGTCCCGGGCGTCCAGCGCGGCCCGCTCCAGGTCGTCGAGGAGCGGCAGCACCGCCGCCAGATGATCCGTGGATTCCTTGGCGAGCGTGATCACGGTGTGCCCGATGTTGACAGCCCAGATGGCGTCGGTCAGCGCCTGATGGAAGAGCCGGCCGCGCAGCATCCAGGTCTGCGCCTCACCGTGCCGTTCGGTGGCGAGCTCGGCGTACAGACCGGCGTACTCGACGAGCCGCTCCACCGCCTGAGCACGCTCGCCCCGGTGGGCGAGCACCCGCAGGTGCCGCGCCCACGCCTGGTGCGACAGCACCAGCCAGGCGCCGCGCACCGCCTCGTCGTCCACCCGGCAGCCGTGCGCACAGCGCGCACCGCCCGCCGGGAAGACCCCGGCGAGCAGGTCACCGTGGTCGAGTTCCACACCGTGCGCCGGGCAGACGTACGCGTGCCACCAGCCGCCTCGCTCCCGGGCGATGCGCCTCAACGCGGCCACACGCCACCGTCGATGTCCACCGTGGTGGCGGTGAGGAAGCCGGACGACGGCGACGCGAGATGCACGACCGCCGCGGCGACATCCTCCGGGGTGCCGGCCCGGCCGACCGGGATGCCCGCCTCCATTGCCTGCTGCGCCTCGGGCGCGGTGAACGTGTCGTGGAAGGCGGTGCCCTTGATGAAGCCGGGCGCCACGGTGTTGACCGTGATGCCTGTGCCGCCGAGCTCCTTGGCCAGGCCCTTGGTGAAGCCGCGGACACCGGCCTTGGCCGCCGCGTAAGCGACCGAACCGGGGCCGCCGCCGTTGTGCGCGGCCAGCGAGGACATGGTGATGATGCGACCGGCCGACGACTTCGTCAGCTGCGGCAGCGCGGCCCGCACGGTGCGGAAAGCCGACGTCAGATTGGTGGAGATGACCTGTTCGAAGTGGTCGTCGGACATCTCGGCGATCGTGGCCCGGCCGATCAGGTGGCCCGCGTTGCAGACCAGGATGTCCAGGCCGCCGAGGAAGCCGGCCGCTTCCTCGACGAGCCGGTCCACATCGCCCGTCACGGTGACATCGGCCTTGAACGCTTTCGCCCTGCGGCCCAGCGCCTCGATCGCGGAGACCGTCTTCGCGGCCTCGTCGCCGGAGGAGTGGTAGTGGACGGCGACATCGGCGCCGGCCTCGGCAAGAGCGACAGCGATGGCGCGGCCGATTCCGTGGCCCGCCCCTGTCACCAGTGCGCGGGAGCCGTTGAGATCAGCAGACATGAAGTGAAAACCTTTCGGTGATCGGCCGCTGGGGGCCGGAACCGGTCACTTGAGACCGGCAGTTGCGAATCCCTGCACGAAATAGCGCTGGCCGATGAGGAAGAGAACGACCATGGGAAGGGTGGCCAGCGTGGTGCCGGCCATCAGGAAGTGCCACTGGGGGCCGTTCTCCGTCTTGAAGACGGAGAGCCCGACCTGGATCACCCGCAGGCTGTCCGTACGGGTCACCAGCAGTGGCCAGAGGAAGTTGTTCCACGACGACTCGAAGGTCAGCAGCGCCACTGTGGTGAGCGCGGGCTTGACCTGCGGCGTCATGATCCGGGCGTAGATCCGGAACTCGCCCAGACCGTCGAGCCTGGCGGCCTCCTCCAGCTCGACCGGAAGGTCCAGATAGAACTGGCGGAAGAGGAAGACGGCGAACGGGGTGACGGCGCCGGGAATGATGAGCGCCCACCAGGAGTCCAGCCAGCCGCTGCCGCCCTGGCCGAAGATGTCGTTCCCGCCGGCCAGCGGCATGAAGCGGACGATCAGGAACTCGGGCAGCACCTTGGTGTACGTCGGGATCATCAGTGCGGCGATGAAGGCGTAGAAGATGAACTCGCTGCCCCGGAACCTGATCCTTGCCAACGCATACCCGGCCATCGACGCCACCACCACATTGATGACGGTGTGGCTGAACGCGATGATGAAGCTGTTGCGTGCGTACGTCGCGAACGGCGCCGCCTTCAGCGCGTCGAGATAGTTTCCGAACTCCCAGTGTTCCGGGAGCAGTCCGGCGTCCTGCGAGGCGATCTCGACCGGCGTCTTGAGCGATGTGAGCACCATCCAGACGAACGGGGCCACCATCAGCAGTGAGACGACGGTGAGCGTCAGATAGAGCGCGATCCGGCCGACGGAGAGCGGCTTGCCCTTCGTCCGGGGCCGGGCTTTCTCCACAACCCCGGGCCTGTGAAGCTCAGTTGTGGCCACGGGTGCCTCCCATGATCCGCCGGTTGACCAGGGTGAAGCCCATCAGCAGCACGAACAGCACCAGTGACTGCGCGGAGGCGTAGCCGATGCGGAACTCCCGGAAGGCGGACTTGTAGATCTCGAACGTCATCATCGTGGTGCTGTTGGCCGGGCCGCCGTCGGTCAGGATGTAGATCTGGTCGAACGACTGGAACGCGCTGATCATCGACGTGATGAGCACGAAGAACGTCGCGGGCTTCAGCAGCGGCAGGGTGATCGAGAAGAACTGCCGCACCTTGGACGCACCGTCCACCGAAGCCGCCTCGTACAGCTCCTTCGGCAGGGACTGCAGCGCGGCCAAGTAGATGAGCATCTTCATGCCGATGCCCTGCCAGATGCCGACCAGGATCACCGAAGGCATCGCCCACGATGTCGACGACAGCCAAGCCGGGCCTTGGATCCCGAGGAACGACAGGAGTGTGTTCAGCAGCCCGTTGCCCGGGTTGTAGATCCACAGCCAGACCAGGGCGATCGCGACGGTCGCCGTCACCTGGGGAATGAAGACCGCGGTACGGAAGATGCCCCGCGCCTTCAGCCCGGTGTGCAGCGCCAGGGCCACGAGCAGCCCCAGCATCATGCCGAACGGCACGGTGAAGAAGGTGTAGATGACGGTGTTGACGATGGACTTGCGGAACACCGCGTCGTCCAGCATGTCCCGGAAGTTGTCCAGGCCCACGAACTGCGGCGCCGTCAGCACGTCGTACTTCGTGAAGGCCAGAACCACCGACGCGACGACCGGCAGGCCGATCCAGAGCGAGGCGTGCAGCAGCGCGGGCGCCACCATCAGCATGCCGGCGCGTTGCCTGCGGCGCCCCGGGCCGGTGGGTGTCCGGCCGGTGCGTTTCTTCGCGACCGTGTGCTCGGTCGGGGAAGGCGGCCGCGCGGGCCTCGCCTTCAATACGGATGTCGCTCCCACAGTGACGGGTCCTTACATCCGGCCGATGGCGGCCTCGGCTAGCCGGCCGAGTTCCGCGATGGCGTCCTTCGCTGACTGGCCGCCCACGATGGCGGGCTCCAGCGTGGGCTTGATCTTTTCGCGGATCTCCATCCAGGCAGCGGTGCCGCCCTCCGAACGCGCGTCACCCATGCTCTGCAGGGAGAGATCGACGAACTTGTTCTCCTTCACATAGCTGGAGTCGCTGAGATCCTTCAGCCCGGGAACCGATCCTCGCTGCTTGGCCGCACCGAGGATCGACTCGGGCGCCGCGAGGTACTCGACGAGCGCACGGGCCGCCGCGGGGTGCTTGGAACTGGCGGACTGGGTGACCAGCGTGCCGCCCTGGAGCATCGCGGGCCTGCGGTTGGCGAGGACGAACGCCCCGAGCTTGTCGTCCTTGAGGAGTTCCGGATTCTGGTCCCCGACCTGCTTCCACAGGGCACTGGACGTCATCATCATCGACGCCTTGCCGGTCTGTACGTTGGTCGGGGCCCCGAGGTCTGTCTTCTTGGCGTAGACGGCGGAGCCGTCCTTGATCAGGTCCTTGAAGAACTGCAGCGCCTCGACCCCGCGGGCGTCGGTGAACAGCACCTTCTTGCCGTCCGCGCTGAACAGCTGGCCGCCGTTGGCGAAGAGGAAGGTCTCCCAGCACTGGCGCAGATGGATGGAGAACGGGTCGAAACCGATCCGGCCGTCCTTGGTCAGCTGCTTGGCCACGGCGCGCAGTTCGGCCCAGTTCGCCGGGGTCTTCTTGATGCCGGCCTCGGCGAAGTGGTCCTTGCGGTAGACGACGATGCGGGTGTCGAGGACGACCGGCAGCGCGTACAGCTTGCCGTCGTACCGGGACGGCTCCAGGACCCGCTTCTCGTAGTCGTGCGCGGTGGCGAACTTCTCCGGCAGCTCGGCGATCGCCTTCTTCGCGGCGAACGGCGGGATCCAGCCCACGCCCATCATCAGCACGTCGGGCAGCAGACCGCCCGCGAGCCCCGTGGTGATCTTCTCGTTGAGCTGTTCGTACGTGGTGTAGTCCACGTTCACCTTGACGTCCGGATACTTCTTCCGGAACCCGCCGAGTATCTCCTTCTCCAACAGCGTCTTGCCGTCGGCGCCTTCGTAGATCGGGGTGAGCAGCGTGATCTCGCCTTCGGCGGGGCCGTCGGCGGAGCCGGCCGACGAAGTGCCGGTGCCGCACGCACTGAGGGCGGCGGCAGCGGTGCCGGCACCGATGGCAGCAAGCAGCGACCGTCTTTTGAGTTCCATGGGACACCCCTTTTGAGGTGGAGACTGTGGATCGATCCAGCGATGGCATCCCGGCCATGGCCGAGAAGCGCTGGTAAATCGATGCACTGATGCTAGGAACGCCTCGAGAGAGACGTCAACAGCTGATGCGCATGAATTTTCAGGGATGTTAACTGGTGTACCGGTGAACGGGATCAAGTAAATCGATACACTGGTAGGGTCAGACGCGTTCCGAACCGGAGGTGGCATGGGCGGGGTAACGATCCATCAGGTCGCGGAGGCCGCGGGGGTCTCCGCGAGTACGGTCTCCAACGTCCTCAACGGGCGTACGGACCGTATGCAGGCGGCCACGCTGGCCCGCGTGGAGCAGGTGATCGAGCAGCTCAGCTACCGGCCCAACCGCGCGGCCCGGATGCTGCGAACGGGCCGCATCAAGGTCATCGGTCTCATCGTGCCGTCCGTCGCCAACCCGTTCTGGGGGGCGCTCGCCCGTGAGCTGGAGGCCATCGCGCTCGCCGAGGGCTATCACGTGCTGCTCTGCAACAGTGAGCGCGATCCGGCCCGCGAGCTCAAGTACGGCGAGGAGTTGCTCGCGGACGGAGTCAGCGGAGTGGTGCTCTGCTCCTCGCTTCCCTCGCTCGACCATGTGACACCGCTGCTCAGCCGCGGACTGAAGATGGTCGCCTTCGACCGCACCGCACAGGCGGGCGACCCGCCGTCGCTGGCCTCCATCAGCGTCGACAACGCGATGGGTGCCGAGCTCGCCACCCGTCATCTGATCGAACTCGGCCACCGCCGACTGGCGTTCGTCTCCGGATCGGTCAACAGCGTCAACCGCCGCGAGCGACTGCGCGGCTTCCGGGCCGCCTTGGAGTCGGCCGGTCTCGACCCGGCCGACGCGATCGTCTGGCCCGGCGCCGACACAGCCGAGTTCGGTGACAAGGACGCCGCCGAACTGGGACGGAACGCGGCCAGGGAACTCCTCGGCGGACCGCGCCCGCCCACCGCGTTCGTCGCCATCAACGACATGTGCGCGATCGGGATCTGCCGGGGCGCCAAGGACGCCGGGCGCAGTGCGGGGCAGGACGTCTCCGTGGTCGGCTTCGACGACATCCTCCTCGCCGACCTCTTCGAGCCCCCGCTCACGACGGTCCGTCAGCCGCTGCCGGAGATGGCTGCGGAGACGTTCCAGCAGCTGCGGGCGCGGATCGACTCGGCGCCCGCGGCGGGACGGTCGCTGCTCATCCGGCCGAGACTGGTCGTACGGGAGTCGACGGCCCCGGCCCCGTCCGGTGTGGCCGCGGCGGTCCCGGGGCCGAGCGGGGCCGGGCAGCGGGTGGCGGGCCGGTCGGCGTAGCGCGCCGACGCCCAGGTCCCGACCGACGCCTGCGCTCGCCGCACAGGAGTGCGGCAGCGCCGGTGAGGCGTGGCGGGGCCGTATCGCGTTCACCAGCGCCGACGTGGTGGAGTAGCGCACGGACAGACCGGCCTCGGCGATCGCGTTGCCGATCCCGATGAGCAGGTGGCTCTTGCCGGTGCCGCTGTCGCCGATCAGGACCAGCGGGCGGCCCTCGCGGACCCAGACGGGGGACTTCAGATCGGCGACGACCTCGGGGGTGACGTTCGGGTTCTTGGCGAAGTCGAAGTCCTCCAGCCGCTTGGGACGCGGGAAGCACGCCAGCCGGAGCAGTCGCTGCCGGCGGCGCAGGTCGCGGTCGGCGAGTTCGACCTGGAGCAGGTCGAGGAGGAACTGCTTGTAGGTGGCCTGCTCACGTCGGGCGGTGGCCGCGAGCTCGATGAACCGTTCGCGGAAGTCGGGCAGTTTCAGGCCCCGGCAGGCCTCGTCGATGAGCATGTCCTCCGGGTCGCCGGGCAGCGGGACCCGGCGGGGCGGGACCCGGTCCCGTCCTTGGGCCTCCTCGTGGTCCAGGTCCTGGTCGGTGACGGTGATGCTGCGGGTCATGCCCCGTGGCCCTTCTGGTTCGCGGTGGTCTGGCGGCCGGCGGCCGGGGTGAGGAGCCGGTCGCACTTGCTCATGTCGGGCAGCGCGGTGCGTGGATCGGGCGGCAGCCGCCGCGCGCGGAGCGAGATCACCTGAGCCCCGGCCCCAGCCTGGTCGGCGCTGTCGGTGGCGGGCGGGTCTGAGGTGAGGAGATCGGCGTCCTCGGCGTCGGTGCCCTCCATCGCCTTGCGTGCCTCGATCGCCACCAGGTCGGTGGAGACCGAGCCGATCCGCGGACACGTCTCCATCGCCGCCACCAAGGCGTCGGCGGGCAGCTGGCGGTGCAGCAGGACCTCGATCAGCATCCGGGTGCCGTCCCGGTCCCCAGCCTTGTGCTTGGCCGCGGCCCAGAACGCCTCATGGACCTTCGTGAACCCGCCCTCCGCGCGGGCCTGCGCGAGCCCGGAAGCGCCGGCGAACGCGCCCGGCTTGACCAGCAGGATCTCCAGGTAGTGATCCAGGATGTCGTGGTAGGTGTAACGGCGCGGGTGGCGCGCCACGACCTGGCGGCCGTCGAACACCCACAGCTCGTTCCCCCGCAGCTTGACCCTCACCCTGGTCCCGATGAACTTCGCCGGCACCGAGTAGTAGCCCTGGCGCACCGTGATCCGGCCGCTGAACGAGCGACCTGCGGTGTCAGGTCGATGCCGCAGTCGAAGTCGTCCCCAGGCAGCGGGCGGAGGCGGTCGCGTTCAGCCTCGAAGTCGAACCCGATCGAGGTCGGCCGACCGTGGACGCGCCGGGCGTCCTCCGCGACGTCGATCGCAGCCAGGCGCTCGTTCAGCTCCGTCAGCGAATCGACCTGCGGCGGCGGGACCAGGTGCTTCCTGCGGAACCGCCCGCTCTCGTGCTCCACGCCGCCCTTCTCATGCGCGCCGGCCTCGCCCGGAGCGCAGTAGAACGCTGAGAACTGGTACCACGACTTGAACGACGCCCACCTGGTCGACTCCAGCCGCGAGCGCCCGAACAGCACCTGCTTGACCGCGGGCCGAAGGTTGTCGTAGCGGATGTGCAGCGACGGCACCCCGCCCAGCACGGTGAAGGCCTCCACATGCCCTTCCAGGAAGGACTCCTGCGAGGCCGTCGCATAGACGCGGCGCACAGCCTTGCCGCTGTAGGACAATCGCAGCGTAAACAGGACGCACTTGCGGCGCTGCCCGGCCAGGTCCAGCCAGAAGTCGGCGAAGTCGACCTCCGCCTCCTCGCCCGGCCGTTTCGCCTGCGGCGCCACACCCTCCAGATGCCGGCGGCCCTTCAGAGCCTCCGCCTTGATCTGTGGCCGCCGCTTGCTGACGCACTCCCAGACCGTGTTGTGACGGGCCAGCTCGAAGTCGTGTTCCGCTGCGAGACGCTCCATGATCCGCACGATCGTGTGCCGCTGCTTCGGAGGAGCGTCCAGATCCTCACGCAGCATCGCGTCGATGAAGACCTTCACCGGCTCCAGCACGCTGGGCCGCGGCGGTGGCGACTTCCGCTTCGGCGGCACCGGCGACTCGAGCGCGTGCCGCACCGTGCGTCGTGACACCTTGAACTTCGCGGCCAGCTCCCGGCCCGACAGCCTCTGCTCTCGGTGGGCCTGTCGGATCCTCTCGCACAACACTTCACGCGACCTGTGCACCAGCGGTCTCCCTGACCTGGACCGTGATCAACAGGCACTGCGTGACGGCCAAACGGCCCACAACCACCGATTACGCCGAAAGCGGCATGTCACAGACCGTCACACCAAGTGGAGCCCGATCCCACCGGAAAACCGCTGGTGCCCGATCCGGCCGGAAACGTGGTGCCCAACCACCCCGAAGAAATCACTGCTGGGCGAGCGCGGCCTGGTCCGCGGCGAGCTTCGGCCTGCGCCCGCCGACCCGGCCGCGGGCCCGAGCGGAGACGAGACCGTCCGTTTGTATTCGCCACGATCAGTTCGCGCTGGAGCTCGGCGAGTACGGAAGTATCCCGAACATCGCCCGGCCCTCCATCGTGGAAGTGTCGATGCCCTGCTCGATGACGTGCAGTCCGATCCCGCGCTCGCGCGGCTCGGCGCCGAGGGTCACCAGGTGCAGCACCGAACGGGAGAGCCGGTCGAGCCGGGTGACCTTCAACGTGCCGCCTTCGCGCCGCTCGCCTTGTCGACGTGGATGCTGTCGCGGTCGACGCCGGCCCGCAGCAGGGCGTCGATCTGATGATCGGGGTTCTGGTCGGCGGTCGAGATCCGGGCGTAGCCGATGAGCATGTGTCGGAAACTCCCGTGCGGACCGTTCACCGACGTTGATTCCCGACGCGGGTTGTCGACACTGTCCATCTGTGGGTTCTCGATCACGGGCCTGAGTGTCGGCAGACGCTCGTTTGCCGACACTTGAGCGCCGAAGGTGAGGCGCCAGGCAAGCGCTCAGCCTGGGATGAGTGCATCCCACTGATCTCGGGTCGGGCCGTCGTGCTTTGGCGAGAAGTCCGGGTGGGCAGCCAGCCAGGCAGTGACGTGTCGGTCCACTTCGTCGGTGCCGTAGGCGTCGGGGGCCAGTCGCAGGAGATGGCGTACCTGGGCTCGGGCTCTCATGACGACGGGATCGTCAAAGGCGCAGGCGGCCAGGGCAGCAGCCCGCCGATCTGAGGGTGGTGAGCTCTCGGCGAGGCGTTGCTCGTTGGCACGGTCGGCCGTCACCTGGGCGTCGAACCACGGGCGGAGGGCCTGTGCTGTCCAGGTGTGGTAGCCGATGGGGTCCGCGGCGATCTGGTCGGCATGGGTGGCGAGGTGCTGGGCGGCGCGCAGGCCGAGGGCCGCGCCATGGCCGAAGGTGGGGTTGGTGTGGATGAGGCTGTCCCCGGCGTTGACCAGGCCGGTGACGATAGGTCCGTCATCGTCGGCGAGGGCGGTCCAGCGGTTGTCCAGGCCGGCCATCGCCAGGACGGCTGACTGTGGTTCGGGGGCCAGGTCGAGCCAGGCGGCGGTGGCGGGGAAGCGGTGGGCGGCGGCCTCGAACACGGCGGGGTCGGTGAGCGCGCCGCGGGTCGGATCACCCGTGGAGAGCACCAGGCTCACCGCGAAGGTGTCGTTGTCGGAAGGGAAGACGCCGGCGAGCGCGAACGGTGAGGCCGAGCCGGTCTTCACCCGCCCGGGGTCACGCGGGCCGTCGGCACGCAGGCGATACCAACGGCACAGATAAGCGATCCCGGTGCGGTGGTTGTCGACCACGGGCGGGCGGCAGCCGGCAGCGATCAGCCAGGCGGGAACCAGCGAGCGACGACCGGACGCATCGACGACGAGGTCCGCCTGGTGCATTTCCGCGCCCGCCTGCACGCCGGTGACCCGGGCAGGACGGCCATCCCCGATGGTGAGGGCGCGCACCCGGCAGCCTCGCAGCACATCAACAGTGCGTTCCCGCCGCACGGCCGCGGTCAAGGCGGCCTCCAGTACGATGCGGCGGGTGCGCAGGGTCACCAAGTCCTCATCGCCAGCCCGATGCGGCGGATGCTCACCGAACCAGTCGAACTCGTGGTACTCCCGGGCTCCGCGTGCCAGCAGGTCCGCGTAGACATCAGGGGTCTCGGTGCGCAACACGGTGCGCACGGGCGCGAGGAGCGAGTGGGGCTGGATGGCCTGCGGGATTCGGGGCCTGTCCCAGTGGAAGAAGTCCCGGTTCAGGTCCGCTCCGGCCTGCCGCGCGTCCTGCTCGAACAACGTGACCGTGTGGCCCCGTCGGCCAAGCATGAGCGCCGTCCCCAGCCCGCTAATACCCCCACCGATCACCGCAACCCGCGCCACTGAGCTCCCCTTCGCGTCGTGTTGCGGAATGAGCCTACTGCTTGGCGATCTCCGGTCGAGAACCGGCGTCGTCCGTCGCGGTGCGGGGGCGGGGCACGGCAGCGGCCGGCGCCAGGTCGAGCCGCTTGTCCACGTCCAGGCGGAAGGTTCCGTACGGGTTGACGTTGGACCGGAACAGCGCGGTCAGGCCGCGCCGGTCCTCGCCCGAAAGCCTCGATGCCCATGCCGGTTCGGCCAAACCTGCTGGAGCAGCAGCGAGTGCACGCCCGTACGCTCAGACGCGATTGACGCGGTACACGTCCCGTACACAGAGGTTGAGGACCGTGGTGGCCACGATGGCACCGGCACAGACCAGGAGCACGGTCCGATCGGCCCAGGCATGTGCGGCGAGTGCGGTGATGAGGTAGCCGAGTGGGATGGCGACACGCTCCCCGACACCGTTGAACGAGCTCATACGGCCCAGTTCCTCCTGGGGCACGTGCTGTTGGAGCGCGGTGTTCCACGCCACGATGGCGACATCCAGTCCCACGCCCGCGAGCACGGCACTGAGCAGCACCCAGGGCAGGGCCAGGCCCATTCCCAATGCCGCCGGTGGCAGGCAGAGCCCGGAGCCGGTGACGACGGCAACGGCCAGCAGACGGTGGGGCTTCCAGCGCAGGCACACCACCGTCCCCGCAAGCAGCCCGAACGCGAACGCGCCCTGGACGAGCCCCCAGAAACGCGCCCCCGAGTAGTGCTCGGCGGCGACGACCGGGCCGAGGAGCTGAAAGCAGGCCAGCCATGCGGCGACCACGACCGTTCCGGCGGCGGTGTACGTCCACAGCCAGGTGCGGGAGCGGAAGCCGGACCAGCCCGCCCGCAGGTCGGCCAGGGCACTGCCCGTCGTGACCGGCGTGCCCAGCCGCAGGCCGAGCAGCAGGAGCGCTGCGACCAGGAAGGTGAGCGCATCCCACGACAGAGCCCACGCCGGGCCGTCGACCGCGACGATCAGACCTCCGACGACGGGGCCGAGCACCTTGACGGCATTGTTCGGAAGCCGGACCAGCGCATTGGCCTGCTGCAGGTGCTCCGCCGCGACGAGTTGCCCCACCACACCGATCGCGGCCGGCGCGGTGAAGGCCACGGCGACCCCCGACGCGAAGCCGCACGCGGCGATCGAAGCGGTCGTCGCATGATGCGTGGCCACCAGCACGGCGAGCACCCCCTGCGCGGCCGCGGACAGGAGATTGCTCAGAAACAGAATCCGGCTGCGCGACAGACGATCCGCGAGGACGCCGCCCGCGACGGTGAGGACGATCGTCGGTACGGAGTTGGTGGCCAGCACGACGCCGAGGGACCCGGCTCCGCCGCCCTGTCCGATCACCGCATAGGCGAGGGCGAGGGGAGCCATCGCGGACCCGGTCGCCGAGATGAGATTGGCGAGGACGAATCGCCGGAATGCGGCAACTTGCAGTGGTTTTAAGGGAGTTTTCGATAGTTCAACCGCGGCTTTCATCTTCCTCCTGTGGTCGCCCGGCGGGCACCCTATCCTGCTCCCGGAAGCAGTCGAAGCGGTGCGTGTACGGCCGCCCGCACCCGGGGCAGTCCGCCCTCCGCGGCTCCTGGGGCCACCCCGGCCGGCCGGCTCGGTGCCCGGGGCGGTGGAGAGGTGGTACTGGTAGTCCCAGCCGGTCGCGCCGGGTCTCATTTCGTGCCAGTCCGCTGACCGCAGAAGGTCATCCCCCTGCCGGCATCTGCAACGCTTCGTCCAGCACAGCTCCGCCGCGGCTCACGTGCCCTGCGCTCATCACACGCGTTGCTCGGCCAGGTCGATCCAGTGCTCGACGTCGCCCGGCGCGAAGTGCCTGATGGCCCAGTCGGCCATGCGCAGACTCATATGCGCCCAGGAGGGACGCAGGACATCGTCGGGCAGGCCGTCCAGAATGTCGTCGAGGCGGCTCGTGACGCCCGGGGCCTGCTCGTTCGCATGCAGCCCGAAGCGCAAAGTGACCAGGTCGAAACGGCGGTCGCCCCGGCCGGCGCCGTCCCAGTCGATGACGCCGGTGACCGAACCGTCGAGGGCGAGCAGGTTGCCGTGGTGAAAGTCGTGGTGCACGACGTCGTGCCCGGGCAGTTGGTGTGGGTGGTCGGCCCCGACCGACCTGATCCGCCGCTCCAGGTCACCGCTGCGCCGGCTGTGCCGACGCAGTGGCCCGTGAAGACAGTAGCCGGGGCCGTCGTCGAGCAGATACAGGTTCATCAACGGGACATCTGTACGTCCGGCCAACAGCCCCGCCTGCGACTCGTTCAGGGCCAGTGCCTGATCCAGCCCATGGTGGTCCAGACACTTCACCGGCGTGCCCGGCAGGCACTCCTGGACCAGAACGACCGCGTGATCCACCTGGACCGCCAACTCCGACGACGGGCAGGGATACCCCTGCGTGTGCAGCACTTCGCACACCGCCAACGGTCCCGCCCGCAGATCCTTGAGCTGCGTATCCGGCCGCCACTTCAGCACGGACCGGTGGCCGTCGGGCCACCGCACGTACGCGGCACCGACCTCCCCTCCCGGACAGGGTCCCTCCACCACCAGCCGGACACCTGTCTCGGCGTACAGGGCCTCTGTCACCCGGTCGGCATCAAGTCGCTCGGCGCGCGTCCAGTTCTGCGGAGATGTGGTCATCGGAGCATTCTCTGTTGCAGGCACCTGCCCCGCGGAAGGGGGTGCCGACGCCGCACTGCCGGCCCCGGACGGTCCGACGTCACGAAAATGCCTTGCCCACGGCGCCGCGCCGGCCCCACCATCTGCCCATGGAATCGATCACCGCCCCGCTGCCGCCGATCTCCGCCGCCCGCTCGGTGCGTGGTCAGCAGCAGCCCGGCGGACTGCGGAGACCGACTCCCGAACGCGCATGATGGCCGTCCTGGTCGCGGGACTTCTGGCCGGGTACGGCATTGCCATACCGGTGGGGGCGGTCGGTACCTACTTGGTGGGCCTCACCGCCCGGACGTCCCTCAGGACGGGGGCCTGTGCGGCCCTGGGTGTCGCAACCGCCGACGGTCTCTACGCGGTCGTCGCGGTGGTGGGGGGTTCCTCGCTCACACACGTGCTCACGCCGGTCATGCCGGCCCTGCGATGGGCGTCGGCACTGGTGCTGATCGCGCTGGCGGTCCGCGGCGGTACGGTGGCGATCGCGCGGTACCGGGGGCGGCGGACAGCGGCCCGGATCGGGACGGACCCCGTCAGTCCGGCACGGTCCTACCTGATGCTGCTTGGGATGACCATGATGAACCCCGCCACTGTCATCTACTTCGCGGCGCTCGTGCTCGGCAGCCGTACCACCGCCGACGCCGACCACCTGGAGCGGGCGGTGTTCGTACTGGCCGCCTTTGTGGCGTCGGCCAGTTGGCAGCTGCTGCTCGCCGGTGGGGGAGCGCTGCTCGGCAGGGCGGTGACGAGCAGCCGCGGGCAGCTCGTCACCGCTCTGGTCTCCAGCGTCCTCATCACGGCACTCGCCGTCCGGCTGCTGTGACCGTGCCGGGGAAGGGGGACGGCCCTTCCCCGGCACGGCCGGTCAATGGCTCGACAGCCCGCCTCAGTGAACCACTGTCCGCCTCAGTCCGCTGAAGCCGTCCACCCCAGCGCCTCGATGCCCGCGGCATCCCCGGACCGGCTCTCGTCGAAGACCGTCCGGTTGCCGTCCTCGACCCGGACGGCGTCCACGTACACCCCGCGCCCGACGTACAGCTGATCCGTGGCGTACCGCCACCGCAGCCGCACCTCCTTGCCGCGCCATGCGGCGAGGTCCGCGTCGAGACGGTGCCAGACCCGGCCGGACCAGCCGGAGACCGAGCCCGTCGGATGCGGTTCGGGATCCGGGTGGTGCTGACCGGCCATCGGTACGGTGGTGAACGGCACCGCCTGCCAGGTCGCCCCTGCGTCCGCCGACGCCTCCAGGAAGAGGAAATCGGACCCGGGCTCGGTGTCCCACCAGAGGGCCGAGCTCAGCCGGGCCCGCGACGACGCGAGACGCAGCGCGGGCAGCGTGAGCGTGGCGCCGGTGCCGCTCGCCAGTCCCGAGAACCATGCCGTACGCCCCCGGGCGGGACGGACCGCGACGGCGCGCGCCATCTGGTTGGCGGTGGCGACGCGCGGCGCGCTGCCGGAGCGCCAACTGCGCACCGGATGCACCGAGTTGCCGAGCACGATCAGGAACGAGTCCGTCGTGGGGTCCAGGACCAGACTGGTGCCGGTGAAACCGGTGTGGCCCGCGGTACGAGGGGTTGCCATAGCCCCCATGTACCAGTGCTGGTAGAGCTCGAAGCCGAGTCCGTGCGCATCGCCGGGGAACGCGGTGTTGAAGTCCGTGAACAGCAGGTCCACCGATTCCGCGGAGAGAATCCTCGCGCGGCCGTAGATCCCGCCGTTGAGCAGCGTACGGGCGAGGATCGCGAGGTCCCAGGCGCAGGAGAAGACTCCGGCGTGGCCCGCCACGCCGTCCAGACTGTACGCGTTCTCGTCGTGCACCTCGCCCCAGACCAGCCCGCGGTCGAGGCCGGACCAGGGGAGCCGGGCATCCTCGGTTGCGGCGATCTTCGGCCTCCAGGAGGCCGGCGGGTTGTACCGAGTGCGGTGCATACCGAGCGGAGCAGTGATCTGCTCACGGAGCAGGACATCCTCCGTGCGGCCGGTGATCTTCTCCAGGACCAGTTGCAGCGAGATCAGATTGAGGTCGGAGTAGAGGTAGACCGTGCCGGGCGGGTTGGCAGGCACCTCGTTCCAGAGCAGCTCCAGCTTCCCCTCCCGCGTAGGTGCCTTGTACAGCGGAATCCAGGCGCGGAAGCCAGACGTATGCGTGAGCAGCTGACGGATCGTGATGTCCTGCTTGCCGCCACCGGCGAAATCGGGCAGATACGAGGCAACCTTCGCCTCCAGCTCCAGCGTTCCGCGCTCGATCTGCTGCACGGCCAGGATCGAGGTGAACAGCTTCGACACCGAAGCCAGGTCGAAGACCGTGTCCTCGGCCATGGCGATCTGCTGGTCGGGCGGGAACTCCACCCCCGTGTCGGTCTTCTCGTCGTACGCCGCGTAGCGCACGGCCTTGCCGATCGGTTGGTGCAGTGCCACCGTGCCACCCCGCCCGGCGAGCAGCACCGCACCCGCGTACCAAGGGTGTTTGGGGGAGTTGGAGAGGAACTTCTCCGCATCGACCACCAATTGGTCCAAAGGTCCCTGCAACAACCCGGCACGGGCGGCGGATCCGCGCCGCAGCGTCGGCCGGGCCTGCCCGGATGCCGCGCTCGTCCCGATCCCTGAGTGCATACCCGACGACCCCGCCCCCGACTCCATGGCCGACGCCCGGTCCGCGAACGGAATCGGCGCCAGGGCGAGTGCTCCGCCCAGGGCCAGCATCCCACCGCCCAGCCTGCGTCGGCTGATCCCTCTGCCGGCCGCGTCCTCGGTCATCCGGAACCCCTTCCTGCTGCGCGAAAGTAACTTTCGAAATTTCGTCCGACGATGAAACTTCCTGCCGCCGCAGAGATTACTGTCACCACTGCTGTCGCGGAGGCCCCCGGCGTCACAAAGAATCTGACACTGCATCAGAAAATCTCTTCCCTCGGATGTCCGACTGCGGCATCCTGCGCCCCATGGAGACGGAGCTGAGCAAGAAACTGGGAGTCGAGCACGCCATCTTCGGCTTCACGCCGTTCCCCGCGGTGGCCGCGGCCATCACCCGGGCCGGCGGATTCGGCGTACTCGGCGCGGTCCGTTACACGGCCCCCGACGACCTCGCACGTGACCTGGACTGGATGCAGGAGCACACCGACGGCAAGCCGTACGGTCTCGACGTCGTCATGCCCGCGAAGAAGGTGGAGGGGGTGACCGAAGCCGATGTGGAGGCGATGATCCCGGCCGGACACCGCCAGTTCGTCCAGGACACCCTGGCCAAACACGGCGTACCGGAACTCGCCGAGGGTGAGGCGTCCGGCTGGCGCATCACCGGATGGATGGAGGAAGTCGCCCGCAACCAGCTCGATGTCGCCTTCGACTACCCCATCAAACTCCTCGCCAACGCCCTCGGGTCGCCGCCCGCCGACGTCGTCCGACGCGCCCACGACCAGGACGTTCTCGTCGCCGCGCTCGCCGGAAGTGCCAGACACGCCCGCCACCACGCGGACGCGGGCATCGACATCGTCGTCGCCCAGGGGTACGAGGCGGGCGGCCACACCGGTGAGATCGCCTCCATGGTCCTGGTCCCGGACGTGGTCGACGCCGTGCGGCCGCTCCCCGTCCTCGCCGCCGGCGGCATCGGCAGCGGAGAGCAGATCGCCGCCGGACTCGCCCTGGGCGCCCAGGGTGTGTGGCTCGGCTCCCTCTGGCTGACCACGGAAGAGGCGGACCTCCACTCCCGCGCGCTGACCCGCAAACTCCTTGCCGCGGGCTCCGGCGACACCGTCCGCTCCCGCGCGCTCACCGGCAAACCCGCACGCCAGCTCCGCACCGAATGGACCGACGCCTGGGACGACCCATCGGGTCCCGGCACCCTGCCCATGCCGCTCCAGGGCCTGCTGGTCGCCGAGGCCGTCTCCCGTATTCAGAAGTACGAGACCGGTGCGCTGCTCGGCACCCCCGTCGGTCAGATCGTCGGCCGGATGAACAGCGAACGCAGCGTTCAGGCCGTCTTCGACGATCTGACCCGCGGCTTCGAGCGCGCCGTGGACCGGATCAACCGCATCGCCGGACGGAGCGCCTCATGAACCGGCCGCCCAACGGCTTCTGGGCCCAGGCCGCCGCCGATCCCGGCCGTACGGTTCTGATCGCACCCGACGGCGAGAGCTGGACGGCGGGCCGGCTGCACGCCGCAGCCAACCGCCTGGTCCACGGACTGCGCGCGGCCGGGCTCCGACGGGGCGACGCCTTCGCGGTCGTTCTGCCCAACGGTGTCGAGTTCTTCACCGCCTACCTCGCCGCCTCCCAGGCCGGCTTCTATCTCGTACCCGTCAACCACCACTTCGTCGGCCCCGAGATCGCCTGGATCGTCGCCGACTCCGGAGCCAAGGTGCTCATCGCGCACGAGCGGTTCGCCCAGGCGGCGACCGCGGCCGCGGACGGGGCCGAGCTTCCGGCCGGCCACCGCTATGCCGTAGGCACGGTCGACGGCTTCCGTCCGTACGCCGAACTACTCGAAGGACAGTCCGACGCACCCCCCGAGGCCCGCACCCTCGGCTGGGTCATGAACTACACCTCGGGTACCACCGGCCGTCCGCGCGGCATCCGCCGTCCGCTCCCGGGCAAGCTCCCCGAGGAGAGCCACCTCGGCGGATTCCTCGGCATCTTCGGCATCAAACCCTTCGACGGCAATGTCCATCTCGTCTGCTCGCCCCTCTACCACACGGCCGTCCTCCAGTTCGCGGGAGCGTCCCTGCACATCGGGCACCCGCTGGTCGTGATGGACAAGTGGACGCCCGAAGAGATGCTGCGCCTCATCGACACCCACCGCTGCACCCACACGCACATGGTCCCGACCCAGTTCCACCGCCTCCTCGCCCTCCCCGACGAGGTGAAGCGGGGATACGACGTCACGGCCATGCGCCACGCCATTCACGGCGCGGCACCCTGCCCCGACCACGTCAAACGGGCCATGATCGACTGGTGGGGGCGGTGTGTCGAGGAGTACTACGCGGCCAGCGAGGGCGGCGGCGCTTTCGCCACTGCCGAGGACTGGCTGAAGAAGCCGGGCACGGTCGGCAGGGCCTGGCCGATCAGCGAACTCGCCGTCTTCGACGACGACGGCAACCGCCTGCCGCCCGGCGAGCTCGGCACCGTCTACATGAAGATGAACACCGGCGGTTTCAGCTACCACAAGGACGAGACCAAGACGAGGAAGAACCGCATCGGCGACTTCTTCACCGTCGGCGACCTCGGCATCCTCGACGAGGACGGCTACCTCTTCCTCCGCGACCGCAAGATCGACATGATCATCTCCGGTGGTGTCAACATCTACCCCGCCGAGATCGAGAGTGCCCTCCTCAGCCACCCCGCGGTCGCCGACGTCGCCGTCTTCGGCATTCCGCATCCCGACTGGGGCGAGGAGGTCAAGGCGGTCGTCGAACCGGCCGGGACACACGGGGCGGGGGAAGCGCTGGCCGCCGAGATCCTACGCCACTGCGAACACCATCTGGCCGGGTACAAGCGCCCCAGGAGTATCGACTTCATCGAGGAGATGCCCCGCGATCCCAACGGCAAGCTGTACAAGAGGCGGCTGCGCGATCCGTACTGGGAGGGCCACCAGCGGGCACTGTGAATCACCGTCCGAAGCCCGTTGCCCGTCGACCGCTCCCGGTCGGCCGAGGCGGCGGGCAGCCCTTGCCGAACGGACGGTGCCCACGAGATCACGACCGCCGCGGTGGGCAGCGCATTCGCCTCGGTCACGGCGACCGTCCTGGCCGCGGCCCTCTGGGCCCTGTCCGGGGAGACCGCGGCAGAGCGAGCCCGCGGGTGGCACCAGCCTGCGGACGACTCACCTCGCGTGGATTTCTGACGGACAGTCACCGACGCGATTCTCGGCGGGAACGGGGACGAAGGGTCGGCGCCCGACAGGGGCGAGACGACGCGCCCAACGGCTCAGAAGCGCCGTTTCCCAGCAGGTGGCCCTGCGCTAACGTCGATGGCCGAACACAGCTTCGCCTTGCACGGCGCCGGCAGCACTCGCTGCCGCACACCGAGAGGGAGGTACCTGTGCGCGCACTTGTCTACCTGGGGACCGGGTCCGTCGAGCTGCAAGAGCGTCCGGCGCCACGCATCGGCGCTGACGACGACGTAGTGGTGAAGGTTGCCGGCACCGGGATCTGCGGGACCGACCGCAAGATTCTCCTCGGTCGCTTCCCGGCAAGGCCGGGTGTGGTCCTCGGCCATGAGTCGGTCGGTCTGGTTCAGGAGGTGGGTGCCGGGGTGCGGTCGCTCGCGGTCGGGGACCGAGTGGTGGTCAACCCGACGCTGTACTGCGGTTGGTGTGCGCCGTGTGTGCGCGGGGCGACGAACTTCTGCCGGAACAAGGCGGGGACGGAGGTCGGCGTGGACCGTGACGGGACATACGCCGACGGCGTGGTGCTGCCGGAGCGGTTCGTGCGACGCGTTCCCGACGGGATGCCCTTCCGCAGCGCGGTACTCATCGAACCGCTCGCCTGTGTCCTCAACAACGTTCAAGCGGCCGATCTGACGGTCGACGACACCGTGGCAGTACTGGGCGCGGGACCGATCGGCGTGCTCGTCGCACTGGTCGCCGCCCGGACGGCGCGGTGCGTCATCGTGGCCGAGACGGACGATTACCGGCTGTCCGCAGCGCGCGACTTGTTCGAGTACGTGGTGGACGTGTCCCGAACGGACGCGGCCGAGGCCCTTGTGAAGGCGTCCGGAGGCGATCGGCCCGGCGTCGTGTTCGACACCACAGGGAGCGGTCTGGAGGATGCCCTGCGCCTGGTCGACGACGGCGGCCGGGTCGTCGTCATGGGCTTCGACGACAGCTACAGCGTGCCGCTGCGGCCGCTCCGGCTGACCAATCGCGGGATCCGGCTGATCGGTGCCGGTGACTTCCGAGGGGACACCTTCCCCGTGGCCGTCGACCTGGCGGGCGGTCTGGGACTGGAACGCCTGGTGACGCACGAGTTCCCACTGGAGGCGTACGAGGACGCGCTCGGCGCGCTGGGCGGGGTCGACCGCGACGGGAGGGGCAGTCGGTACGACGCCATGAAGGTTGTCATCCGCTCCGACGCCGGCCCGGCCGGCGCGGACGGCTGGCCGGTGGGCGCGTGAAGGGGCCGCGGCTGGGCTCGATCGAGTCCGGCGGGACGAAGTTCGTCTGCCTGGTCGGATCGGCGCCCGACCGGATCGAGGACGAGATCCGCTTCCCCACAGGAGAGCCGGAACCGACGCTGGCCAGAGCAGTCGCCTTCTTCGAGGAGGCCGCGGTGAAGGGGCCATTGGACGCCGTGGGCATCGCGTCGTTCGGCCCCCTCGAACTGCGCCGCTCGCATCCCGGCTACGGACGCCTTGCAGCGACGCCGAAGCCCGGGTGGTCCGGAGTGGACGTCGCGGGAACGGTCGCGGAGGCGCTCCGTGTGCCGGTCGCCATCGATACCGATGTCAACGGCGCGGCGCTCGGCGAGGGCCGCTGGGGCGCCGCGCGGGGCCGGGACACCTATGTGTACCTGACGGTCGGCACCGGCATCGGCGGCGGGGCGGTGATCGGGGGACGCGTCATCAACGGCCTGGTCCACACGGAAATGGGGCATCTCAGCGTCCCCCGGATACCGGGGGACGAGTTCCCGGGATCCTGCCCCTTCCACGCGGACTGCTGGGAAGGCATGGCGGGCGGCGAGGCCGTCGCCGCCCGCTGGGGACGACCGGCGGAGGAGCTGAGTGGTGAAGTGCTTCGACGCGCCCTGCAAATGGAGGCGGTCTACCTCGCCTCCGGGCTGCGCGACATCATCTACACCACCGCGCCCGAACGCATCGTGATCGGGGGCGGGATGGCCGTACTCCCCGGCCTCTTCCCCCTGCTGCGCGCAGAACTCGCCCGGTCGCTGGCCGGCTATCCAGGCCTGCCGGAGCATGCCGCCGACGACTTCGTGGTCCCTGCCGCCCTCGGCCCGCTCGCCGGACCGGCGGGAGGTCTGGTGCTGGCCGAGCGGGCAGCCGAGGAAGCACGGCACGTGGCCCGCGACGGGGCGGCGCGACCGTCCGCGGACGGCTCGGGCGCAGGCGTACCGCCGTTGGCGGCAGGGACCGTGTGAGCTGGGCCGCGAACGGGAAGGGTGGCCGCCATGACGATCGGCGACCATGTCGGCCTCGACACCCCGACCCGTGCGTGGCTGATGGAACGGGTGTTGCCCGGCCTGAGTCTGTCGGCGGTGAGCCCGTTGCCCGGCGGGTTCACCAACGACATGAGCCTGGTGACGACACGACAGGGGGAGCGGTACGTTCTCCGTCGCTACCGTTCCAGCGGGACCCGGATGCACCGCAACACCTGCGCCGTGGAGTCGGCCGTACTGGAGCGGGCGGCGCCGACCGTTCCGGTGGTCGACGTCGTCGCGTCCGATCCCTACGGGAACGCTACGGGCAGGCCCACGCTGGTCTACCGGTTCGCCGACGGCATTCCCCTCGGACAGGCGCTCGCCGAGGAGCCGGCCGCAGCCGAGGCGGCCGAACTCGGCGGCGCGGTGGGCGGGGTCCTGGCCCGGATCGCAGCGGTACGGCTGCCCCGGCCGGGCTCCTTCCACGATGCCACCCTCGTACCGGCCGAGGCGGGTGGCGAGGGAGCCGACCTGCCCGGTTTCGTCGAGCGATGCCTGGCCACCACCGGCGACGGCAACGCCTTGACATCCGCAGAGGCCGACGCGCTGCGCGGGCTCGCCGCGCGGACCGGGCACCGAGTCGCCGACGTGAGCGGGCACAGCCGACTGGTCCACTGCGATTTCAACCCCAAGAATGTGCTGGTCTCACGGGAGCGTGGCCGGTGGGACGTGGCGGCCGTGCTGGACTGGGAACAAGCGTTCAGTGGCTCGCCCCTCTACGACATCGGCAATATGCTGCGCTTCGCCCATCTGTATCCGCCCTCTTTCGTGGACGGGTTCGTGTTCGGCTACAGGGACGCGGGTGGTCTTCTGCCGAGCGACTGGCGTGAACTCAGCCGGATTTTGGACCTGTTCACCCTGGCGGACATCCTCACCGCGCCGCCCGACGCCGACTGTTTCGCCGCGGCACGGGCGGTGTTGCTCCGCCACTTGTCGGACGAACCGGGGCCGGCGACGGACCGTCCCGGCTGAGCTCCATGGTGCGGTTCTTCGCCGTACCACCCCGGCCACTGCACCGGAGCTCGCGCACCACCAGGCAGGCGCGGTCGCGCAGCGGGGCACCGAAGGCAGAAGTACGAGGCTCTGCCGTCTGCCGTCTGCCGTCCGGCCTCCCGGATCCCGCGATCCGGGACAGGAGTCACGCAGACCTCGAAGGTGTCGGGCCCAGCCGTCAGTCTCCGCCCGATTCCCTTCAAATACCCCTCCTCGCGCGTGCCCGTCCGTCTGTTCCGTCCCACTCCTCATAACCCTCTGCCACACCGTCACTTTCCGTACGGTGAAAATGCCTTACTCCAATGCCCGCGGTAATTACGCGGTCAGGAACGGGAAGATCAGAAGACGGATCCCCGATGTTCTTGGCCAATATGCACTCCTTAACAGGCTGATACGTTCTGGTCAGTGCAAAGTCGGGCCGTTATGCTTCCGTGAGTCGAAAGATCCTTGAACAAGGGAGAATTTCGCAGTGGACAACACGAGGCCGGAAAGCGTCTTGCGCCCCACTTCCGGGGAAGGGGTCACGGAAGCCGGCGGCGGGAAGCTGACGCTGACGCCAACGGTCAGATGCAATGGAACCCCGCCCACTCCGGAGCAGAAGGAAGGGCCCTTCTACAAGCCCGACACCCCGCACAAGCCCGACTTCAGAGGCGATGTGGAGGGCGGCACACCCCTGCTGCTCCACGGCAGCATCGTCACCCCTGAAGGCAAGCCCGTCGGCGGCGCGCTCCTCGACTTCTGGCAGGTCGGGGACGAGGGCGTCTACGACGAGGAGGGGTTCCGGCTCCGGGGCCACCTGTTCGCCGACAGCGACGGGAACTGGCGGCTGGAGACGGTGCTGCCCGCCGTGTACCCGGGCCGCACGCGCCACGTGCACGTCAAGGTGCAGCCCCCGGGCGGTGAGGTACTGACCACGATGCTGTACTTCCCGGACGAACGGCGCAATCACCTGGACAAGTATTTCCGGCCGGAGTGTCTGATGGATGTCCGTCGGACCGAGGACGGCTGGGATGCCGCGTTCACCTTCGTGCTGGACATCTGAAATTCCAGCGCCGGGATTCTCTCCGCACGGGAAACCGTGATTCGCGGGGGCTGTTCCGTGCGGATGGAACGGCCCCCGCCAAAGGGCACTTGCCGGGCACGTCGAAATTCCACGTCGTGAGCAGCAGGAGACACATGGTCGACTTGACGCACGCCCAAGAATTGATCTACTACCCGGTCAGCGACTACCTGATGGATCACGGTGAAGGGATCTATCTGTACGACGCGGACGGGAATCAATACATCGACTGCGCGTCCGGCACCTTCAATCTCAGCCTCGGCTACAGTCACCCCGAAGTGGTCAAGGCGATGCGCGACCAGGTCGAACGGCTGGTACACGCGACGTCGACCTTCCAGACCAAGCCGGTCAACGACCTGGTGCGACGCCTGGTCGAGGTCAGTCCCGAGAACCTCACCAAGGTGCACCTCAAGGTTTCGGGCGGGTCCACCGCCAACGAGGGCGCGGTCAAGATGGCCCAGATCAGCACCGGGCGGCGCGATGTCATCACCCTCTTCCGCAGTCATCACGGCCAGACCATGATGACGACCACCATGTCGGGTGAGTCCTTCCGCAAGGCGCCCTTCCCGCATCTGATGCCCGGCGTGGTCCAGGTCCCCGACCCCTACTGCCTGCGCTGCTTCTACCGGCAGACACCCGACAGCTGTGGACTGCTCTGTGTCGAGCGAGTCAACGACTTCCTCGACCACGCCAGTTCGGGCAGCGTCGCCTGTGTCGTCGTGGAACCGATCTCGGGCAGCGGCGGGAACATAGTGCCGCCCGACGGATATCTCGCCGCGCTGCGCTCCCTCTGCGACGAGCGGGGCATCGCGCTGATCTTCGACGAGATACAGACGGGCATCGGCCGGGTCGGCCGGATGTTCGCAGCCGAGCACTACGGCGTGCGCCCCGACATCCTGACCACCGGCAAGGGGCTGGGCGGCTCCGGCGCGCAGGTCGCCGCCATCATCGCCGACGAACGGATGTCCGGGCTCGGCAGCGACCACCACTCGTTCACCTACGGCGGCAACATCCTGGCGGCTGCAGCAGCGGCGACGACCCTCGATGTCATCGGCCGCCCCGGCTTCCTGGAGAACGTACGAGCGGTGGGCGCCCACATCATGGACCGGCTGCGGAGGCTCGCCACGGCGCACCCGTCCATCGTGGACGTGCGCGGCCTCGGTCTGATGATCGGCATCGAAATCGGTGACGAGGACGGCCGCCCCCACAGCGACCGGGCACAGGCTCTGGCACGGCGTGGGATGGAACACGGGCTGATCCTGCGGACCTCACGCTACGGCCGGGGCAACGTCATCAAGATCCGGCCGCCGCTCATCATCACCCGAGCCGAAGCCGACCTGCTCTGCGACCGGCTCGACGCACTCTTCACCACGGAGACAGCATGAAGGACTACGTCGTACAGCTCGCCTCATCGGTGCGCGACGAGGTACTGGCCGCGCAGAACCGGCTCGACAGCCGGCTCGTGCGAGGCCATTCACCCGGTGGCGACGCGCAGTTCGGCCTCGACGACGTCGCGGAGGCCGCCGTCTGGAAGCACGTCGTCGACGGCGGCATACCGGTCGCCGTCTACTCCGAGGACCGTGGACTGCAACTCCACGGCGCCGCACCCGAGTACCTGCTCGTCGTGGACCCCATCGACGGCACCAGGCCCGCCGTCGCCGGACTCGAATCGGCCACCGTCTCCGTGGCAGTCGCCCGGATGTCCGACCGCCCCCGCATCGCGGATGTGGAACACGCACTGCTCATGGAGATGAGGACAGGGGCCTACCTCTACGGGGAGCGCGGCGCGGACGCGGTGACCGCCCACGGCTATGCGCACCCCGTACCGTCCCTGACCACGACCACCGACCTCTCCCGCATGTTCTGGTCCCTCGAATTCAACGGCCACCCCGCACATCTGATGACCGGCGCATACGGCCACCTCATCGACCGCTCCGCGAACACCGGTGGCGTGTTCGTCTTCAACAGCGCCACGTACTCCATCTCCCGCCTGCTCACCGGTCAGCTCGACGCGTACGTCGACATCGGCAACCGGCTGCTGCGCGACGACCCCGGGCTCCTCCCCGAGTTCGAGCGGGTCGGCAACGGACGCGTGCTCCATCTGTTCCCCTACGACATCGCCGCTGCGGTCTTTCTCGCCGAGAAGGCCGGCGCCGTCATCACCGACGGCTACGGCGAGCCGCTCGGGAACACCGCGCTGACCGACCTGAGCGTCGACAACCAGCGCTCCTGCGTGGCCGCCTCCAACCCCGAACTCCACAAGGCGCTGCTGGAGGGGATCCGGTGGAGGGCCTGACCCGACAGGAACACGACGTGTGCCCACCCGTTCCCGACGACACCGCCGAGTTCCGTGCGCTCCTGGACCGGCTCTCCGACAAAGCGACTGCGGACTACTACAACCCGTACACCACCTTCGACTGGCCCAAGGCGATTCCCACCGACGACTTCTGGATGTCTCCGGAACTGCTGACGGTCCACGGCACCGAAACGATGCAGACCCTGACCCCGGAGCAACTGCACGCTCTGAGCCGCTGGGAGAGCGTCCACTTCTACAGCCTGAACGTGCACGGCATCAGGGAGTTGCTCATCGAGGTCATGCGGCGGATCCACAAGCCCGGCTTCGAGACACCCTCGGAGTTCTTCCACCACTTCATCGGCGAGGAGAACGACCACATGTGGTTCTTCGCCACGTTCTGCCTCAAGTACGCCGACAAGATCTACCCGGACAAGAAGCTGAAACTGCCTGAAACCCCAAGGGACGCGGCGATCGAGAACTTCCTGGTGTTCGTCCGCATTCTGGTCTTCGAGCAGATAGTCGACCACTACAACGTCCGACTCGCGGCCGACGAACGGCTGCACACGACCATCCGCCACATCAACCGCCTCCACCACCAGGACGAATCCCGCCACATCGCCTTCGGGCGACGACTGGTGCAGCTGCTCTGGGACCGGCTCCTGGCGGCCGGCATCGATGAACGGACCCGGCGCGAGACCAGCGCCTACGTCGGCCGCTACATCGCCACGAGCATGGAGTCGTTCTACAACCCCGCGGTCTACCGCGACGCGGGCATCGCGGACGGATACGCGCTCCGACAGCGACTGCTCGCCCACCCCGCCCGGCAGGCCGCCCATGCCCGGGTGCTGCGCAAGACCACGGACTTCCTCACCCGGATCGGAGTACTCGATGCCGGGTACTGACTCCGCAGCCCGCACCGGCCCGTGGACCGTGCGCGACGGTCTCGCTTCCTTCGGAGAGCCCGCGACCGTACTGCTGCACGCCCTGGACGATGTGTTCACGGACTGGGGGACCCGGGCGGGAGCCACGCGGATGACGTTCCCGCCCCTGCTCAGCGCCGACGACCTCCGCACCCTCGATTACTTCCGCAAC
The DNA here is from genome assembly GCF_055602785.1 of Streptomyces sp. NPDC037301. Classification (NCBI taxonomy): domain Bacteria; kingdom Bacillati; phylum Actinomycetota; class Actinomycetes; order Kitasatosporales; family Streptomycetaceae; genus Streptomyces; species Streptomyces sp. NPDC037301. The sequence goes on from NZ_JBVJWD010000008.1 coordinate 235,014, forward strand.
TTCCCGCACCTGGGCAGCCCCGTCTCCCGCATCCGGCCCGACCGACTCGACGCCCACAGCCGCAGTGCCGCCGACGGTCCCGTGCCCGCGCGGGACCTCGCGGACGCCGACCACCTGTTGCCCTCCGCCGCCTGCTACGGCTGCTTTCTGCACTTCTCCGGAACCACGACGGAAACCCCCCTGCGGGTGAGTACGGTCGCCCAATGCTTCCGTCACGAAGACCACTACGACGGACTGCGCAGGCTCTGGGGCTTCACCATGCGGGAGATCATCTGCATCGGCTCCGCCGAGCAGGTCCGCGACCACCTCGAATACCACCATGCACAGCTCGCCGCCTTCGCCGCAGACCTCGGCCTCACCCTCTCCCGGCAGCCGGCGACCGATCCCTTCTTCGAAAAGGAGGGCGCGCGCACCGTCATGCAACTGCTCGCGCCGGTCAAGGACGAATACGTGCACACCGACGGCACCGCCGTGGCCTCGATGAACAACCACCGCAACTTCTTCGGGGAACGCCGCTCCATCGCCTACGCGGAAGGGCCCGCGTTCACCGGCTGTGTCGCGTTCGGGCTGGAACGCTGGGTGCATGTACTGAACGAACGCTTCGAGGGCGACCTCCGCGCCGCCGCCGAGGCCGTACGGAAGGCCGGAGAAGGGGAATGAACCGGCTTCAGTTCGCCCTCGGCATCGACCTCCCGCTGCTTCAGGCAGGTATGGGAGGCATCGCGGGGCCCGAATTGTGCGCCGCGGTCTCCCGGGCCGGGGCGGGGGGAGCCCTGGCGCTCTACAAGAAGCCTCCGGAACGGGTACGTGAACTGGTACGAGCCGTCATCACCTCGACATCCCGCCCCTTCGGCGTGAACGTCATTCCCGAGGTGACCGGCCCCGCTCTCTGCCGGGCCCAGCTCCGCGCTGCTCTGGACCAGCTGCCCGGGCATGCCTTCGTCACCAGCTTCGGACTACCGGACGCCGACGCGGCGCACGACGTCGTACGGTCGGGCCGTGTTCTGGTGATCCAGGTCGGCACGCTCCACGACGTGGACGCGGCCCTCCGGCTGGGAGCGGGGGTCCTTGTCCTCCAGGGCACCGAGGCAGGCGGGCACCTTCTCGGTGAACTGCCCGCGGCGCGCTTGCTGCATGAGGCACGCGCCCGGTACCCCGACGCCGTGCTGGCGGTGGCGGGTGGCGTCGCGAGCGGTACTGATCTGGTGCGGGTCCTGACGCAGGGCGCGGACGGGGCCATGGCCGGAACTCTCTTCATCCCCACGGTGGAGTCCGCCGCCCATCCCTACTACAAACAGCGTGTGGTCGACGCGTCGGCGGACGACACCGTCGTCACCACACGATTCGACATCGGCTGGCCCGCCCGGCCGCACCGCGTACTGCGGAACTCCCTGACGGGGCAGGCGCCCCGGCACCCTGCGACTTTCATCGCGACGACCGGGGCGGGGGGCAGACGGCTGCCCGTCCCCCGCTACAGCGCGGCCGTCCCGGTGGCCGCAACGGTGGGCCGTATCGAGGAGATGGCCATGTACTGCGGCCGATCCTGTTCCAGGGTCGCCGGACAGCACCCGGCCGCCGTCCTCGTCGAACAGTTCCGCCGCACCTATGAGGCGGCCGGCCAGTCCCGCGGCACATCCACGGAAGGTGGATCATGGAAGACGCGCTCAAACCGGTGACCGACTGGTTGCGGGCCAGGAATCCGGAGGCCGGGGTGATCCCGGCCGATCTCGACCTGATCGAGAACCGGATCATCGACTCCCTCGGTTTCATGGAGTTCATCCTGCTGCTGGAAGACCTCGTCGGCCGCGAGCTCCCCTTGGAAGAACTGGACGTGGACCGCTTCCGCTCGCTTCAGGCGATACACGACAACTTCCTGTCCCCGTCGGCTCCGAGCGTGCCGAAGCACACTCCGTAGTAAGAAGGAGGTCACATCGTGGAGCACGGACGGGTCGTCTCCATGCATCTGGCTCCTGCCGCAGGTGCCCCCACGTTTGTTGTCACGCTGGCCCGCGCCGTCGCGGGACGCGGCCTGGAGGGCGACCGCAACTACTGGGCAGGGGCCGGGCCGCGTCCCGGGCAGCGGGGTACCAGCCGTGCGACCGGCGTCTGCGACGTCACCCTGATCGAGCTCGAAGCCCTGGAGGCACTTGCCCAAGACACCGGCATCGAGCTGTCCCCCGCGCAGTGCAGGCGCAACGTCGTATGCCAAGGCATACGGCTCAACCCGCTGGTGGGAACCGAGTTTCAAGTCGGCGGGGCCACGCTCCGTGGACTTCGGCTGAGCGAACCCTGTGTCCGTCTCGAACGGCTGACCGAGCCCGGCCTCGTGCGCGGTCTCCTCCACCGAGGGGGTCTGCGCGCCGAAATCGTCCAAGGCGGCCCGATCCACGTCGGGGACCCGGTGGGTCATGGCAGCGACATCACTGTCCGACACCGATGAGACGACCGCCTCACACCGAGGAGCACCGCCCATGACCGACACCGGCACACCTCCGGGAAACCCCCGCTCCTTGGAGGCCCGGGTACACATACCCGCCGCAGGACCCGCCGACCTGCGCGACGCGGTCCGAGAAGCCCTGGGAGCCGTGCACGCTCCACCCGCACCCCCAGGCACGTCGGCAACGGCCCGGTGGTACCGCACCACCTCCGGAGACTGGGGGCTGGCGGCGAGCGGCCTGCGAGCCGAGGTCAGCGTGGACTGGGACGGCCCGGAACTGCGCATCGTCGGCAGCGTCGACACGGCGGGCCCGGCGGCGATCACACGCCTGTTGGCGGACATCGCCCAAAGGCTGCCGGGTGGCCCGCAGGACCGACTCCGGCACACCTCGCCGACACCTCCTGCCGGGGTGAGCGACAGCAACGCCCTGATTCCCTGCATTCCGCCCCCTGAGCCCGCGGTGTCGGCTGCGTACCGTCTCCCGTCCGAGCTCTTCGAGCACGCGGTCATCCGCTCACCCGCCGCAGCCGCCCACCTCGCCCTGCATGTCATGCTCCGTGCCCCGGACATGCGCCCGAGCGCCGGCCTCGCGGTTCTCATCGACAACGGCTGCGCCGGAGTGGACAGTACGGCGGCCTGGTCACGGTCGTGTCTCGTCGCGGACTCACTCGATCTCGGCCCGTCCGTCACGGTGGCGGAGGTCCTGGCCCGCCGGCGCCAGGAGCACCGCCACCCCCGGGGCCACCCCACGCGGCCCCGCCCGGCATTCGTGTTCGACTGCTCGGGTCCGCCTGCGGTACCGGACGGCTGGCTCCTCCAGTCGTGGACCTACCTGGTCGCAGACGCGGTCCACTGCTCGCTGAGCGGTGCCGAAGGGCGTTACCGGCTGCGTGCCGAGGCACCACGAAACCTGGTGCGACAGTCCCGCCTGAACCTGCTTGTCGCGCTTTGGGCCGACGTCCTGACCACGTTGGTCACCCATCAGGACCACCCCCTTGACAGCCTCGACGTCCTGGGCTCCGCCGTTCCTTACGCCTCCGCGTAACCTGTGGTCAGCTCCGAACCGCGGGGCAACGCTGTACGCGCCGGCTCGGCGAAGCAGAGGCCGCGGGCCTGTCGGCCGGATGCTGCCGCATGAGGTTGAGGGCCCTGATGCGTCGTCGGTCCGTGCCCGGGGCGGCGGCAGCCCGAAAACGAGTGGCATGTCCTCGTGCACTCCACATACCTTGTGCGCTCGTGACCGATTCCCACAAGCGTTCATCGAGTGGCTCGCCTGCGGCGATGGCCGATCGTCCGTCGGCGCATTCCGAGATGGCCGAGGGACTGTTCTCCCGAACGCACGCGGCCGCCACCTCCGGTTTCGCCGCGGTGATGTTCCTGACCGGGCTTGCCGCGCTGGCCGTGGTCCCCACACTGCCGACGGCCGCACGGGACCTGGACGGGGTGTCGCTCTTCCCGCTGGTGGCGGGATGCTTCGTGGCGGCGAGTCTGCTGGGCGGGGTACTGGGCGGTCATTGGGCGGACCGTGCCGGGGCGCAACGTCCGCTGGCGGCGGGCATGGTGCTGGCCGTGGTCACCCTGCTCGTCTCGGCCGCCAGCACCTCGATCTGGCAACTGGCGGCCGGGCGCTTCCTGGACGGATTGGCGGGCGGGATGGTCGCTGTGTCGATCAATGCCGCCATCGGCCAGGCCTACCCCGACCGGCTTCGGTCGCGTGCTCTGGCGCTGATGAGTGCCTGCTGGATCATTCCGTCGCTGGTCGGCCCCCCGCTGGCCGGGCTGGTTGCCGAATGGTGGTCCTGGCGCGCGGTGTTCTACGGCCTGGCCGCCCTGACCGTGCTGCCGGCGCTGGCCGTGGTGGCCGTGCTGCGCGGCCGCTCCCGGCCGGCCGCGCCCGCAGAGTCGGGAGACAGACCGCCGCGCCCTGCGCTGATGGTCGCGACAGCGGTGAGCGTGGGCGCGGCGCTGGGGCAGTACGGCGCCTCTGGCTGGGACCTGCGCCACCTGCTCTTCGCGGTGGGAGGGCTCGCCCTGCTGGTGGTGTTCGCGCCGCGGCTGCTGCCGCCGGGTACTTGGTGTGCCGTGCGCGGCCTGCCGGCCACGGTGCTGCTGCGCGGGCTGAGTTCAGGAGTGTTCTTCACACTGGAGGCGCTCGTGCCGCTGATGCTGGTCACCAGCCGGGACGTGGCCCCCGTGGTCACGGGCCTGGCCTTCACGGGGGCTGCCGTGGCCTGGGCCGCCTCCTCGTGGATACAGAGCCGCCTGCTGGAGCGCGTCCCCCGGCACCGCCTGGTCGTGGCCGGTGAGCTGGTGCTGGCGGCGGCGGTCGTGGTTGCCGCCGTGGGGACGCTTCCCGCGATGCCCGCGTCCCTTGCCGCATCGGCGATGGTCGTCGCGGCCGTCGGCATGGGTCTGCTCGCTCCTTCGCTCACCGTGCTGTCGCTCTCCCACGCCCCGTCCGGCCGACAAGGTTATGCCAGCAGCGCGATGCAGACCAGTCAGAACCTGGGCCAGATAACGGTTCTGGGCGTCTCTTCCGCCTTGTTCAACGCCTGTGTGGGCGCGGACTCGACCGAATTCGTCGGCTACCGCGCCGCCTTCGGGCTGCTGCTCGCGCCGTGCGTCCTGGCGACCCTGCTCGCCACTCGCGCCCGCAGTGCGTGAGTGAACCGCACCTCCTCCGGACAGCGCCAACTCGGCCCCGGCACCGCCCATATGGGCCCGCTCGCGATCGGCCCCCGACCGCCCCACGGGTGGACAAGGACCGATCGCGTCCCACGGACCACCGTCGTTCGTGCACCCGTGCCACCCGCAGCGCGGGCGAGCGCAGATTGTCCTTCTCGCAGAATCGCGACGTCACCCACCGCTCACCCGAGTACAGCTCGGTCCGGTCGCTGTAGTATGGCGAATTCGGGCTGGAGGACTGGGAGTACGTGAGCAGGGTGCGTACCACCGGGCACCTGGACCCGGTGGAGCCGACTGCCTGGATGAAACCGGACCCGGCCGCGTCCGTACAGGACTTGGCTGGCGCCCCACACCGGCTCGGTCCTGTTCCAGATGCCGAGGGACTCCGTACCACCGCCGAGCGGGATGCGCTTCCCGTTGCGCAGGACCGTTGTACCCGGCTGCCCAGCCGCGCTCAAGCTCCTTGACGTCGCGGCTCCGACCCGCCGGTGCCGGTACCTTCAGCAGCTTCTCCACGGTGTGACTCTCGCGGACTCCGCGGAAGGAGAGACCGCTGGAGAGGTTCTTCGTCGCGGACGAGAGCGATCCGTCCGCAGCCGCGTCCGGACCGAAGTACCCGGACCGCCCGCCGCGCAGGGTCACGAAGCCGTCGGCGAGCGTGCACACCTGGTCGGCGGCCTGTGCCCAGCCATTGCCGAACCCCAGGTCCGCGTAGTCCTTCGCCACGATGTGCGGGATGCCGTACTCGGTGCACCCGATCACGGCGGACAGTCCACCGCCCGACGGACGCTGTGTGCGCGAGCCGTCGGCCGCGGCGGGCGGCAGCGATGCCGGCACGGTGAACGGCGCGAGACCGGATATCGCAAGAAGTCCGAGACGGTTACGGAGAGGCAACGGTCCTTCCGACTGTGCGTGCGCGAAAGGCGGTTACCCGAGGGTTCGAGTCGCCATGCGCCAACTCAGCCGGCACCCTCGCACCCCTGTCGACATCCCGACCGGTATCCGACCCCTTGACCACCGGGTTCCGGCCGCACAGGATCACGCCATGACAGGTGTACGGAGCAGCACAGTCGACGGTGTCCTGGCCCGCAGCGCCCGGCGTACCCCCGCGAGCACCGCCCTGCGGTACGCGGAGAGGTCCTGGACCTACGCGGAACTCGACACGGCGGTCAGTACCGCGGCGGCGGTCCTCACCGGCGAGCACGGGCTGCATCCCGGCGACCGGGTCGCTTCCTACGCGCACAACTCCGACGCGTATCTGATCGGCTACCTCGCCTGTGCCCGCGCGGGCCTGGTCCATGTGCCGGTCAACCAGAACCTCACCGGTGACGACCTCACGTACATCCTCGACCAGTCCGGCAGCGCGCTCGTCCTCACCGACGCGGACCTCGCCGACCGGATTCCGGCCACGTTCTCCGTACGCGCGCTGCGCGACGCGCCGGACTCCCTCCTCGATGCCACCACCACCCCGCGTCCCTTCACCCCGGAGCGCGAACCGGCCGCGGGAGACCTCGTCCAGCTGCTCTACACCTCGGGCACCACCGCACTCCCCAAGGGCGCGATGATGACCCACGGCGCGCTCGTCCACGAGTACGTCAGCGCGATCACCGCGCTCGATCTGCGCGCCACCGACCGGCCGGTCCACTCACTGCCGCTCTACCACTCCGCGCAGATGCATGTGTTCCTGCTGCCCTACCTCGCGGTCGGTGCAGAGAACATCATCCTCGACGCACCCGATGTGAACCGGATCTTCGACCTCGTCGAGGCGGGGCAGGCCGACAGCGTCTTCGCCCCGCCGACCGTGTGGATCGGCATCTCCCAGCACCCCGGCTTCACCACGCGCGAACTCGGCGGGCTGCGCAAGGCGTACTACGGCGCGTCGATCATGCCCGTACCCGTACTGGAACGGCTCCGCGACCGGCTGCCCGCGCTCGCCTTCTACAACTGCTTCGGTCAGAGCGAGATCGGCCCGCTCGCCACCGTCCTCGGACCGGACGAGCACGAGGGCCGGATGGACTCCTGCGGCAGGCCCGTCCTCTTCGTCGAGGCCCGGGTCGTGGACGAGGACGGCAAGGAGGTCCCCGACGGCACGGCCGGTGAAGTGGTCTACCGCTCTCCCCAGTTGTGCGAGGGCTACTGGGACAAGCCCGAGGAGACCGCGGAAGCCTTCCGCGACGGCTGGTTCCACTCCGGCGACCTCGCCGTGCGTGACGCGGAGGGCTTCTTCACGGTCGTCGACCGGCTGAAGGACGTCATAAATTCCGGCGGTGTCCTCGTCGCCTCCCGTCAGGTCGAGGACGCCCTCTACACCCATCCCGCCGTTGCCGAGGTCGCGGTCGTCGGGCTGCCCGACGACCGCTGGATCGAGGCCGTCACCGCCGTGGTCGTCCTGCACGATGAAGCGACACAGTCCGAACTCATCGACCACGCCCGTGAGCGGCTCGCTCATTTCAAGGCCCCGAAGAAGGTCCTCTTCGTGGAGGAACTGCCGCGCAATGCGAGCGGCAAGATCCTCAAGCGGGAGCTGCGCGACCGGTTCGCGCAGGGCCGCTGAGCCTGCCTGATTCCCTCCGGTCGCATGAGGGCCCGTCCCTGACGGAGGAGGCCCGCAGCGGGCGGCTCGATCCTGTGGTCGGCCGGGCCGACGAGATCGAGCAGACCGTGGAGATCCTCTCCCGCCGGTCCAGGAACAATCCCGTGCTCATCGGCGATCCCGTCGTCGGCAAGACCGCCATCGTGGAGGGGCTGGCACAGCGGATCGTCTCCGGTGATGTGCCCAAGGCCCTGCAGGACAGGTGGGCGCCGCCCTCGAACGCCGCTTCCAGCCCGTGTTGGTGCGCGAGCCGACCGTGGACGGGACCGTCGAGATCCTGCGTGGGTTGTGCGACTCGTACGAGGCGCATCACCAGGTGCGCATCACCGACGAGGCCATCGACGCCGCAGCCGTGCTGTCCGACCGCTACGTCACCGACCGTTTCCTGCCCGACAAGGTCATCGACCTCATCGACCAGGCGGGGGCGCGGGTGGCGCTGCGCGGTGTGGGCGGCAACACCGAGGCCGCCGAGCTTGAGGACCGGCTCACCATGCTGAACCGGGAGAAGGACCAAGCGGTCAGCAACGAGGACTTCGAGCGCGCGGCCGAGCTCAGATCGCTCATCCAGGAGACGGAGCGCCGGCTCGTCGATCTCGGCGGGGAACGGGCCGAGGTCGGCGACGTCACTGCCGAGGACATTGCCGAAGTGCTGTCCAGGCGCACCGGTATCCCCGTCTCACAGCTCACCGAGACCGAGCGCGAGCGGCTGATGAAGCTCGAAGAGGCGCTCCACAAGCGCGTGATCGGCCAGGACGAGGCGGTCACCGCCGTGGCCCAGGCCGTGCGTCGTGGCCGGGCGGGCATGGGTGACCCCGGCCGTCCCACCGGCAGCTTCCTCTTCCTCGGCCCCACCGGCGTCGGCAAGACGCAATCGCGGAGTTGCTGTTCGGCGAGGAGGACCGGATGGTCCGCTTCGACATGAGTGAGTTCCAGGAGAAGCACACTGTCTCCCGGCTCGTCGGTTCCCCGCCCGGATACGTGGGCTACGAGGAGGCCGGGCAGCTCACCGAGGCGGCACGCCGCAAGCCCTGCAGCGTCCTGCTCTTCGACGAGGTGGAGAAGGCCCACCCGGACATCTTCAATCTGCTGCTCCAGGTCATGGACGACGGGCGGCTCACGGTCGCGCAGGGCCGCACGGTCGACTTCCGCAACACCGTGATCATCATGACCAGCAACATCGCGTCGAAGCACATCCTGGACCACTCGGGCTCGGTGGACGAGATCAGGGACGACCTCATGGCCGAGCTGCGGGCGCGTTTCCGGCCCGAATTCCTCAACAGGATCGATGAGACCGTCGTCTTCCACGCCCTGACCCGCAAGGACCTGATCCGGATCGTCGACCTGCTGCTGGAGCGCAGCCGGCGCAGACTGCAGGTGCAGAAGATCAATCTGGAAGTCACCGAGACGGCCAAGGAGTTGCTGGCCAACCTCGGCTACCAGCCCGAGTTCGGAGCCCGGCCGTTGCGCCGCACGATTCAGTCCGAGCTGGACAACCGGCTGTCGAACATGCTCCTCGACGGGACGCTCAACCCCGGCGACACAGTCGTCCGTGACGCCCGGGACGGCGAGCTCACCTGCACCATCGCCGGTTCGGAGGCTGAGAAGCCCGCAACTGCAGGCTCCTGACCCCGGTTCCGGTTCCCCCGCCGGGCCCGGACCCGCTTTTCCGGGCCACGGGGCTCAAACACGACAGGAGCGAACGGCCGCACGAGCCCGGAAAGGTCCGAAGGGGATGGCCTAACGCCCCCCGCGCTCGTCCACGATCCGCCTGAATTTGCCGACCGACCTCTCCAGCGTCTCGGGATCGACGATCTCGACCCCGACCGACACCCCGATCCCGTCCTTGACGGCCGCCGTGATCGACTCCGCGGCGGCCATCCGCTGCTCCGGTGTGGCCTCGGCCCGTGCCTCCGCCCGCACGGTCAGTGCGTCGAGGCGGCCCTCACGGGTCAGCCGCAACTGGAAGTGCGGCGCCACCCCCGGCGTGCGCAGCACGATCTCCTCGATCTGGGTCGGGAAGAGATTCACCCCGCGCAGGATCAACAGATCGTCGCTGCGCCCGGTCACCTTCTCCATCCGCCGGAACACCCGCGCCGTGCCCGGCAGCAACCGGGTCAGATCCCTTGTCCGATAGCGGATCACCGGCATGGCCTCCTTGGTCAGCGAGGTGAAGACCAGCTCGCCCTCCTCACCCGGAGGCAGCACCTCGCCGGTGAACGGGTCGACGACCTCCGGATAGAAGTGGTCCTCCCAGATGTGCAGCCCGTCCTTGGTCTCCACGCACTCCTGCGCGACACCGGGCCCCATCACCTCCGAAAGACCGTAGATGTCGACCGCGTCGATCGCGAACCGCTCCTCGATCTCGCGCCGCATCTCCTCCGTCCACGGCTCGGCACCGAAGATCCCGACCTTCAGGGAGGTCGTCCGCGGATCGACGCCCTGCCGCTCGAACTCGTCGAGGAGCGTCAGCATGTACGACGGCGTCACCATGATGATCTCGGGCCGGAAGTCCTGGATCAGCTGGACCTGGCGGGCCGTCATGCCCCCGGACGCCGGGATGACCGTACAGCCGAGCCGTTCCGCCCCGTAGTGCGCCCCCAGCCCGCCGGTGAACAGCCCGTATCCGTAAGCCACATGGACCTTGTGCCCGGGACGGCCGCCGGCGGCCCGGATCGAGCGGGCGACCACGTCCGCCCAGGTGTCCAGGTCCCGCCGGGTGTAACCGACGACGGTGGGACGGCCCGTCGTCCCGCTGGACGCATGGATCCTCCGTACGCGGTCCTCGGGGACGGCGAACATGCCGAAGGGGTAGTTGTCCCGCAGATCCGCCTTGGTCGTGAAGGGGAAGCGGGCGAGATCGGCGAGCGTACGGCAGTCGTCCGGATGCAGCCCGGCCTTGTCGAACGCGGCCCGGTAGTGGCCGACGTTCTCGTACACGTGGTGCAGCGTGGCCCGCAACCGCTCCAGCTGGAGTGCCTCCAGTTCGTCGCGGCCCAGTCGTTCCGCCGCGTCCAGCAGAGCCGTCATCCGGATCTCCCTCTTCCGTGCAGACGACCGATCATTCGGTCGATCTTTCGGTAGCAGTAATTCAGGATGTTCCGCCCCATGGCAAGAGGGGCGACACAGCTCAATTGCGTCCGGCCCCTTCATCGCTGTCGCCACGCTGCGCCTGCGCCACCTCTCGCGGATACGCTCACACCGAACACGGCTGCGTCGTCCGGCCGGCCCTGTTTGGATGGCGTACATGCCGATCTTCCACGCATACGACGGGACCGAACTCGCCTACCGCCTCCTGGGATCGGGCGCACCGCTCATCTGTCTGCCCGGTGGACCGATGCGTGCCGGCGCGTACCTGGGTGACCTCGGCGGACTCTCGGCCCACCGGCAGCTCGTGGTGCTCGATCTGCGCGGCACCGGGGACTCCGCGGTACCGGACGACCCGTCGACGTACCGCTGCGACCGCCTGGTCGGCGACGTCGAGGCCCTACGCGAACACCTCGGCCACGAACACATCGACCTGCTTGCCCACTCCGCGTCCGCCAACCTGGCCGAACTCTATGCCGCCCGGCACCCGAAGCGGCTGCGTACGCTCACGCTCATCACACCGGGTACCCGGGCCGTCGGCATCGACGTCACCGACCAGGACTGGCGCGATGCCAGTGAACTGCGCCAGGACGAACCGTGGTACGTGGCTGGACTGGCCGCGCTGGAGACGGTCTGGTCGGGGCGCGAGATGAGTGAAGTCCGCTCCGTCATAGAGCCGTTCGGCTATGGACGATGGGACGACACGGCCAGGGCCCATGCCGCCGCCGCACCGGGACAGACCAACTCCGAGGCCGCACAGACCTATTACCAGGACGGTGTCTTCGATCCGGCCGCCACCGCCGCCGCGCTGGAGCACGTGACCGCACCCGTGCTCGTCCTCGCGGGGGAGTACGACGGAGGGCCGACGCCCGACCGCGCCGCCGAACTGGTGGCACTCTTCCCGAACGCCGAGTTCGTCGTGCAGCGTGGCGCCGCGCACTTCCCCTGGCTGGACGATCCGGGTGCCTTCGTCCGTACGGTAAACGCCTTCCTCGATCCGGAAGTGCTCAGCGTGCAGGCCGGTGGCACACGGCTCGCCTACCGGGTATGGGGGGATCCGTCGGCGCCGCCCGTCGTGCTCGTCCACGGTCGCGGCGGCGACAGCAGGACCTGGACCGAGATCGCCGAATGCCTGGCCGACGAACACCGGGTGTACGCATTCGACTTCCGCGGGCACGGCCTCAGCGACTGGCCCGGCCGCTACTCCTTCGAGCTGTTCCGGGACGATCTGCACGCCTTTCTGGAGGCTCGCAACCTGGCGGGCGCCACGGTGGTCGGACACTCCATGGGTGCCGCTGCCGCGTACCTGCTCGCCGAGCAGGAACCCGGACTGATCGGCCGGCTCGTGCTGGAGGAGGTCCCGCCGCCGTTCCCGCTCGACCCGCCGCGAGGCCCCGTCGAACGGCCCGACGAGGAGCTGGACTTCGACTGGTCCGTGGTGCCGTCGACCAACGCCCAGCTGAACGAACCGGACCCGGCCGGTCGCGAACGCCTCGGCGAGATCACCGCCCCGACCCTCGTCATCGGCGGCGGCCCCGCCAGCCAGATCGCCCAGGACAGGCTGGCCTGGATGGCGGGACGGATACCCCGGGGCCGCTTCGTCACCATCGAGGCCGGACACCTCGTCCACACCGAGCGGCCGGACGAATTCCTCGCGGAGTTGCGATCGTTCGGTCTGGTCTGACGCATTTCCCGGACGCTCACGGGCAGGGTCAGGTCCGGTGCAGCAGGGTGGTCAGGACCTCGTGGAGGGTGGCCTCGGCGTCGGCCACGGAACCCGTCGACCGCCAGGCCACGAAGCCGTCGGGACGCACCAGCACGGCGCCTTCGGGCGTCGTGCCGTGGATCTCGGCCCAGTCGGCCCCGTTCTCCGGCTCCAGATCGGCGCCCGGGCCGATGCCGTACGCCTGGAGCCGTACCGAAAGGCGGGCGGCGACCCGCGCCGCCGCCCGCCGCCACGTCACGTCCTCACCATCGGTGAGCAGCACGAGCGTGCGCTCGTACAGATCCAGAGTGGACTTGCGATCACCGGTCTGACGGACCCACAGATGCGGTGCACGGCTGCCGGGTTGACCGTTCAACTGCATTCCCTGCGGCACCACGGGCTGCTGCGGATCGGCACCCAGCACGGCGCCGCGGACATAGCGGTAGCCCAGTGCCACGGTGAGCATGCCGCCCTGCTTCCCACCGCCCACGCCCGGCGCCGCCGCGTATCCCGGGTGGCTGTGCTCGCTGGAGCGCGCCGAGGCCCGCGCGCTAGTCGTCTGCGCCACCGGCAGTCGCTCCGCCTCGTACGTGTCCAGCAGACCCGGGCCCGCCTCGCCCCTGAGTACCGTGGCGAGCTTCCAGGCCAGGTTGTGCGCGTCCTGAATGCCGGTGTTGGAGCCGAACGCCCCGGTCGGGGACATCTCATGAGCCGAGTCCCCGGCGAGGAAGACCCTGCCGGACGCGTACCGCTCCGCGACCCGCTCCGCAGCGTGCCACGGGGCCTTGCCGGTGATCTCGATGTCGATGTCCGCAGCGCCGACCGCCGTACGGATGTGCTCGGCACACCGCTCGTCGGTGAAGTCCTCCAGAGTCTCACCCAGTTGGGGCTGCCACGGCGCGTGGAACACCCACTCCTTCTTGTTGTCCACCGGCAACAGGGCCCCGTCCGCTGTGGGGTTGGTCAGATAGCAGACGATGAAGCGCCGGTCCCCCACAACATCGGCGAGCTGCCGGGAGCGGAAGGTGATGCTCACGTTGTGGAAGAGGTCACCAGGCCCGGTCCGGTCGATGCGCAGCTGCTCACGGATGGGGCTGCGCGGCCCGTCGGCTGCGATGAGGTAGTCCGCGCGCACACTGATGTGCTCTCCGGTCTCCCGGTTCTTGAGTGTCGCTTCCACTCCCGACCCGTCCTGGTCGAAGCTCTGCATCTCGGTGGAGAACCGCAGGTCCCCGCCCTGTTCACGGGCCAGCCTCACCAGCACGGGTTCAAGATCGTTCTGGCTGCACAGACACCAGCCGGCCGGGCTGAAACGGGCGAGTCCGCCACCCGGGTCGATCTCCTTGAACAACCACTCCTGGTCGTCCCCGGTGAGCGAGCCGGCTTGCAGAATGCCGTGGTTGTCGGCGAGGACCGAGGCCGCCTCCCGGATGCCCGGCTCGGCACCCGCCGTGCGGAAGACCTCCATCGTGCGCACGTTGTTGCCGCGTCCGCGAGGATGTGTCGAGGTGGATCGATGCTTCTCGACCAGCAGATGCTCGATTCCGAGCCGGCCGAGGAAGAGTGAGGCGGACAGGCCCACCAAGGAGCCGCCCACGATGAGGACCGGTACGCGAATGTCGACGTTCTCGTTCATCAGTTGCTCCAGCTCGGAGGCCGTTCGGTTGCATTGTTCAATGCCCTTGTTCGGAGCGGTTCGGACGGCCGCTCACCTGAACGGTTCATAAATCTCGCGCCACCCGGACCAGCGTTTCACGATCGGTCACGGAGACGATGCCCGCAGTCACGGGGGCGGACGATCACATCCGCCGGGAGAGTCCCCGCTCCGAATCCACTCGCCAACCGACGGTTGACGGCATGCCATCCGGCCTGACCACGACACCGTCTCGAAGGAGATCGAAAGATGACCGCCACCCTCTCGGAACGGATCTCCCAGTCCGCCTTCGACGGTTCCAGGCTTCGTGTCGTTCTGCTGCTGGACCTCTACGACGGGGCCCAGAAGCAGTTTCTGGAGGCGTATGAGCACCTGCGCAATCAGGTGGCATCCGTCCCCGGGCACATCAGCGACCAGCTGTGCCAGTCCATCGAGAACCCCTCCCAGTGGCTGATCACCAGCGAGTGGGAGAGCGCACCGCCGTTCCTCGCCTGGGTGAACAGCGAGGAGCACGTCGCGACGGTCCAGCCGCTGCACAGCTGCGTACGCAACACCCGTTCGCTGCGCTTCAGCGTCCTGCGGGAGACCGGCAAGGCCTTTGAGGCGGCATCCGAGGCGGCCAAGGGCCGACTGCAGGCGTCACCCCGGGTGGGCGACGGGGTGGTGCGCCACGCACTCACTTTCACCGTCAAGCCGGGCACAGAGGACATCGTGGCGAAGATCCTGGCCGATTACGAGTCCCCGAAGGCTCGTGTTGACGATGTAACCCGGCTGCGCCGCACTTCGCTCTTCATGCACGGAAACCGCGTCGTACGGGCGATCGAGGTCGAGGGCGACCTCCTCGCGGCCCTGCGGCACGTCGCCCGGGCGCCCGAGGTCAGGGCCGTCGAAGAGGCCATCAACCCGTACCTGGAGCAGGACCGGGACCTCAGCGACCCGGACTCCGCCCGGATGTTCTTCACCCGAGCGGCGCTCCCGACCGTCCACCACGTGACCGCGGGCCGGCACAAGGCCGAGGACATCCGTCGGCACGCACTCTTCTACCAGGCCAAGGAGGGCTGCGGCATGGCACTCGCCCGGCTGCTCGCCGGCCACGACGAGGAGGCGGCCGACGACCCGGCGAGCATCATCGACAGCAGCACCATCTTCCAACGCGACGACGTCGTCGTCCGCCTCCTCGAAGCGGCCGGACCGATCGACGCGCAGCCGGCCCAGGTGGTCGGCATCGACGGCCCCGGCAAGGTGGCCAGACTCGGACGCCTCCTCGACGGCGGCGCGAATGCCGTGCCCACGACCGAGCAGGGGATCCCGCACTTCCTGACGGAGTCCGAGATGACCCTGATCACGGATCGGCAGGCCATGGAGTCCTGAACCGCGCATCCGCACCCTGGGGGGTTCTCGCTCAACCCGTCATCACAACGCGCAATGCGCCAGGAGGAAAGCAGTCATGACCATGCACCGGCCACGCATCGTGGACCTCAGCGAGACGCAGCCCAACCGCAGGCGTGGAGGCGACCTTCGCGCCATGCTCACACCGACGGCGGTGGGAGCCACCAGCGGTTTCATGGGGCTGGCCATCGTTCAGCCCGGCGACCGCATCGGCGAGCACTACCACCCGTACTCCGAGGAGTTCGTGTACGTCGTGAACGGTCTCCTGGAGGTGGATCTGGACGGTGAACCGCACCGGATGCGGCCCGACCAGGGCCTGCTGATCCCTCCCCATGTACGCCACCGATTCCGAAACGTGGGCGACGTCGAGGCACGCATGGTCTTCCACCTCGGCCCCCTCGCCCCGCGCCCGGAACTCGGCCACGTCGACACAGAGCACACGGAGTCCGGCGAGGGCGTCGCGCCGCCGGAACGAACGGAGGCCGTCTCATGACCCGCCGCGTGGGGGTCACCGGTGTCGGCGTCGTGGCCCCCGGCGGCATCGGCGCACCGGCCTTCTGGGACCTCCTCGCGAACGGACGCACCGCCACCCGGGGCATCACGCTCTTCGACCCGGCCGGTTTCCGCTCCCGCATCGCCGCCGAGTGCGACTTCGACCCGTCGGCGCACGGACTGGACGCGGACCAGGCGGCCAGGTCGGACCGGTACGTCCAGTTCGCGATGGTTGCCGCCAGGGAGGCCCTCGGTGACGCGGGGCTCGACCCGGAGAAGGTGGACCCCTGGCGGATGGGTGTGTCGCTGGGCACCGCGGTCGGCGGCACCACCCGACTGGAGCACGACTATGTCGCCGTCAGCGGCAGCGGCGCCCGCTGGGATGTCGACCACCGGCCGGCCGGTCCGCATCTGGAGCGGGCCTTCTCACCCAGCTCCCTCGCCTCGGCGGTGGCCGAACAGGTCGGCGCGCATGGCCCGGTGCAGACCGTCTCCACTGGCTGTACCTCCGGTCTCGATGCGATCGGGTACGCCTTCCACTCCATCGAGGAGGGTCGCGTCGACGTCTGCATCGCCGGGGCGTCCGACTCACCGATCACCCCGATCACGGTGGCGTGTTTCGACGCGATCAAGGCCACCTCGGCGAACAACGACGACCCCGAACACGCCTCCCGGCCGTTCGACTCCCGCCGCGACGGCTTCGTCATGGGCGAGGGCGGAGCGGTGCTCGTGCTGGAGGAGCTGGAGCACGCCCGGGCCCGCGGCGCGACCGTGTACTGCGAGATCGCGGGCTATGCCACTTTCGGCAACGCCTACCACATGACCGGGCTGACCCCCGAAGGGCTGGAGATGGCCGAGGCGATCAACCGGGCCCTCGACCATTCCCGCATAGACGGCTCGCAGATCGACTACGTCAACGCGCACGGCTCGGGCACCAAGCAGAACGACCGGCACGAGACGGCCGCCGTGAAGCGGGCACTGGGCGCGCACGCCTACGACGTACCGATGAGCTCGATCAAGTCCATGGTCGGCCACTCGCTGGGGGCGATCGGGGCCATCGAGATCGCCGCCTGCGTACTCGCCCTGGTCCACCAGACGGTGCCGCCGACGGCGAACTACGAGAGCCCGGACCCGGAGTGCGACCTCGACTACGTGCCGCGCACCGCACGTCCCCTGAAGCTGCGCAGCGTCCTCTCGGTCGGTAGCGGGTTCGGCGGCTTCCAATCCGCGGTGGCCTTGACGAGAACAGGTGGGAGGACACCATGAAAACCCGTAAAGCGCGGCGCACCGTAGTCACCGGTATCGGTGTCGTCGCCCCCAACGGCACCAACACCGAGGCCTTCTGGAAGAGGACGCACGAAGGGATCAGCGTTCTCGACCGGGTCACCCGCGAGGGGTGCGAGCAGCTCCCGCTGCGTGTCGCGGGCGAGGTGCGGGGCTTCGAGGCGGCGGAGCTGATCGAAGAGCGCTTCATCGTCCAGACCGACCGGTTCACGCATTTCGCGATGGCCGCCGCGGACATCGCGCTGGACGACGCCCGGCTGGGCCGCGCCGACTACGAGGATTCGCCCTTCGACGTCGGTGTGGTGACCGCTGCCGGGTCCGGTGGCGGCGAATTCGGCCAGCGGGAACTCCAACGGCTGTGGGGACAGGGATCCACCTACGTGGGTCCGTACCAGTCCATCGCCTGGTTCTACGCAGCCAGCACCGGCCAGATCTCGATCCGTGGCGGCTTCAAGGGGCCGTGCGCGGTCGTGGCCAGCGACGAAGCGGGCGGTCTGGACGCGCTGGCGCATGCCGCCCGTTCGATCCGCCGCGGTACCGAAGCGGTGGTGGTCGGCGCGGCCGAGGCTCCGCTGGCTCCCTACTCGGTCGTCTGCCAGCTCGGGTACGAGGACCTGAGCACCAGTGACGACCCCGCCCGCGCCTACCGGCCGTTCACCTCGGACGCCTGCGGCTTCGTGCCGGCCGAGGGCGGCGCCATGCTGGTGGTCGAGGAGGAGCAGTCGGCCCGTCGGCGCGGGGCCCGTGTCCGGGCCGAAGTCGCCGGGCACGCCGCCACGTTCACCGGAGCGGCCCGGTGGGAGGAGTCCCGGGAGGGCCTCGCCCAGGCGATCATCGGCGCCCTGCGGGAGGCCGACTGCTCGCCGGACGAGATCGACGTCGTCTTCGCGGACGCCCTCGGCGTACCGGCGGCCGACCGCGCCGAGGCGCTCGCGATCGCGGACGCGCTCGGCGCGCACGGCCGACAGGTACCGGTGACGGCGCCCAAGACCGGCATCGGACGCGCCTACTGCGGTGCGCCGGTGCTGGATGCGGCCGCCGCCGTGCTCTCCATGGAGAACGCGCTGATACCGCCCACCCCGAACGTCTTCGACGTGTGCCACGACCTCGATGTGGTCACTGGCCAGGCGCGCCCCGCGGAACTGCGGACGGCGCTCGTGCTCAGCCGCGGGCTCATGGGCTCGAACGCGGCGATGGTGCTCCGGCGCCCCACCGACATCCAAGTGTGAGTAAGGAGAAGTCCTCATGACCGATCGACTGACCTACACGGAACTCGCCGTCCTGATGAAGAAGGGCGCCGGACTCACCGTCGACCCGCGGGACATGGAGAAGCGCCCCGGGTCCGCCTTCGACGAGTTCGGCCTCGACTCGCTCGGCCTTCTCGGCATCGTGGGCGTGCTGGAGAACCGGCACGGCAGGGCACTGCCGGCCGATGCCGACCGCTGCAAGACCCCCGAGGAATTCCTCGACCTCGTCAACACCACCCTCATGACTGGAGCCTGAAGTGTCCGGACACACCGAGAACGAGATCACCATCGCCGCCCCCCTGGACCTCGTGTGGGACGTGACGAATGATCTGGAGAACTGGCCGCGGCTGTTCAGTGAGTACGCCGCGGTCGAAGTCATCGAACGGAACGGCGACAGCACGACGTTCCGCCTGACCATGCACCCCGACGAGAACGACAAGGTCTGGAGCTGGGTCTCCGAGCGGACCGTCGACCGCGCCGCACGCACGGTCCGCGCCCGCCGTGTCGAGCCGGGCCCGTTCCAGCACATGAACATCCGGTGGGAGTACTCGGAGGTCCCCGGCGGTACGAAGATGCGCTGGTCCCAGGAATTCGCGATGCGGCCCGACGCACCCGTCGACGACGCGTGGATGACCGACAACATCAACCGCAACTCCAAGGTCCAGATGGAGCTCATCCGGGACAAGATCGAGCAGCGCGCCCGGGAGCGCCGTACCGCCTCGGTCTCTGCCGGCTGACCAGCCGTTCGTACACGACTCGCCGCCCGGCCGCATGGCCGGGCGGCCGGGCCGGCAACCAGAAAGGCATCCCACGATGCACCACGCTCTGATCGTCGCCCGGATGGCACCGGGTTCGGCGCCGGACATCGCCGAGCTGTTCGCCGCCTCCGACAGCACTGAACTGCCGCACCTCGTCGGCGTCACCAGGCGCAAGCTCTTCCAGTTCGGCGACGTCTATCTGCACCTGATCGAATCGGACCGTCCGCCTGGTCCCGAGATCGCCAAGGTGACGGAGCACCCGGCGTTCAAGGACATCAGCGACAAGCTCACCGCATATGTGAGCGCGTACGACCCGAAGACCTGGCGCAGCCCCAAGGACGCCATGGCTCACGAGTTCTACCGGTGGGAGCGCGGCACCACCGCTTGAGACGGGAAAGGCGGGGGGGGGGGGTGGGGGGGGGGGGGGGGGGGGGGGGGGGGGGGGGGGGGGGGGGCGGGGGGGGGGGGGGGGGGGGCGGCGGTGGGCTG
>NZ_JBVJWD010000008.1:254840-279759 GCF_055602785.1 Streptomyces sp. NPDC037301
AGACCGGACAAACCCCAAAGGACCCACTTTCCCCTGGTTTCCCTTGGGGGGAACGCGACACCCCCGTTGAAGAGGGAAACTCCCCCCGTTCCCGCCCCCCTGCCCGCCCCCGGGGCGATTTCCGTTGTCCCGGGGAAGTTCGCCGGGGAGGGAGATCAGTCGGGGACCACGCATTCGAACGCGTGGAGGTAGGGGTTGACCGGGACGACCCTGTCGATCAGCAGCCCGGCATCCGAGATCCGGGTCACCAGGCTCTCCCTGGTGTGCTTCGCACCGCCGACATTGAGGAGCAGCAGCAGGTCCATCGCGGTGGTGAACCGCATCGACGGGGTGTCGTCGACGAGGTTCTCGATGACGACGACCCTGGCTCCGGGGCGGGCTGCCGCGACGACATTGCGCAACGTCCTGCGCGTGCTGTCGTCGTCCCACTCCAGGATGTTCTTGATGATGTAGAGATCGGCCTTGACGGGGATGGCCTCGCGGCAGTCCCCGGCCACGATACGGGTCCGGTCTACGAGCGGCCCCTCGTCCCGCAACCGGGCGTCGGCACGTGCCACCACACCCGGCAGATCCATCAGGGTACCGCGGAGTGACGGGTGCTTCTCCAGCAGGCTGGCCAGCACGTGCCCCTGGCCGCCGCCGATGTCGGCGACTGCGGACACCCCGGTGAGGTCGAGGAGTTCGGCGACATCCAACGCGGACTGCATGCTGGAGGTGGTCATGGCCCGGTTGAAGATCTGGGCCGACTCGTGGGCGTCCTGGTGGAGGTAGTCGAAGAACCCCTTGCCGTGCACATCCGCGAAGACGCTCTTGCCGGTGCGCACCGCCTCGTCGAGGTGCGGCCAGACGTCCCAGGTCCAGGGCTCGGTGCACCACAGGGAGATGTTGCGCAGGCTGTTCGGGTCGTCCTCGCGCAACAGGCGGGACATCTCGGTGTGGGCGAAGCAACCGTCCGGGGTCTCGGCGAAGATCCCGTAGCAGGACAGCGCGCGCAGCAGTCGGCGCAGGGGCACCGGCTCGGTCTTCACCAGCGTCGCGAGTTCCTGTGCGGTCGCGGGCGTCTCGCCCAGCGCGTCGGCGACACCCAGCCGGGCGGCGGCGCGCACGGCGGCCGCGCGGGCCGCGCCGAAGACGATCTCACGCAGTTGCACGGCCGGCTGAGGGGGCGCGACGGGGTGGGGGAGGGCGGCGTGTACGGGGGGCGGTGTGGGGGTGGGACTCACAGTGGTCATGCTGTTTCGCTTCTCCTAGTGCGAGGGTGCACCGGTCAGCACATCCCGGCCGGTGTGGACTTCTTGCAGACGTTGGCGACGAAGGTGTTGTTCTTGCCGGTGTCGCCATTGGCCAGGTCGGCCGGCTTGTTGCCGAGCGCAACATTGGCGCTGATGGTGTGGCCGGTGTTCTTCGTGCCCACGAAGCTCTTGAACAGCACGACGCCGCCGGAGAGAGGCGTGGCGCCCACGTTGTTGCTGATCGTGTTCGAGCGGACCTGGGTGTCCGCGGCGCCGGTGAGCACGATGCCGGAACCCTGGATGGCGGGCAGGCGTTCGGTCTTGGCGCAGTACTTGTTGTTGTCGGTGATCTGGTTGGACTGGATCGTCATGGCTCCGGCCTGCGGCTTGCCCTCGTCGCCCACGATGAAGGCACCGCTGCAGTTGCCGGTGAAGGTGTTGTCATGGACCGACAGGTTTCTCACGCGCCTGGCGGTGAAACCGATCCGGTTGTCCGCCAGAGTGTTTTCCTGGATCTCGGTGCCGCGGGTGTCGGTGGCGCCGCCCTCCTCGTCCACGGTGTTCGCGACGAAGAGACCCGCGTCGCCGTTGGCGCGGGCGGTGTTGCCCGTGAACCGGCTGCGGGTGGAGCGCTCCTGGGCGATGCCCCAGACGCCGTTGTGCTCGGAGGTCACGCGCCGGACGGTCAGCTGGTCCGTCCAGGAGGCCCAGACGCCGTTCTTCTTGAATCCGGAGACGGTGAGCGAATCGATGCTCACTCCGTCGACGGTCCGACCCTTCTTGCCCAGGACGCAGATTCCGCTGCCGGCCTTCGCGCAGGCGTCGGTGGACTGCGTCTTCCCCGTCGGGGGCTTGATGACGGTTCGGCCGCCGAGGCCGCGCAGGGTCAGACCCTTCTTGTCGATCAGGACGTTCTCGCGGTACGTGCCGGGCATGACGACGACCGTGTCGCCCGGCTTGGCGGCGTTCACCGCCTTCTGGATCGACCCGCCGGAGTGCACCACACGCGGGCTCGCGACGGTGGTGGACGGAACTGCCGTCTTGAATACCGCGGCCGAGACGACGAGTCCCGCGGCCGAGACGACCGCGACAGAGACAAGGCTCATGATGTGTCGTTTCCTCATGAGCCGACGCTATGGGCGATTTCCCCCCATTGCCACATAGGGTGAGCGGTCGGGTACACGGTGTCCCCGAATGGCTCAGTCCGGGGCCGCCGCCCGGTGTGCGGAGCCGACGTGCGACGGACCACTCGGGTGATCCGGGCCGGAGCCCGTGCGGGTGTTCCTCGGGTGCACCGGGCCGGGCGCCATCCGGGTGACCTTCGGCCCTCGGTTTCCGGTCTCAGCCCTCGGGTCCGCGCCGGGGGGCGACGACCGAGCGGGCCCACCGGTAGTCGGCCTTGCCGCTCGGTGAGCGCTGGATCCGCGGGGTGATCACCAGTCGGCGGGGGATCTTGTAGCCGGCCAGACGGGTCCTGCAGTGCGCCTGGACGTCGTCGAGCGAGGGCTCGGCCGCCCCTTCGCGCAGCTGCACCACCGCCGCGACATGATTTCCCCACCGTTCGTCGGGCACCCCGGCGACCAGCGCGTCGTACACATCCGGATGGGCCTTCAGCGCCTGCTCGACCTCCTCGGGATACACCTTCTCGCCCCCGGTGTTGATGCACTGCGAACCCCGGCCGAGGACCGTGACGATGCCATCCGCGTCGACGGTCGCCATGTCACCGAGCAGAACCCAGCGCTCGTCGCCCCTGCGGAAGAACGTCTCCGCGGTCTTCTGCGGGTCGTTGTAGTACCCGAGCGGCACATGGCCGCGCTGGGCGATCCGCCCCGGCTCGCCCGGAGCAACCGGCTCGTACGTCGCTGGATCGACCACCGCCGTACGGGAGTTGACCTGGAGCCGGAACCCCTTCTCCGGGCCCGAGTCGGCCGTCGCCGTACCGTTGAACCCGGACTCCGACGAGCCGAAGTTGTTCAGCAGCATCACCGTCGGCACCAGTGCCTGGAACTCCGCACGCACCGAGTCCGACATGATCGCGCCCGAGCTGGAGATGGAGAACATCGACGAACAGTCGGTGCCCTTCAACGGGCCCTTCAGTGCGTCGATCAACGGCCGCAGCATCGCATCGCCCACCAGGGACACGCTGGTGACCTTCTCCTTCTCGATGGTGCGGAGCACCTCCTGAGGTACGAACTTGCGGTGGATCACGACCCGTTGCCCGAAGTTGAAACCGATGAACGCGGTGAGCGTCGAGGTGCCGTGCATCAGCGGGGGAGTGGGGAAGAAGGTGATCCCGTCACCGCCCGCGGCCACCCGTTCGGCCAGCTCCTGCGGGGTCTTCACCGGCTCACCGGTCGGCGCACCGCCGCCGAGGCCGGAGAAGAAGAGGTCCTCCTGGCGCCACATCACACCCTTGGGCATTCCGGTCGTGCCACCGGTGTAGATGATGAACTGGTCGTCGGCCGACCGCGGCGCGAAGCCGCGCTCCGGGCTCCCGGCCGCCTCGGCGTCCGTGAACGCCGCGGCGTCCGGCCCACGGACGCCCGCCGCCGGTGCCCCCACCCGGATCAGGTGGCGGAGGGTCGGGGCCTTCGGCGCCGCGGCCGAGACCCGTTCGTCGAACTCGGCGTCGAAGACCAGTGCCGCCAGATCCGCATCACGGTAGAGGTAGGCCAACTCCTCTTCCACGTAGCGGTAGTTGACATTGACGGGGACGATACGGGCCTTGAGGCAGGCCAGCACCGTCTGGAGGTACTCGACTCCGTTGTAGAGGTGCAGCCCCAGATGCTCGCCGGGGGTGATGCCCGCCTCGATCAGGTGGTGGGCGATGCGGTTGGCGGCCGCGTCCAGCTCCGCGTACGTCAGGCGGCGCTCCGCACCGGTACCGGGGTGATCGAGGTAGACGAGCGCCTCGCGTTCCGGGACCGCGTCGACGACCGACTCGAACAGGTCGGCAAGGTTGTACTCCACCGTTCCTCCTGACCCCGGATGCTGACTGGCTCGGCGGTCATTAGAGCGCTGGGAGGCACAAGTGGGAAGGGGGGCCGTCGAAGAAATCTGACTGACTGTCAGAAAACTATTGAACTGGACCCCCGCCTACTGCAACCTGTTCTAGGTCTTGAGACGGGAGGCAGGCAATGGGTGGTACGGAACACCTCACCGTGCAGCGCGAGGGCGCCACGCTGGTGCTCACCTTGAACAGGCCGGAGGCGAAGAACGCACTCTCGCTGCCGATGCTGGTCGGGCTGTACGACGGCTGGCTGGCGGCGGACGAGGACGACACCGTTCGCTCGGTGGTCCTCACCGGCGCGGGCGGCTGCTTCTGCGCCGGCATGGACCTCAAAGCCCTGGCGGGCAAAGGGATGGATGGAGAGCAGTACCGCGACCGGATGACCGCCGACCCCGATCTGCACTGGAAGGCTATGCTGCGCCATCATCGCCCCCGCAAACCGGTCATCGCCGCCGTCGAGGGCCACTGCGTGGCCGGCGGAACCGAGATCCTGCAGGGCACCGATATCCGTATCGCCGGTGCGAGCGCTACTTTCGGGCTCTTCGAGGTCAAGCGCGGATTGTTCCCCATCGGCGGCTCGACGGTACGGCTGCCGCGCCAGATCGCCCGCACCCACGCCCTCGAAATGCTGCTCACCGGACGCCCGTACAGCGCCGACGAAGCGGCCCGCATCGGGCTGATCGGCAGAGTCGTCCCCGACGGCACCGCACTTGAACAGGCCCTCGACGTCGCCGAGCGGATCAATGCCTGCGGCCCGCTCGCCGTCGAGGCCGTCAAGGCCTCCGTGTACGAGACCGCCGAAATGACCGAGACCGATGGGCTCGCCGCCGAACTGAAGCGCGGCTGGCCGGTCTTCGCGACCGCCGACGCCAAGGAAGGCGCCCGCGCCTTCGCCGAGAAGCGCCCGCCCGTCTACCGGCGCGCCTGAGCCAAGGAGACAACCGTGCCCGACGTCCTCAGCGCACCACTGGTGGTCGAGTTCCCCTTCACCCGCTCCCTCGGCCCGGTCCAGAGCGCCTTCCTCACCGGGCTGCGCGAACGGACCGTGCTCGGCGTGCGGACCGGCGACGGAAAGGTCCTGGTCCCGCCCGTCGAGTACGACCCCGCCACCGCCGAGGAGCTGCGCGAACTCACCGAGGTCGCCACCACCGGCACCGTCACCACCTGGGCCTGGAACCCGGCCCCGCGCCGCGGCCAGCCCCTGGCCACCCCGTTCGCCTGGGTGCTGGTCAAGCTGGACGGGGCCGACACAGCCCTGCTCCATGTCCTCGACGCACCGGGACCCGAAGCCGTGAACACCGGTATGCGGGTCCGGATCCGCTGGGCCCCGCAGCGGACCGGTGCCATCACGGATATCGCCTGCTTCGAACCGTACGAGGGCGAGGCGACGGCCGAAAGCACTCCGCACAGCGGCGAGTTCGCCGACCCCGTCACCGGCATCGTCACCCCGGCCCGCCTCGACTACACGTACACCCCCGGCCGCGCCCAGAGCGCGTACCTCAATGCCCTCTCCGAGCAGCGCACCGTCGGCGAGCGCTGTCCGTCCTGCCGCAAGGTGTACGTCCCGCCCCGCGGCGCCTGCCCCACCTGCGGCGTCGCCACCGCCGAACAGGTCGAGGTCGGCCCGCGCGGCACCGTCACCACGTACTGCATCGTCAACATCAAGGCCAAGAACGCCATGAACGACGCCATCGAGGTCCCGTACGTCTACGCCCACATCGCCCTCGACGGCGCCGACCTCGCCCTGCACGGGCGGATCGGCGGCATCCCGTACGACCAGGTGCGGATGGGTCTGCGGGTCGAGCCCGTCTGGACCGAGGATGGCCGCCACCCCGACCACTACCGGCCCACCGGAGAGCCGGACGCCGACTACGACGCGTACAAGGAGCTGCTGTAGATGCGAGACGTAGCGATCGTCGCCTTCGCGCAGACGGATCATCTGCGGCGCACCGACGAACTGTCCGAGGTCGAAATGCTCATGCCGGTCCTGCACCAGGTCCTCGACGCGACCGGCCTCAGGGCGCGCGACATCGGCTTCACCTGCTCGGGATCCAGCGACTACCTCGCCGGCCGCGCCTTCTCCTTCACCATGGCCCTCGACGGCGTCGGCGCCCACCCGCCGATCTCCGAGTCCCATGTGGAGATGGACGGCGCCTGGGCGCTGTACGAGGCATGGGTGAAGATCCAGACGGGCGAGGCCGACACCGCGCTCGTCTACTCCTACGGAAAGTCCTCGCCCGGTGAGGTACGCGACGTCCTCACCCGTCAGCTCGACCCGTACTACGTCGGCCCGCTCTGGCCGGACTCCGTCGCGCTTGCCGCACTTCAGGCACAGGCGCTGATCGACGCGGGCGATACCGGTGAGGCCGCCCTTGCCGCGATCGCCACCCGCAGCCGCGCCGCCGCCGCGGACAACCCGCACGCCCAGATCGCCGGCCCGGTCCCGGCCGGCGAATACGTCGTACAGCCGCTGCGGACCGGTGACTGCCCGCCGGTAGGAGACGGTGCGGCCGCCGTGATCCTCGCCGCCGGCGACATCGCACGGGCCCTGTGCCCCCGCCCCGCCTGGATCCGCGGTATCGACCACCGCATCGAGCCCCACAGTCTCGGGGTCCGGGAGCTGACCGAATCACCGTCCACCCGGCTCGCTGCCGAACACGCCGGGGTCTTCGAACGGCCCGTGGACACAGCCGAGTTGCACGCCCCGTTCACCTCCCAGGAGGTGGTGCTGCGCAAGGCGCTCGGGCTCGACGGCAGCGTCACCGTCAACCCGTCCGGCGGTGCGCTCGCCGCCAACCCCGTCATGGCTGCCGGGCTGATCCGCCTCGGCGAGGCCGCGGCCCGTATCCACCGTGGGGAGTCCGACCGGGCACTCGCCCATGCCACCTCCGGGCCCTGCCTGCAACAGAACCTGGTCGCCGTCCTCGAAGGGGAGAGTGCTCATGCCTAAGGAGCCCGTGGCCGTTGTCGGCATCGGCCAGACCAAGCACGTCTCCGCCCGCCGGGACGTCTCCATCGCCGGACTCGTCCGCGAGGCCGCCCTCCGTGCGCTGGAGGACGCGGGGCTGACCTGGACGGACATCGATGCCGTCGTCATCGGCAAGGCACCCGACTTCTTCGAGGGCCTGATGATGCCGGAGCTCTATCTCGCCGACGCCCTCGGCGCGGTCGGCAAACCGATGCTCAGAGTGCACACGGCGGGCTCGGTCGGCGGCTCCACCGCACTGGTCGCCGCCAATCTGGTCTCCGCGAGGGTGCACCGCACCGTTCTCACGCTCGCCTTCGAGAAGCAGTCGGAGTCCAACGCCATGTGGGGCCTGTCGCTGCCCATCCCGTTCCAGCAGCCGCTGCTGGCGGGCGCGGGCGGCTTCTTCGCCCCGCACGTCCGGGCCTACATGCGCCGTACCGGAGCGCCGGAGACAGTCGGCTCCCTCGTCGCGTACAAGGACCGTCGCAACGCGCTCAAGAATCCGTACGCGCACATCCACGACCCGGACATCACCCTGGAGAAGGTCCAGTCCGCACCGATGCTCTGGGACCCGATCCGCTACTCGGAGACCTGCCCGTCCTCCGACGGGGCCTGCGCGATGATCCTCACCGACCGAGCCGGTGCGGACCGTTCGCCGCATCCGCCCGCCTGGGTGCACGGCGGCGCGATGCGCAGTGAACCGACGCTCTTCGCCGGCAAGGACTTCGTCTCGCCGCAGGCGGGCAAGGACTGCGCCGCCGATGTGTACCGGCAGGCAGGGATCGGCGACCCCCGAAGGGAGATCGACGCCGTCGAGATGTACGTGCCGTTCTCCTGGTACGAACCGATGTGGCTGGAGAACCTCGGTTTCGCCGACGAGGGCGAGGGCTGGAAGCTCACCGAGTCCGGTGTCACCGAACTCGACGGAGATCTGCCCGTGAATCCCTCCGGCGGGGTGCTCTCCACCAATCCCATCGGCGCCTCCGGCATGATCCGCTTCGCCGAAGCCGCGTTGCAGGTACGGGGACAGGCGGGCGAGCACCAGGTGGCGAGGGCGCGAAAGGCGCTCGGCCATGCGTACGGCGGCGGGGCGCAGTTCTTCTCCATGTGGCTGGTCGGGGCCGAGCCTCCCACCCGCTGACCGCGGTCCGTCCCGGACCGGTGGAAGCTGAAGAGGGAGCAGCGTCGGCTGGGAAGCCGACTCAAGGCACACCGCACACACGGACGCCAGGGAGAGAATCCCCCACATTCATGTGGGGGAGGAGGTCGATTCATCAAGGAGCACCCCCGTCAGGAGTGGTGCAAACCGTCCTATGGCAACCGCGCCCGGGTCGCACGCCCACGAGCGCCACCACGCCACGTAGCGTGGCGATCGTGACAAGTGAGCGTGATCTTCGAACCCTGCTGAGCGGCATGAGGCCGGAGCTGAATCCGGGCCGCTATGTCTTCACCACCGCGCCCGACGGGGCGATGCCCCGGGGCGTCAACCCGGTCGTCACGGTCAGCGAGCCCGAAGGGCTCACCCTGGTGCTGCCGGAGGCGGAAGCTGTTACCGCCGGGCTGCGGTACGACTACGTGGCGGGCTGGATCACCCTGCGTGTCCACTCCGCGCTGGACGCGGTAGGGCTCACGGCCGCAGTGTCCCTGGCGCTCACCGATGCCGGGCTGAGCTGCAATGTGGTTGCCGGCTTTTACCACGATCACTTGTTCGTTCCCTACGGCCGGGCCGCCGAGGCAGTCGACGTGCTGAAGGCGCTGGCCGCGGAATCCGGCTAGGGGCAGGGCCGGGGAGCTGTTGGAGCACGGGCCGCAGAACCGCCGGAGTGAGTCCATCGGACCCGCCGGAGCCCGCGCCGCGGACCCGGCTGTGCCCCGGCCGGCGCAGACCCGGCTCCGCAACGTGAGCCCGGACACGTAACATGTCTGCATGTCCTTCCTCCGCCGCCGTAGCGCCGCCACACCCGCGGGCCCCGACTTCGACGTCCTGGCCATGGACCCGGGGGACTGGCCCGGAAACCTCGGTGCCGGTCTGCTGCCCGCGCCCGACGGGAGTTGTCAGGGCGTCTTTCTGCGCTACGACCTGTTCGGCGGCCGCGGCCCCGCGATGATCATCGGCAATCTCCCGGAGGGCTCGCCCGCCCGTGAGACCGAGGAGGGCCAGGTTCCGTTCGAGGTCGCCCAGCTGCTGCTCGCGCTCGAGAACGACGAGCCGGTCGAGGTCACCGGCACCGAGGACATGCCCGTGATGCAGGGCGACAACCTGCTGATCGTCCGCCGCGTCAAGCTCTCCGAGAGCCGGATCTCCTGCGTCCAGTTCGACCGCAGCGACGGCGTGCTCGTCACCATCGCCAGCTGGGACCGGCCGATCACCGACGATCTGTACACCCTGCTGAAGCCTCTGCCTGCCGAGCTGTTCCAGCAGGGCTGAAACCGTCCCTTCGTCGGCCGCCCGTACGCATCGGATGGCTGCGGGCGCATGTATAACCCATCTGTCCAAGTGTTGGCGGCCTCTGCTCAAGGGGCCGCTTTTTCATACCGTCTCGTCGGGGCATTCATCGGACCTTTGCCGCCAGCCGCATGACGTTCGGGATGACACGAC
Organism: Streptomyces sp. NPDC037301; assembly: GCF_055602785.1. NCBI lineage: Bacteria > Bacillati > Actinomycetota > Actinomycetes > Kitasatosporales > Streptomycetaceae > Streptomyces > Streptomyces sp. NPDC037301. The sequence continues at coordinate 264,650 of NZ_JBVJWD010000008.1, forward strand.
GCGCCACAGTGAAGACAGCGATAGGCGCAACCAGCTTTCTGGCGCTGGGAATCCCTGCCCTTTTCGGCACGGTGGCGGCCGCCAGTACCTCCGATGAATCAAAGCAGGCGAAGGCTCCGCGTACTCGAAGAAATCGGCGGAACCGACGCTCCGGTACAACATCCCTGCCGCGGGTTGGGAACGCGAGTCGCTGCCCAATCGGCGGTGGTGCCCTCGGCGCAATCAATCTGCAGATGAACTACTGGCTCGCGGAGGTCACCAACCTCGCCGAGACCACCGCACCGTACGACCGCTACATCGAAGCGATGCGCACCCCCGGCCGGAAGACGGCGAAGGAGATGTTCAAGACCGCGGGCGCGGGCTGCGCGCCCGAGGCGGCTTCACCGTCGACATCGAATGGGCCGCGGGGCAGGCCCGCCGTGTGGTGATCACGGCGAGCCGCATCCGCGAAGTGACGCGCGTGCGGGCGGCCGCTACACGCTGGTGGCCGAGGGTTGAGCGAACAGCGCGGTCACCCGCGCCGCCGAGACACCGAGCCCCGTGGGACCGCTGAGGTGCCACGGGGCACCGGTGCCCCGCCGCAGATCCTGCTCGCGGTAGCGCCGGCAGTCCCGGTGCCAGATCAGGATGCCCGCGATCCAATGCCTGAGCTCCTGTACGTACCCGGCCAGGGTCTCCCTTGCCTCCGCGTCCAGCTCGAAGTCGTCGTACAGCACCGGGAGTTCCTGCTCGGCGACGTGCAGGAACTGCCGCAGCCGCGATTTCATCAGGTCGTGCACGATCGCCACCCCGGTCGGATAGTCCACCCCGAAGAAGTTCTGCACCACCAGGACGCCGTTGTGCACCTCACCCTCGTACTCGATCTCCTTCTGGTACGAGAACAGGTCGTTGAGCAGACACGCGTAGTCCGACGCCGCGTTCTCCAGCGAGCGCAGCGGACCGCTGTGGTAGATCTCCGCCGGCACCTTCCTGCCGTGCCCCAGCCTGCACAGACTCATCGTGAGATCCGAGCCGAAGGTCTTCCGTCGCATCTCGATGTAGTCCACCGGGTCCGGAATGCGGTTCTGCACCTGGTTCGCCAGTTCCCACACCCAGCTCGCGGTCATGTCCTCGACCGCCGTCCGGAAGGCGCGGCGCCCGCTCGCGTCCATCGGGGCCGAGGTCTTCGCCCAGAGATCGGCGAGCCCCCGCTCCAGAGCGTTGACCGGCTCGGGTGTCCCGGACCCGTCCAGGGGCATGAACAGTGACAGACGCTCATTGGCGAGCCTGGCGCCCGCCAGGTCACGAGCCCGCCCGTGCACCACCGGGAACCAGTCGTCGCCGTATGTCCCCCACGTCAGCCACTGGGAGGACAGATCCAGCTCCTCCGGCGTCGCATCCGGGTGCAGACCCGCCGCACACAGCGGCAGGTCGATCGCGACGAGCCGCTCCTCGTCCCAGATGTGGGAACCCGGAACCCCCGGTTGTGCCTCCAGAATCCCCATACGGTTCGCCCAGTCGACGATGCGCACCCGCGCCCCGTCCAGATGCGGGCTGAGCGTCGTACCGAACGGGAGCTCGAAGTCGGGCAGCAGGGACGGGCCGACATGCTGGTACGGCACATGGGTGTGGCTGCGCAGCCGGGCCGTCTCCGAGCGGCGTGTGAACCGGATCGACGCCGCGGCCATACCGAAGCCGAGCGCGGCCTCACCGGCACCGCCGTCGTTCATGTAGCGGCTGGAGCGCATGTGCCACTCATGACCGCCCGACTGCCAGTCCTGCAGCCCCTTGACGTACGCCAACACCGCCGTTGTGTCCGCCGGGTCCAGCCCCTTCTCCGCACAGAGCGGACCGAGTTCGGTGAGCGCCGTGTTCTCGAACTGCTGCAGCCGTGACGTCAGCAGATCGTTCACCGCATCGGCGGCCTCCTGCGTCGAGCAGCCGAGGAAGTGCTCAAGGACCAGCACGCCATTGCTGTTCTCACCCTCGTCCTCGACCTCCCGCTGGTACGAGAAGAGGTCATTGCGCAGATGTACGCCGTCGGAGAAGGCATCCCGCAGCACCTGCAGCGCACGCTCGTCGGCCACCGCATCGGGGACCTCCGCGCCGGCCGCGTACTCCACGAGACCCGCCGACCACGGGGCGCCGCCCACCTTGCGGCGCATCTCGATGTACTCGACGGGGTTCGCGATACGCCCCTCGTTGATGTTGGCGAGCTCCCAAAGCGACTCATTGAGCAGGTTTTTCGTCGCCTCGGCGAACCGGACCCGCCAGGCGTCGGACATGCTCGGCACCGTCCGCGCCCACAGATCGGCCAGCCCCGCCTCGACCGGATTCGTCGGTTCCGGCATCTCGGAGCCACGGTCCATCGGCATGAACGCCGGCAACCTGTCCAGATACCGCTTGCCGCCCTCACGGTCGGGGGTGCGCTTGAACAGCTCCAGGAAATGGTCGTCGAAGAAGAAGACCCACACATACCAGTCGGTGACGAGCGAGAGGGCCTCGGACGAGCAGTCGGGATGGGTGTACGCACACAGCAGCGCGTAGTCGTGGGAGTCGAGGTCCTTCTCCTCCCAGATACCCGAACCCTCCAGCATCCCTATGCTGCGCGCCCATTTCTTGGTGTGCTGTCGTGCCTCCTCGACATGGGCGTTGAGCCGCGCCGGATACGGAACGTAGAAGTCCGGCAGGGTGAAGGGCTGAGCCATGTGCGTCCGGCCTTTCCGATGTCTCCGTGCGTACGTCGCACGGACCGGTCGTGTCCGCGCGAGCACTACCCTTCGGCCGTTCGGGGCACGCACATCCGGGATTAGTCACATAAAAAGTGCGCTCGTTCGTGGCATGCGAACGCATGTCGCCGGTCGGCCCACCGCTCCGTAAAACCCGGTAACGAGGCGCCGTCAGCAACCGGTTGCTTCTTTCCGACCGCAGGTCAGACACCCTGCCAGTGGTCTGGTCCACTGGCTCGACCTGTGACCTCCACTGAACTCTTGACGCGCTATCACCTCAGGTCAGAGAGTGTGCGCGCAACGGAACAGTGAGATCGGATCACGCACGGCTCCATCACGCACGGCTCCAAGAAGGGTTGTCATGACGTCCAAGCAGAGGACCGGACTCGCACTCGCGTTGACCACGGTCGGCGCACTGAGCATGGCGCTGCTCAGTCCCGCGGCGCAGGCCGGTGCGGACGGGGTGCGGCCGGAATGCCCGCGCGGCCTCGAATGCGACTGGGTACCGGCGGCCTACCAGCAGACGGGTGACCCGGCCGACAAGGAGACGTACGGGAACTACGACACCTCGGACCGGCCGCACACCAACAAGATCAGATTCATTGTTCTGCATGACACCGAGGAAGACTTCGACACCACCCTGAAGATCTTCCAGAACCCGCTGAAGCAGACCTCCGCCCACTATGTGGTGCGCTCCGGCGACGGTCATGTCACCCAGATGGTCAAGGGCAAGGACGTCGCCTGGCAGGCGGGCAACTGGTACGTCAACAGCCACTCCATCGGCATCGAGCAGGAGGGCGTCGCCGTCGAGGGCGCCAAGTGGTACACCCCCGAGATGTACCGCTCGACCGCCAAGCTGGTGCGCTACCTCGCCGCCAAGTACGACATCCCGCTCGACCGCCAGCACATCATCGGCCACGACGGTGTGCCGCCCACCAGCGCGTCCGGCACCAAGAACATGCACTGGGACCCGGGCACGTACTGGGACTGGAACCACTTCATGGCGCTGCTCGGCAAGCCCACCGTGCCGAGCGCCCCCAGGAGCAGTGAACTCATCACCGTCAACCCGGACTTCAAGAAGAACAAGCAGGCGTTCCGCGACTGCGAAAAGGGCGTCGACCTGCCGGTCCAGGGCTCCAGCGCCGTCCCGCTGCACACCGCACCGTCCACCGACGCACCGCTCTTCTCCGACCCCGGCCTGCACACCGACGGCTCGCCCGGCACGAACTGCGCCGCCGACTGGGGCAGCAAGATCAGCGCCACCCAGCAGGCCGTCGTCGCGGACCACGCCCCCGGCTGGACGGCGATCTGGTGGTACGGCCAGAAGGCCTGGTTCCGGACCCCGGCCCACACCCGGACCACCACGCCCACCTCCGGCTACGTGGTCAAGCCGAAGGCGGGCCGTACGGAGGTGCCGGTGTACGGGGTGGCGTACCCGGAGAAGTCCGAGTACCCCGCGGACTTCGAGGACCAGCGGGTGGGCTCGCCGCTGCAGTACACCATCAAGGCCGGTCAGTCCTATCCCGGCGGCGGTGAGGCACCCACGGGCTTCTTCTACGCCCCGACGATCGACGCCTCGTACCCGCTCGACCACTCGTACTTCCGCGGCAAGGAGAAGTACGTGACGGTGCAGATCGGCCACCGGGTCGCCTTTGTGAAGGCATCCGACGTGGACATCGTGCGGACGCGCTGAGACCGCAGGGGGGGCGTCGTCGCGGCAGCACCGGAGATTGCGTGCATCCGAACAATGAGGAGGAGGCCTTCATGTACAAGCCGACCAGGACCGCCGCCACCGCGGCCATGGGCGTTGCCATGGCGCTCGTACTCACCGGCGCCGGAGCCGCAGTCACGTTCGCGACTGCCTCGGCCGCTGCCGCCTCCGAGACCGGGGCGCAGGGCTGGGACGTTGCGGGCTCGTACGGGACCCAGCAGGAGTGCGTCGTGGCCGGGGACGCGGGCGTCAGCGACGGGAGCTGGGCGGAGTACCGGTGCGCGCTGTTCGAGGCCCGGTGGGACCTGATGATCCCGGCGTGAGGCGTGAGGCGTGAGGCGTGAGGCGTGAGGCGTGAGGCGTGTCCCTCCGTGCACGGTATCCGTACACGGAGGGACACTTGAGGCCGTTCGGTCACGGACCCGGCTGCCCCGGCCTCTGTCAGCCCGCGACCTGGCGGTTCACCTGCGCGGGAGACAGCGCATGCTCGATCGCGAGGATGCCCGCCCCCACCGCGGCCGCATTCTCACCCGTACGGCTCGGTTCGATCCGCAGCAATTGCGTGGCCAGCGGATGCGAGCGCCGATAGACCGCCTCGCGTACCCCCGCGAGCAACTGGTCGTGGACGGCGGCCAGTGCGCCCCCCATCACCACCGTGTCCGGGTTGAAGAAATTCACCAGAGCGGCGAGTACCTCGCCGACCGCCCTCCCCGCCTCGCGCACCATCCTTACGGCGTCCCGGTTCCCGGACTGCACCAGCCGCACCACATCGCTGCCCGATGTCGCGTCCAGTCCCAGACCGACCAGTTTCGCCGCCAGTGACGCACCGCCCGCGACGGCCTCCAGACAGCCCGAATTGCCGCACCGACACGGATCGTCGAGGTCCGCGACCCGGATATGTCCGATGTCGCCGGCGCAGCCCTGCGCACCCCGGTGCAGTTGGCCGTCGGCGACGATCCCGCAGCCGATCCCCGTACCGACCTTGATGTACAACAGGTAGCGGCAGTCCGGGAAGGCACGGCGCTGCTCGGCCAGCGCCATCACGTTCACATCGTTGTCGACAAGCGCCCGCGCCCCGAACCGGGCGGCGAAGAACTCCGGGATCGGGTACTGGTGCCAGCCCGGCATGATCGGCGGATCGACAGGCCGGCCGGTGGAGAACTCCACCGGGCCCGGTACCCCGACGCCGATGGACCGCAGCGTTTCAGGCTTCCGGTGCGCATGGTCGAGCAGGGTGCGCACGGTCCGCTCCACGTGCCGCAGTACGGAGTCCGGTCCGTCACCGATCGACAGCGGTTCCTCCTGCACCGCCAGAGTGGCGCCGCCGATGTCCATCAACGCCACCCTGCAGTGCGAGGCTCCCAGATCCACCCCGGCCACCGCGTGTTCACGGGTGCGCAGCGCCAGTCGGCGCGGCGGGCGGCCGCCGGTGGAACCGCCGTCGGCGTCCTCGTCCACCAGACCGTGCGCGATCAGCGCGTCCACCCGCTGGGAGACCGTCGAACGGGCCATCCCGGTGATCCGGGCGATGTCGGCACGGGTCGCCACCGCCCCTGAACTGATCAGCGTGAGCACCTCGCCCGGCGAGTGCGAGGCGGCAGCGGATGTGCGATCCGACGGCGAAGACATGACAGTCACCCTAAGGACGACTTTCGCTGCTCACAAGGCATTCTCTGTTCGGTCATCGGCGTAAGTCTGCGCCAAGTCGGTTGAAATCAAGGGTGCTTGAGCTCTTGACAGTCCTAAGGTATGTCACGACTCTGCTCTGCAGACCGCTGAGCGAGGAGCCATTCGATGCTGACGATGCACGGTGTGTCCAAGAGCTTCCTTGGGGTGACTGTGCTCCAAGGGGTGGGGCTCGACCTCGAAGCCGGAGAGGTACATGCCCTGGTGGGGGAGAACGGCGCAGGAAAGTCAACGCTGATGAAGATCCTCGCGGGCGAGCACTTACCCGACGAGGGGACCCTCACCATCGACGGAACCGCGTACTCCTTCAGCCATCCGGCGCAGGCCCAAGCCGCCGGGATCGGCATCATCCACCAGGAGTTTGCGCTGCTCCCGCACCGCAGCGTCGCCGAGAACGTCTTCCTCGGCCGTGAGCCGATCCGGTACGGACTCGTCGACCGGCGTGCCATGGAGCGGCGGACCGCCGAACTCCTCGCCGAGATGGACGAGACCGGTATCACCCCGCGGACCCCCGTCCATGAGCTGTCTGTCGCACGCCGGCAGACCGTGGAGATCGTCAAGGCCCTCGCCTCCGACGTCCGGATCCTGGTGATGGACGAACCCACCGCCGCGCTCGCTGATCACGAGGTCGAACAACTCGCGTCCCTGGTACGCCGACTGACCGCCCGTGGGCTCGGCATCCTCTACATCTCGCACCGGCTCCGCGAGGTCTTCGATCTCTCGCAGCGCATCACGGTCCTCAAGGACGGCCGCCGCGTCGCTACGCTCAACACCCGTGACACCGACGCCGACACGGTCGTACGCGCCATGGTCGGGCGGGAACTCGGCGCCTACTACCCACCCCGCGCCCGCTCGGGCGAGGCGGGCGCGGAGAGGCTCACCGTCAGCGGTGGCGGCAACGCCCGGATCTCCGGCATCGATCTGACCCTGCGGGCCGGTGAGGTCGTCGGCGTCGCCGGTCTCCAGGGCTCCGGTCGCACCTCTCTCGCCCGTGCCCTCTTCGGCGTCGCCCCCTTCACCACGGGCACCATGACCGTCGACCGAAAACCACTGCGCCCGTCCCGCCCCCGGGACGCCGTCCGGGCCGGAATCGCCCTGGTCACCGAGGACCGCAAGGCCGAGGGCCTCGCCCTGCGCCAGTCCGTGACCGACAACACGCTGCTCGTGACCCGGGCCGTGCCCGCCCGCGGCAGACCGCCCGCGGGCCGCGAGGTGACCGCGCTGCTGGAACGCGTACGCCTGCAGGCCCACGGCGAGGACCAGCAGGTCCAGTATCTGTCCGGCGGCAATCAGCAGAAGGTCGTCATCGCCAAATGGCTCGCTGCCCGTCCCCGCGTGCTCCTCTTCGACGAACCGACCCGCGGCGTCGACGTCGGCGCCAAGGCAGCCATCCACACCCTCGTACGGGAACTGGCACGCGAGGGCCTCGCCGTACTGATCATCTCCTCCGAACTGCCCGAGCTGATCGGCATGAGTGACCGCATCCTCGTCATGTCGGAAGGCCGCCTCGCCGGCGAACTTCCCGCCGGCGCCACGGAAGAGGCCGTCATGCGCGTCGCCACCGGTGGCGACCGTACGCGGGAGGGAGCCGCATGACCGCACTCCGGCCCGACCTGAAGACCCGGTACCGCACCGGCCCGGGACGGACAGCCGAGCTGCGTCTCACCGGCCCCGTAGCCGGAGTCTGGCTCGCTGCCCTCGCTGTCACCGTTCTCGGCTGGATCGTCGTCGCCGCCCGCGGCGGGGACTTCCTCACCGTCACCAACGTGGTGACGATCCTGCAGAACTGCGTCGCCCTCGGTCTCGTCGCCGTCGGCCAGTCCGCCGTCATTCTCACCGGATCACTAGACCTGTCCGTCGCCTACCTCATCAGTCTGGGCACCCTCGTCGCCGCGGAAACGATGGAGAGCGGCAGCGTCCCCGTGGCGATCCTTGCGGTCCTCGCCCTCTGCGCCGCCGTCGGCCTGGCCAATGGACTGATCGTCACCGGCCTCAAGGTCAACGCGTTCATAGCCACCCTCGGCACCGCCTTCATACTGCGCGGCTGGATCGAGGACAATTACACCGGCCCAGCGGGCAGGGTTCCCGCCTCCTTCCAGCACCTCGGCTACGACCGAATCGGACCGGTCCCCGTCTCCCTCTTCCTGCTTCTCGCGGTCGCGGCCGCTCTCTGGCTCGTCACCCGCCGCAGCCGGCTCGGCCACCACATGTACGCAACCGGCGGTGACGAGCACGCCGCCCGGCTCTCCGGGGTCCGCACCCGACGCACCGTCATCACCGCCCATGTCCTGTGCTCACTCTGTGTCGGCGCCGCGGCCCTCTTCCTCGCCGCCCGGCTCGGCGCCGGAGCTCCCTGGGCCGGCACGGAGGCCCGCTACGACCTGGAGTCCATAGCCGCCGTCGTTCTCGGCGGCACCGCGCTCGCCGGGGGCCGTGGGGGAGTGGCGGGCACCCTCGGTGGAGTCCTTGTCCTCGCCGTGCTCGACAGCGTCTTCAATCAGCTCGCCGTCGACCCGTTCTTCAAGAACGTCGTACGCGGCGTCGTCATCATCGCGGCCGTCGCCCTGTACGCACGAGGCCGCCGCACCTCGCAGGAGAGGACCGCATGACCAGTGCACAGGCACCCGCCGGCCGCCGCGTCCTGAGTGCCCTCACCACCGGCACACCCGTCTACATCCTGCTCGCCGCTCTCCTTGCCGCGCTGGCCCTCACCGACCCGGGCTTCTACGAACCCGACCGCTTTCTCTCCTTCATCAAGCGCGCCGCACCTCTCGTCATCCTCGCCGCAGGTCAGTATCTGGTCATCGTGTGCGGAGAGTTCGACCTGTCCGTCGGAGCGATCGTCACTGCCGGAGTGGTCGTCGCCGCCGAACTGTACGGCTCGTTCCCGGGCGCACCCTGGGTGCTCGTCACCGTGATCCTGTTGCTGGCCGGAGCCCTTGCCGGTCTCGTCAGCGGGCTGATCACCACCCTGCTGCGCGTGCCGTCGTTCATCACCACGCTCGGCATGATGCTGATCCTCGAAGGCGCCGTCTTCTTCTGGACCGGCGGGTCCCCGCACGGCGCGCTGCCCGCGGCATTTCGCCGGCTCGGGCGCGGCACCGCGTTCGGCTGGCTGCCCTGGGCCGTCCTCGTGTGCGTCGTTGCGGGCCTCCTCGCCGTACGCCTGATGCGTTCCGACTTCGGCCGTACGCTTCTCGCCACCGGCGACAGCGAACGCGCCGCGAGCCTGGCCGGAGTCCGGGTCGCGCGCGCCCGCACCATCGCCTTCATCCTCTCCGGCACCGCGGCCGCACTCGCCGCGGTTCTCGTCGGCGGCTTCTCCGGAGTCTCGGCGCAGGCCGGCCGTGGCTACGAGTTCGAGGCGATCACCGCCGTCGTCCTGGGCGGCGTGGTGCTCGGCGGCGGGCGCGGCTCCGTCGTCGCGGCGATGGCCGGAGCCTTCTCGCTCCAGGCGCTGTTCACCCTGCTCAATCTCCAGGGCGTCTCAGGCGCGCTGGAATCGACCGTGCAAGGCGTCATTGTCATCGCAGCCGTCGCCCTCGGCGCAGCCGACTGGTCCCGGCTGCGCCGCCGCGGAACCGAGCCCTCGGGAGCGAAATCCTCATGAGCACGCGAAAGATCCGACACACCCTCGTGCCTCTCGCCGCTCTGCTCGGCGCGGCCCTGCTCGCCGGCTGCACGAGCGATGCACCGCCCGACGCGCCTGCCGGAGCAGCGAGCGGCACCGCGGGCGCCCCGGGTACCGGCCGGCAGTCGAAGTTCTTCGACCGGGCCGAATACGACCGCCAGCTCGCCCTCGCCAAGGAGTCCCCGCAGGGCCCCGCAGGCAAACCGTGGGAGCAGATGCTCCAGCCGCAGCTCGCCGGCACCACGCAGTACAAGAAGAAGGGCTCCGGCGGAATCCACCTCTGTCTGTCCAACGCCGGAGTCTTCAACCCCTGGCGCCAGGTCGGCCTGAAGAACATGCAGGCCGAGGTCGGACTCCACAAGGAGATCACCGACTTCACCGTGCTCGACGCGCAGGGCAAGGACGACAAGCAGATATCCGACATCCAGGAGCTCGCCGGTCAGGGCTGTGACGTCCTGATCGTCTCCCCGAACACCACGGCCACCCTCACCCCTGCCGTTGAGCAGGCCTGCGGAAAGGTGCCCGTGATCGTCTTCGACCGGGGTGTCGAGACGGACTGCGCCGTCACCTTCATCAACCCGATCGGCGGTTACGGTTACGGGGCGGTCGCCGCCGACTTCCTCGTCGAGAAGGTGAAGCCCAAGGGGAGAATTCTCGCCCTGCGGATCTCCCCCGGCGTCGATGTGCTGGAGACCCGCTGGTCGGCGGCGAAGGTCGCGCTCGACAAGAGCGGACTCGACGTCGTGGACGTGAAGTTCACCGACGGCGACCCGGCCAAGACCAAGGCGATCGTCATTGACGCGATCACCCGCAACGGCGACATCGACGGCGTCTGGATGGACTCCGGCGCGACCTCCGTCGCCGCTGTCGAAGCCTTCGAGGACGCCGGCAAGGACGTACCGCCGATCACCGGCGAGGACCAGCAGGACTTCCTCCAGGTATGGAAGGAGAAGAAGCTCACCGCGATCGCCCCGTCGTACCCCACCTTCCAGTGGCGTACGCCCGTCATCGCCGCGCTGAAGATCCTCAAGGGGGAGCAGGTCCCCAAGGAGTGGAAGCTTCCGCAGCCCACCGTCACCCAGGACACCCTGGACCAGTACCTCAAGCCAGGCATGCCGCCACTGCACTACGCGATGTGCGGCTGCGAGAACCTCCCCGGCTTCCCGGAGAAGTGGGGAGGCAAGAAGTGAGTGCCTCCGCGTTCCCGCTCGGCGCGAATCCGTGGATCTGGCACTCACCGGTGACGTACGAAGCGCTCGGTGACGTTCTGCCGCGCCTGTCCACGTGGGGGTTCGACTGCGTCGAGATCCCGCTGGAGAACGAACGGGACTGGGCACCCGCATCAGTCGGCAAGCTCCTCGACGCATCCGGTCTCGCAGTCGCCGCCGTGATCGCCGTCATGCCGCCCGACCGCAACCTCGTCCGTACCGATCCGCAGACCGTCCGGGTCACGCAGGACTACTTGCATCGCTGCATCGACGCAGCCCAGGCTGTGAACGCCCCCGTCGTCGCAGGCCCCGTGTACACGGCGGTCGGCCGCACCTGGCGAATGGACCGCATCGAACGCACCGCGGCGTACGAGGAGTTACGGGAGAACCTCGCCCCGGTCGTCGATCACGCACGCGCCGTCGGTGTGCGCATCGCCGTGGAGCCCCTCAACCGGTACGAGACAAGCCTGCTCAACACCGTCGACCAGACCCTCGCGGCACTGACCGGGTTACCCGAGGACACCATCGGCCTCGCGCTCGACGTGTACCACCAGAACATCGAGGAACGCTCCCTGACCGACGCCGTACGCCGTGCTGCCGGCCGCATCGTCCATGTCCAGGTGTGCGCCAATGACCGGGGCACCCCCGGCGCCGACTCTCTCGACTGGCCCGGCTTCCTGACCGCACTCACCATGAGCGGCTACCGCGGTCCGCTCTGCATCGAGTCGTTCACCGCGCACAACGACGCCATAGCGGTCGCCGCTTCCGTCTGGCGGCCGCTCGCCGAAACCCAGGACACCATCGCGACCGACGGCCTGGCGTTTCTGCGCCGCGTCCTCGAAACCACCCCCTGACCCAGCTCGTCCACGACCCGCAGAGAGGACCCGCTCGTGAGCCGTCAACGATGGGGCTGTCATGCTCGTGACATACGGCATACGGTCATCGCGTTAGTGAGCGCACTGCTCCTCGCGCTGACCGCGCTGCCCGCGACCGCAGCCACCGCTGGTAAGGCCCCCGCCTTCCGTGCCCTGCTCTTCACTCGCGCCGTCGGCTATGTGCACGCCTCCATTCCCGCCGGCATCCAGATGTTCAAGGAAGAGGCGGCCGCCAACAACTTCGAACTCGTCGAGACCGCCGACCCCGCCGTCTTCGACGACGCGTCGCTCAAGGACTTCGACGTCATCGTCATGCTGCAGAACTCCGGCATGGTCTGGGACACCGACGCCCAGCGCGAAGCGATGCAGACGTACGTACGCAACGGCGGCGGCGTCGTCGCCATCCACAACACCCTCGACATGGGGATCGAGGACTCCTTCCCCTGGTGGGACGAGGCCGTCAACGGCGGCGTCCACATGCCCGCTCACTCACCCGGAGTCCTTCAGGGCACCGCCAAGGTCGCCGACCGCGTCCACCCCTCCACCGCAGGACTCCCGGAACGCTGGGAGCGCCCCGAGGAGTGGTACAACTTCGACAAGAATCCCCGTGGCGACGTCCACGTCCTGGTCACCGCCGACGAAACCACGTACAACCCCGGCGGATCCGCCATGGGTGCCGACCACCCCATCTCCTGGTGCCGCAACACCGAGGGCGGCAGGGTCTGGGCAACCGCCATGGGCCACGACACGGCCTCGTACAGCGAAGCCGCCTTCCGCACCCATGTCATCGGCGGCGTCAAGTGGGCCGCGGGCAACAAGCCCGGCGACTGCGGCGGAACCGTCTGGAGCGGCTACGAGAAGGTCACTCTCGACGACAACACCGCCGACCCGATGGAGCTCGATGTCGCCAAGGACGGCCGCGTCTTCTACATCCAGCGCAGCGGCGAGGTGAACATCTACGACCCGGCGACCCACGCCACCACCACCGCCGGGAAGCTCGATGTCTACACCGGCGGTGAGGACGGCCTGGTCGGCATGGAACTCGACCCGGACTTCAAGAAGAACCACTGGATCTACCTCTACTACGCCCCCGCAGGCGCCACCGAGGACGTCAACCGGCTCTCCCGGTTCACGGTCAAGGGCAACAGTCTCGAACTCACCAGCGAGAAGAAGCTCATCGACGTCCCCGCCTACCGCGACCGCACGTTCCCGGAGCCCGGACACACCGGAGGCGCCGTCGAGTTCGGTCCCGACCGCACGCTCTACCTTGGCGTCGGCGACGACACTCCGCCCAACCTCGACCCGAACTGGCAGGGTTACGCCCCGCTCGACTGGCGCGAGGGCAAGCAGATGCTGGACGCCGCCCGCACCGCGGGCAATACCAACGACCTGCGCGGCAAGATCCTGCGCATCAAGCCGAAGGACTCCGGCGGCTACACCATTCCCAAGGGCAACCTCTTCGCCCCGGGAACGGCCAAGACCCGCCCCGAAATCTACGCGATGGGCTTCCGCAATCCGTTCCGCTTCACCGTCGACCCCAAGACCGGCTACGTCCACGCCTCCGACTACGGCCCCGACCGCGGACTGCCCACCACCGACCGTGGGCCCGAAGGCCTCGTCGAGTACAACGTCATCAAGAAGGCCGGCAACTTCGGCTGGCCGTTCTGCCACGGCAACAACCAGGCCTATGCCCCCTACAACCCGGACACCAAGGAAGTCGGCCCCAAGTTCGACTGCGCCAACGCGGTCAACCCCTCGCCCAACAACACCGGTCTGACCGAGCTCCCGCCGATCCAGCAGCCGGAGATCTGGTACGGCTACGGCGAATCCAGCGAATTTCCCGAGGTCGGCAGCGGCGGCTCGGCCCCGATGAGCGGTCCCGTCTACCACTACGACAAGAAGAACCCGTCCACCACAAAATTCCCCGCCTACTTCGAGGGCGCCGGCTTTTTCTACGAGTGGTCGCGCAACTTCGTCAAGGAAGTCCGCTTCGACAAGGACCAGAAACTCCTGAAGATCAATGACTTCCTGGCCTCTCAGAAGTTCAACAAGCCGATGGACATGACGTTCGGCCCCGACGGATCGCTCTATGTCCTCGAATGGGGCAGCTCCTTCGGCGGCGGCAACAACGACTCCGGGCTCTACCGCATCGACTACGCACAGGGACAGCGTGCGCCGGTCGCCAAGGCCGCCGCCTCCGCCACCGACGGCCCCGTCCCGCTGAAGGTCGACTTCTCCAGCGAGGGCAGCAACGACCCCGACGGCGACACCCTCAGTTATGCCTGGGACTTCGACGGCGACGGAACCTACGACTCCACCGACGTGAACCCCAGCCACACCTACACGGTCAAGGGCGACTTCGCCGCCCAGCTCAAGATCACCGACTCGACCGGCAAGTCCGGCTACGCCAACATCCCCGTCACCGCAGGCAACACCGCACCCAAGGTGACCATCGACTTCCCGGTCAGCGGCAAACTCATCGAGTTCGGCGACAAGATCCCGTACAAGGTCACGGTCACCGATCCCGAGGACGGCCCGGTCGACTGTTCCAAGGTCACCGTCAACCCGGCACTGGGACACGACGACCACGAGCACCCCACCACCGACATCCCCGGCTGTGAAGGCACCGTGGACACCGGAGACCTGGGCGGCCACCCAGAAGGCGCGGACCTCACCTACGTGCTCAACGCCAAGTACACAGACAAGGGCGGCGACGGCGTCTCCGCCCTCACCGGCTACGGTCGCGCCGTGCTCCAGCCGAAGCACAAGCAGGCGGAGTACTACGACGCCCAGTCCGGCACCCGGATCGTCGCCCAGGAAGGCGCTGAGAACGGCAAACGGATCGGTGACGTCTCCAACGGTGACTGGGTCGCCTTCGACCCGATGAGCGTCGAAGGGATCGGCACGGTCAGCTACCAGCTTTCCTCACCGTACGGGGTCGGCGCGGTCGAACTGCGCGCGGACGCCCCCGACGGCCCTCTGCTCGCCACCACCCCGGTCCCCAACACGGGTGGCTGGGACAACTATCAGGCAACCCCGGCCGTGCCCGTCCAGGAACTGAAGGGCACACACAAGCTGTATGTCGTCTTCACGTCCCCGCAGGACAATTCGTTCGACGTGGACGCAGTCGACTTCAAGAGCCCCTGACCGACCGCCCTCCGGCCGGAGGGAACAACACAACAGCGGGGGGGGGGGGGGGGGGGGGGGGGGGGAAAGAAAAAAAAAAAAAAAAAAAAGAAAGAGGAAGGGGGGGGGGGTGGGGGAGGGGGAGGGGGGGGGAGGGGGGTGGGG
>NZ_JBVJWD010000008.1:279769-295285 GCF_055602785.1 Streptomyces sp. NPDC037301
CGAACGTCTTCTTTTTTCTCTTGGTGCTGCTTTCATGAAACGTGGCCTTCGAAAACACCCCCCCCCCCCCTCCCCCCCCCCCCCCCCCCCCCAACCCCCCCCCCCCCCCCCCCCCCCGCCCCCCCCCCCCCCCCCCCCCCCCCCCCCGTCCCCCGGGGCAGGGTCAGCGAGTGCCGACCGCGGCACGCAGGGCCCGGCGGGCCATCGCGCAGTCGTCGTGCAGCCGACGGAGCAGCAGCCGCTGCTCCTCGCTCGACGAGAGCACACCCGGCCGGTCCTGACCGGCTCCCGCGGGCGCCGGCTCCCGCATGGCTCGTTGGACAGCCGTCTCGTACGTACGGATCTCCCGAGTCAGCACCAGCATCAGGTTCACCAGAAAAGCATCCCGCGCCGCAGGGCCCGCGGCCTGCGCCAGCTGGCTGATCTGACGCCGCGCGGCCGGTGCGTCGCCCAGGACCGCCCAGAGCGTCGCCAGGTCGTAGCCCGGCAGATACCAGCCCGCGTGTTCCCAGTCCACCAGCACCGGACCCGTGGGCGACAGCAGGATATTGGAGAGCAGCGCGTCGCCGTGACAGAACTGCCCCATGCTCTGACGGCCGCCCGCATGCGCCAGACCGTGCAGCAGCTTCTGCAGATCGCCCAGATCACGGTCGGTGAACAGCCCCAGCTCGTGATAGCGGGCGATTCGCGAGGCGTAGTCCAACGGCGCGTCGAAGAGCCCCGGAGCCGGTCGCCAGGCATTGACCCGGCTGATCGCGCCGAGCGCGGCCCGCACATCCGCACGGGGTGGCGCCTCCGACGGGTGCCGGGTCAGCGCAGCCACCCGGCCGGGCATCCGCTCGATCACCAGAGTGCAGTTCTCCGGGTCGGCCGCGATGAGCCGAGGCACCCGCACCGGCGGGCGGTGCCGGACGAACGCACGATATGCAGCTATTTCGTGACGGAACCGCTCCGACCATGCGGGGGAGTGATCCAGTAAACACTTGGCGACCGCAGTGGTGCGGCCGGTGGAGCCGACCAGGAGCACCGAACGGCCGCTGCGGCGCAGAACCTGGACCGGATTGAACTCCGGGCAGATCCGGTGCACCGAGGCGATCACCATCCTCAGCTGAGCGCCCTGCGGGCCGGACAGGTCCAGCCGCCCGCTGAGCGGCGGGCCGCCCAGTCCCGTCGGCCGCCGCGGCCGAACCGTGCCGGGTGCCGACGGAGCGGCATGCGGTGCGAGGTACGGCCCGCCGCCGGCCCCCAGGGGACGAAGCGGCCGGGGCGGGGCGGTCACGGAGGACGATGCTGTGTACATGGGCGAGACAGATCCCTTCGTGCGCCGACAAGTTGCGTGCACCGCCCCGGCCGGCGGCCGTTCGGCACCCTGGGGAGTACCTAGGGCTGCCGGGCGGGGTGGCGCTTTCCTACCTGACACCGGACCGCGGGTAGCAGACCATCTGGCGCACCCTGGCGAACCCTGGCGAATAGTCGCAACGCATCTGACAGGGGGTTACTGTCAACACAGCCGAGAACCTGGGGGCTTGAAGTGACCGGAGAACCCAACACCCGCCTGTCCGACCTGTTCGGCCTCGCCGGCTGGTCCAAGGGCGAGCTCGCGAGAATGGTGAACCGGCAGGCGGCGGCCATGGGCCATCCGCAGCTGGCCACCGACACCTCGCGGGTGAGGCGTTGGATCGATATGGGGGAGTCCCCCCGCGATCCCGTGCCCAAAGTGCTGGCTGCCCTGTTCACCGAGCGGCTCGGTCGTGTCGTGACCATCGAGGACCTCGGGTTCGGCCGACGCGGGCGTGTGGGGAAACAGCGGGAGGTCGGGAAGCAGCACAATCCCGACGGACTGCCGTGGGCGCCCGAGCGGACGGCAGCGGTCCTCACCGAATTCACGGGAATGGACCTCATGCTCAACCGACGCGGCTTGGTGAGCGCGGGCGCCGCGCTCGCCGCAGGATCGACCATCACCGGCCCCATGCACGACTGGCTGCACACCGACCCTGTGCTGGCGGCCGATGCTCCAAGGATCGACGACCCTCTGTACGCGGACCCAGCCGGTTTCGACCGGTACGAGGCCGCGCCCATCGGGTCGGAGGAGATCGAGGCGCTGGAACGGTCCGTCGAGGTGTTCCGCGCCTGGGATGCGTCCCGGGGCGGTGGACTCCAGCGCAAGGCCGTGGTGGGCCAGCTCAACGAGGTGGGCGGCATGCTCGCCTTCCGTCACCCCGAACATCTGCAGCGCCGTCTCTGGGGCGTCGCGGCCAATCTCGCCGTACTCGCGGGATGGATGTCCCACGACATCGGTCTCGAACCGACCGCCCAGAAGTACTTCGTCATCGCCGCCCACGCGGCGCGCGAGGGCGGCGACCGCCCGCGCGCGGGCGAGGCGCTCTCCAGGGCGGCCCGTCAGATGGTCCACCTGGGCCGTCCCGACGACGCCCTGGACCTGATGAAGCTCGCCAAGTCCGGCTCCGGAGACATGGTGCTGCCGCGAACCCAGGCCATGCTGCACACCATCGAGGCCTGGGCGCAGGCGTCCATGGGCCGGGGCCAGGCCATGCGCCGGACCCTCGGCAAGGCCGAGGAGCTCTTCGTATCGGACAAGAGCGATGTGCCGCCGCCCAGTTGGATGCAGCTGTTCGACGAGGCGGATCTGCACGGCATGCAGGCTCTGGCGTTCCGTACGCTCGCCGAATACGACCCGTCGGTGGCGATCGTGGCTCAGCGCCACGCCAAGCAGGCGCTGGAGCTTCGGGCCAACGGGCGCCAGCGGTCCAAGATCTTCGACTACATCTCACTCGCCTCGGCGTGCTTCATCGCCGACGATCCTGAGCAGGCCGACCGCTATGCGCGGCTCGCCCTGGTGACGATGGGGGAGACTTCCTCGCATCGGACCTGGGACCGGCTGCGCGAGATGTACCGGCTGACGGGCCGGTTCGCGGGCTACGCGAAGATCGAGGACCTGCGCGAGGAGATCAAGCTCGCCCTGCCGCAGAGCTCCATCATCAAGCGGCCAAGGCGCTCGTCGGAGATCTGACATGCGGGCGCCGCAGTGAGGACGCCCCGACCATCAACTGTCCGACCGACCACAGTCCGGCCACCGGTTGGCCGAACACCGCAGCCGTAGGCGGTTCGCCCTCCTGTGTACTGCGCCGTGTCCGGTGTTCCGCGTGTCCGTGTCTTCGCGCGCGTCGCCGTGCCCTACGCCCCGATGCGGGCGATCAGCACGCACGCGTCGTCCAGGCGCTCGGTGCCACCGAACTCCGCGACGACCGTCCGTACGCACTCCTGTGCCGTACGGGCCTGCGCGAAGTGCGGTGCGAGGGCAAGCAGCGCGTCCGGGCCCGCACCCCGGTCGCTGTGACGGTTCAGCCCGTCGGTGTGCAGTATCAGCACATCACCGGGCCGCAGGTGTACTTCGTCCTGCTCGTACGCGACCCCGGAAGCCGCGCCGAGCAGGACGCCGTCCGGTGGCGGCAGTGGGCGCCCCTCTCCGTTGCGGAACAGCAGCGGTGCGGGGTGCCCCGCCTGTGACCAGGCGAGGGTGCCGGTGGCCGGATCGAAACGGCAGCACACCGCACTGCCGAGAGCGGGCTGGGCGGAGGATTCCAGTAACTGATTGAGATGCCCCATGAGGGCCCCGGGCTCGATGCCGGCCACGGCCATCCCGCGCAGTGCGCCCAGCAGCATCGCCATGGCCGAGGTGGCTTGGATGCCGTGGCCGGTCAGATCGCCGACCGTGAGGACGGTCCTGCCGTCCGGCAGTTCCAGCGCGTCGTACCAGTCACCGCCGATCAGGGAACTCGACTCCGACGGAAGGTAGTGGGCCGCGATCTCCAGCGCACCCGCTCCCTGCGAAGGTGGCCGTAGCGAGCCCCGCCACGGGGGAAGCACAGCCTTCTGAAGCTCGACCGCCATCCGGTGCTCGGTCCGCGCCATGTGCTGCCGGCGCCGTAGCGAGTCATGGGTCGTGCGCACCACTTGCTGGCTGCGCCGCAGTTCGCTGACATCGCGCAGGACCGCCCACATGGACGCGGTGCACCCGTCCGCGTCGAGGACGGGCTCGCCCATCATGTGGAGCGTGCGCATCCGGCCGTCGGTCCGCAGGATGTGGAATTCGCCGTCTATCGGCTTTCCGTCAACCAGACAGTCGGTGACCAGTGCGGTGAGCAGTGGCTGGTCCTCGGGAAGGAGCATGGACGGGAGGTCGTCCAGCGAGAGAGGTCCCGCATCGGGGGACCTGCCGAAGATCTGGAACAGTTCCTCGGACCAGGTGACCTCGTCGGTCAGCAGATTCCACTCGGCGCTGCCCACCCGGCCGATCAGCGAACCGGGCCGCGGCTCGTCGAAGGTCTCCTTCGCGCGGTCCTGCGTCGAAGTCCCCGTGGGCTGTTCCGAGGTCTCCGGCGCAAGGCCTTCCCTGAGCTGTCCCAGCTGCGTGCCGAGATCGTCGAGGTGGTGGACCGCCAGATCACAGAGTGCGCGCTGCCAGCGCATCTCATGGTCTTCCTCGTCGATCAGTACCGCGTCCCGCCGCACGGCATCCACGTCGCCACGCAACCGACGGGTCCGGTTGATCAACGCATCGACGGCATCGCGCTCGGGTGGCTGTGGGGCGGGGCGGTCCGCGGACAGATGGGACGGCATCTCGTACTCCGATACAGGCGCGGCACGACCAAGTCTGAAAGGTGGACCGTAGACGACTGTTGCACAGGCTGCGGGACCCCGTAAGGGATTTGGCAACACTCGATGCGTTGTTGCTTCTGGCATATGCCACAGGCTGTACTGGGCGTCAACCCGTCGAACGGTCGTGCTGTCGATGGATGTTGACGCAAGTCACCCGGTGCGCGCCTATGGTTGTGCGCCCGCGCTCGCCGTTCCCCGGGTGGCGCGCCGGGCCGGAACGGGGCATATGCGAGAGGGCTCGCCATGGTGGGGGTTCGAAGCGTTTCGTGGGCGGGAATGCGGCTGGTTTCTCTCGCGTTTACAGCACCAGAAAGAAAACGATACCCATTCCCGTAAGGGGCGTGGGGTCGACGCAAGAGAGTGGAGTCGTCCATGGCGCGCAGTGAGACCCGCCCCGTAGTGACGCTCCGGTCGACGGCCGGAACGGGGCAGAGCTACGTGACGCGCAAGAACCGCCGGAACAATCCAGACCGGCTGGTCCTGCGCAAGTTCGACCCCGTCGTGGGGCAGCACGTCCTGTTCCGTGAGGAACGCTGACCGCTGCACCCGCATCGGGCCCCTGATCCCATCCATCCTCCTGCAGTGGCAAGGAAGGAACGCCCATGAAGCCCCGTATTCACCCCGTCTCCCGTCAGGTGGTCTTCCGTGACCGCGCGGCGGGGGTTGCCTTCCTGACCCGTTCGACCGTGGACGCGGATGAGCGGGTGACGTGGGAGGACGGCCGGAGCTATCCCGTCATCGACGTGGAGACCTCGTCGGCGAGTCACCCGTTCTACACCGGGACCAAGCGGGTACTGGACGCGGCCGGCCGTATCGAACAGTTCAACCGCCGCTACGGCAGTCAGGCGCCCGCCAGCGGCTGATCTGTACCCGGAAGACCCGATTCCGTGCCGTGAATCACAGTCCGGGGTGCGGATTCTCGGGAACGGGGCGCGGTGGTTTATTGTTCACCTATATGTGGATGTCGCGCATCGCGCCCACATGTGAGCCGCCCCGGCTGGATTCCCCCGATCCGGCCGGGGCTTCCCTTTCCTCTGTGGTGGGCGCGGTCAGCCCCGGGAGAGCCTCCTGCGTACCGACTCGATCAGCAGCGCACCTACTGCGGGCGCCACGGCCACCGTCGCTGCGGCACTCGGCCAGAACCGTACCGCCAGCGCGGTCACTGCCGCCCCTGCCACGACCGCGATCAACCGGCCGGCCACCCAGCCGTCCCCCTGGATGCACGACCGCAGCGTCACGCGGCTGACGAGGGACGTGAGTGTGCCGGTGAAGTAATTGGTGGGCGTCGCGCGGATACGGCCCTGAATCCCCATGGCCACGGCAATGAGTACCAGCAGCCCCAGCCGGTCCCCGTCGGAGGTGATCAGGTCCAGCGCCCACAGCACAGCCGCCCCCGCCAGCAGTGCCACCTCGATCAGCAGCATCACCGGCAGAGGCCACCGCAGCCGCTCACTCATCCATGCACCGCATATGACACCGAAGCTGTACAAAACGAGTGCGGTGATCACACGCAGGGCCACGCCGTGCTCCCCGACACCGGCGGCGGAAGCGCCCAGCAGTACCAGATTCCCGGTCATCACGCCGGCGAAGACCTGACCGACACAGACGAAGACGAACGCGTCGGCAGCCCCGGAGGCGGCCGACAGAAGCAGCAGGGCCCATTGGCCCCGTGGATCGCGTCCGGCGAGGAGGGTAGGAGTAGACACGCCTGCATTCTCGGCTCAGCCCCTCCGAAGGCGCTGACTCGCAGCCGGTACGGCGCGGCGTGCCGGCCAAGGCCGAGCACCGGCATCGCGCCGTCGTGCACGGTGACAGAACCTTAAAGTTCTGCATTGTGAACAGACACATAGCGTTCGAGCGACTGCACAACTTCCGTGACGTGGGCGGATATCGGGGGGACGGCGGCCGCCCGGTCCGCTGGGGGAGGCTCTACCGATCCGACTCGCTGGGCAAGCTCCGGGGCGAGGACTGGGACCGTTTCCTGACCCTCGGCGTCCGCACGGTCATCGACCTGCGTTATGACTGGGAGATCGCAGCCAAGGGGCGAGTGCCCGACGCACCGGGACTGCGCTACCACCACCTCAGCATCGAGCACCGGCCCTACGACCAGGCGGCACTGGGCCCGGATGTGGAGACCGGACGCTTCCTGGCGGACCGGTACGCGGAGGTCGCCCACGACGGAGTTGCCGAGCTCCGCCGCGCCCTGGACGTGCTCGCGGCCGAGGACAGCGGAACCGTCGTCTTCCACTGCGCATCGGGCAAGGACCGCACCGGGCTGCTTGCAGCACTCGTTCTGTCCCTGCTCGGTGTGGCCGAGGACGACATCATCGCCGACTTCACCCTCACCGAGCTCGCCGCCGAACGGCTCCTGGCCGACTGGCGGGCGGACCACGCCGACCAGGATCCGGTCTGGCCCGGTTACGGCCGGGCGCCCGCCGACGTCATGCGGTTTTTCCTGGCGGATCTCGCCGCGACCCACGGCTCCGTCCGCGACTACACCGCCGAACTCCTGGGTGCTGACGAGGAATTGGTGGCTGCGCTGCGCAGAAACCTCCTCGAACCTGCCGGGGAGGGCCGGACGGCCGCACGCGGCACGACTGTCGGGAGCGACTGAGCCGGCGCGTGCGGGTCCGCGGAGACGATCCTCGCGGGGTCTGCTCACGGGCCTGCTCGCGTGCCTGCTCGCCAACGAGACAGCCGACCCAGGCCCCGAGCTTCCTTCCGCAGGAGCCCCTGGACCTGGGCCGGGACACCCGATCGGCCCGTGGCCGATTGCAGGCCGCTCCCCTCCGGCCCGATGTGGGGTGACGCCGTATGCGTCGACGGCGTACGGATCACTCGCCGACGAGCGGGGTGGGGAAGGGGCTGCTCGTTCTGTTCCTGGACTCGGAGTGGCCGTCAGCATCGCCGCATCAACCACGACCACCTGCTCGACGGAGCCCATGGACGGCATGTGAAAAGCCTGTCCCGATCCGGCACGCACAAGGCAAGATCACGGGATGACATGGACAGCACCTGATGTGAAACGCACGCCCGGTTCACTCGTGGCCGGTGAGCGGGAGATGCTCACGGGCTATCTCGCCTGGTTCCGCAGCACCCTGTTGCACAAGTGCGCCGGCCTGAACGGGGCGCAGCTGGCCGAACAGACGGTATCGCCGTCGAATCTCACACTTCTCGGACTGATCCGCCACATGGCGAAGGTCGAACGCGTCTGGTTCCGGCAGCGGTTCGCCGGTCAGATGCTCGACCTCATGTACGACCCCGAGAAGGGCAAGGACGCGGACTTCGAGGACCTGGACCCGGCTCGCGCCGCCGAGGACTACGCGCGCCTCGTCGAGGAATGCCGACTGGCGGACGAGATCGTTGCCGATGCCTCGTTGGACGACACCTTCACCCATGCCGACGAGGTGTACTCACTGCGCATGGTCCACGTCCACATGATCTCGGAGTACGCGCGCCACATCGGCCACGCCGACCTGTTGCGCGAGCGGATCGACGGTGTGACGGGGTGGTGATGCGCGTGATGCGCCACTGAGAGAGGATCGGCCCGGTAGCTGCTCAGATGCCGAGGCATTCCGGCCCGGGGCCGGCGGTGCATGGTCCCGGTGCCGGGTCGAGCAGCGCGATGTCCGCAGCGGCGAAACGATCCGTACCGACTCCCGCCGCCACGCGACGACGCAGGGCGGCAGCCAGCGCCGAGGAGGCGTCGGCGGCGGACAGCCCGACGGGATTCAGGGGGGCATAGGTCACTCTGCGGTCGGAACACGAGGCCCGCCTCTCCAGCGGGCCCGCGTCGCAGAGCCCGTCGACGACCTTGGTGGTCCCGGCGGTGGAGACCGTTCCTAGCCAGTGTGCATGAGTGGGTCCTGGACCCACTGCTGCGTGCTGGGCGCATCCCGAACGGTGTTGGATCCTCCTGCTTCTCGCCCGGCATGAACTTCAGCCGCTTCGCCCGGGTGACGGTCGCCAGGAGCCGGTCCGGTGTCCGGCGGTCGTATCGGTGGGCCAGGATCAGCTCAGGCGTGCTCGTGTCGATGACATCGGGTCCGCTCTCACTCGGCAGACCGCTGGTGTGCGTCAGCAGGTGGGAGAAGCGGATATCCGGATATTCGGCGGGAAGCAGCCCGGGGAGACAGTGCTGAACAGGTGTGTGCGGCTCGATCTGGTGCTCATGGACGAGTTGCAGGACGACGGTCGCAAGGAACGCCTTGCTGACACTGCCGATCCGGACCCGGCCGCCGGGCCGGATCGTCCGTCCGCTGCGCCGGCCGGCGACCTCGGAAGTGCCGTACCAGCTTCCGTGTGCGCCGCCGACACGCAGCTGGGCGCCGGTCACCGACGGGTGTTGCAGGTCGTCGATGGCGGCCTGCAGGGCGCGCGGCGACAGGGGCGGGAGAGCGCTGGGCGATGCGGCAGCTGTTGCCGGAGCGGGACGAGCAGGTAAGGGGGCTGCATGGGTGCGTGGTGCCGCGCTGCCGAGGATCCCGGCGGCCGACGCAGCGCCTAGCAGAGTCCTGCGCGACAGCGAGGGATGGGACGGACTGGGGGGGGAGAGAGCTGCTGGAGTGGTTCGTGTATCCACCGTGCGGTGCGAGGGGAACCCGCCGAATCGGGGTGAACCCCCGAAACGTCCCCCGAGCCCGAGCCAACGACCCGGAGGGGCGGCCGCGTTGAGCCCCTCGGCCCTTCAGCTGCCCTCAGGCTCGTCCCCCAGCACGTACAGCTCGGGCAGATTGACGACGATCACCGCCTGGTGTTGCGCGCGATCACCACCACCTGCCTCTTCGTCGACGCTCGGATTCTCCGCCCGATGCGGAACGAACGGCGGTACGAAGACGCAGTCACCGGGTGAGGTGCGGATCCGGGCCTCCTCGGGCGCACCGCTCGATTTCATCGAGGAACACGAACTCAGGGCTGCCCCTTCACCACATGGATCGCCGCCTCGGAGGCGCCGTGACGATGGTTGAACGAGGCGGTCCGTACCGCGTATTCGTCGGCTGGATCGGGGTCGAAGTCGTCGCGGCCGGTGGATGCGGTTCGGCCGGGCGGGGGAGTGGCGCGGGAGGCCATGGCGTTCCTGCTCGTGGGGGCGGGCACGGTGTGTGCCGCTGTGCATGTTCTGGCGAAGCGGCAACGCCGGGCGCCGAGATTCCGGCACGGCGAGGCCGCAGAGCGCGCCGTCCACCGACGTAACGACGGACAAGCGGTGGGATCGGAACACCCTGGTACCGGCTAGGCGCCGTCGCCCTCCACCGTCACAGACTGCCGTCGGCGCAGGAGAGCGGCGATCCGGAGGCACCAGTCCCTGTTCTCCTCCTCGAAGGCGAGGCCCCGCAGACAGGTCAGATACGGTCCGATTCGCTCGCCCCTGAGCAGGAACTCGTCTTCGTCCATCTCGCCGCGCAATTGCCGCAGCAGGTTGCTGAAGAGCTCGACTTTGGCCGTGGCGGCGGCCGCCCGTTCGTCCAGCTGATCGATGACCGGGCCGCTTCCGATGTGATCGGCAGCCTGGACCTTGACGACCAGGTCATCGCGGATGAATCCCGGCTTCGCACTGGCCGCGGCGAATTGCTCCAACTCGGCCATCCCGGCGTCGGTGACATGGAACAGCCGCTTGTTGGGCCGCGTCTCCTGTACCACCTGTCGGCCAGCGACCAGCCCGTCCTTCTCCAGCTTGGCCAGTTCCGCGTACAGCTGCTGAGGCAGTGCATGCCAGAAGTTCGCCACGCCGACATCGAACGCCTTGGCCAGCTGATACCCGCTGTACTCCCCGTCCAGCAGTGCCGCCAGCACCGCATGTCGCAAGGCCATGGCCCCGACCCCCTTCCCTTACGCTGCCTGTTCCTTCATGATACTCATGAAAGTGATTAGTCAGATTCTTGATTATGGAGGCTGATGATGTCTGCCGAGACCGCGGACCGTTTCCGCGCTGCCGTCGAAAAGCGCGATCTCGCCGCACTGGACGGCCTGTTCACCGAGGATGTTCGCCTCTACAGCCCGGTGAAGTTCACTCCCTTCGAGGGGCGGCCCATGGTGCTTGGGCTGTTCGGGGTCCTGCTGCGTACGTTCGAGGAATTCCGCTACACCGGCCACTTCGACGGATCGGCTGAGACCAGCACGGACGGGACGCAGGCCCCGTCCGAGATTCTGCTCTTCCGGGCGAATGTGAACGGCAAGCAGATCCATGGCATTGACCTGCTGCAGTTCGACGAGGCGGGTCTGATCAAGGAGTTCACGGTGATGGTCCGCCCGCAGTCCGCGGTGCAGGTCCTGGGCGCGGCGGTCCTGGAGGGTCTGGTCGCGGACGGCCTCGTCCCGGCTCCGGACGCCGGATGAATCGCGCCACGACGATGGGAAGGGGCACCCGATGGAGTGCGCGCATATCCCGCAGGGGCCCCCTCCCTGCCGTCTGCGGCCGACTGTCCGCGCCTGGTCGGCTCGTCAGAGGGCGAGGTCGCTCAGTCCGGGGTGACCGTCCGGCCGGCGGCCCAGCGGCCAGTGGTACTTCCTGTCGGATTCCCGGATCGGTACGTCGTTGATTGACGCGTGCCGGGCACTCATGAGCCCGTTCGCGTCGAACTCCCAGTTCTCGTTGCCGTACGAGCGGTACCAGTTGCCCGAGTCGTCATGGCACTCGTACGCGAACCGCACCGCGATTCGGTTGCCGTCGAATGCCCAGAGCTCCTTGATGAGGCGGTAGTCGAGCTCCCTGGCCCATTTGCGGGCCAGGAAGGCGACGATTTCGTTGCGCCCGGTAACCCATTCGGCGCGATTTCGCCACCGGGAGTCCTCGGTGTAGGCGAGTGCCACCTTCTCAGGCGTCCGGGAGTTCCAGCCGTCCTCGGCCAGCCTGACCTTCTCGATCGCCGACTCGTGCGTGAAAGGCGGAACGGGGGGACGTGCGGTCATGATTTCTCCTGGCACATGTGATCTTGGCCTGAACACCGAGGGTATGGCCAGTTGGGCCTGGTGAGGGCTGGCTGAAATTCGCTTGTGTCGTCGACTCCGCCCGAAGTCGGCGCCCTGACGTGGACGCGTCGATGGGTAGGGTCGCCCACGGATACATCTCGTCACCTCCGAGCCGCCAGGCTCAGTGCGTCGTCGGGATCGTGAGCTGCGGAGACATCAAGTACGAGCCGCAGAGCGTGGAAGGTCCCAAAGCGCTGACCAGTTGCAGCAGCGGCAACAGCCGGTTCGCTGAACTCGACGACGACTCCAAGGGGTGGAAGGTCACCCCAGTGAGCCGGACCACGTCCTTCCAGTGGGTCCTGACAGCCCGGCACGCCACAAGCACATGGCAGTACTTCGCAGGCGGACAGAAGATCGCCGAATTCAACGACAGTGGATCGCAGCCCGGTGCCACAGTCACCCATCAGGTGAGTTTCGGCGGCCTGACGGGCAAGCAGAAGGTCCTCGCGGCCTGGAACATCGTGGACACCGCCAACGCTTCTGCGCCTGCATCGATGTGAACGTCGGCTGACCGACGGGCCCGGCCCGGCCCCTTCTCCAGGGGCCGGCGTCGGACGCCCCCTTTCCCGCTGGGCGGCCCTCTCCTAAAATCTCTGCCGTGCCGAAGACCGAGGTATTCCGCAAGCCAGTTGCCTACCGACACGGTTCCGCCTCCTTGGAGGGGATCCTCGTACGCGACGCTGCATTGGCCGGTCCCGCACCGACGGTCATGGTGTGCCACGGGGCGGAGGGCCGCAGCGACGTACTCGCCGAGATGTCCGAACGCGTACTGCCCTGGGGACACCAGGCGTTCGTCATGGATCTCTTCGGGAAGGGCGTCAGCGGCTCCACGCGACAGGAATTCGACGCGCTGATGCGGCCGTTCCTGGAGGACCGTGACATGCTGGCGGACCGTTTGTCCGCCGTGGTCGCAACCGTCGCAGGGCTGCCCGAGGTGGACGCATCCCGCATCGCGGCCATCGGGTTCTGCTTCGGCGGACTGTGCGTGCTCGACATGGCCCGGACGGGTGCACCCGTCACGGGGGTCGCCTCCTTCCACGGCGTGCTGACCCCGCCGCCTGGGCTGACTCCGCGGAAGATCGACTGCAGGGTCGCGGTGTACCACGGCTGGGACGACCCGTTCGCGCGACCGGAAGACGTCGTCGCGCTGGCGGCGGAACTCACCGATTCCGGGGCCGACTGGCAGTTCCACGCGTTCGGCCGGACCATGCACTCCTTCATGGCCGAACGTGCGAACCGGCCCGAGCTGGGGATCGCGTACAACGCCCGATCCGCCGAGCGGGCCTGGTCGGGGCTGCGAGGATTCCTGGCTGAGTGCCTGGACCCGACCGACTGACCTCTCAGGGGGATCAGGCCCATCTGCGGCCTGACAGCTCCCGCGACTGGGCGCCGATCATTCGGAGCCCAGTCGAGGCACGCCGAACAGGTCGGCAATCCGCTGGACCGTCTTCTCACGGGCGTCATAGAGCTGCTGGGCGAGCGCGGCCTTGTCGGGCGTGAGCCCCGGACGGCGTCCGCCGACTCGGCCGCGGGCCGTGCGGAGGCGGGCCCATCGTTGGTGTGCGCCACGAGCAGCTCGCGCTGGAGCTCGGCAAGTACGGACAGCATCCCGGACATCGCCCGGCCCTCCACCGTGGAGGCGTCGATGCCTTGCTCGATGACGTGCAACCCGATGCCGCGCTCGCGCAGCTCGGCGCCGAGGGTCACCAAGCGCAGCACGGAGCGGAAGAGCCGGTCGAGCCGGGTGACCTTCAGTGCGCCGCCCTCGCACAGCAGTTGGAGGACGGGGTCGAGCTTCGGGGGGACGCCTTCGCGCAGCTCGCGGTGTCGACGTGGATATGGTTGCGGTCGACGCCGGCTCGCAGCAGTGCATCGATCTGATGATCCGGATGCTGGTCGGCGGGCGAGACCCGCACGTAGCCGATGAGCATGTGTCGAAACCTATCGACAAGAGGTGCCCACCGGGCGATGTCTCCGCGATCAGGCGGTAATGGGTTCAGGCGCAGCCTGAACTCGACACCCTGCGAGTGCCGTTCGCGGAGCACACGGCAGTACCACAGGGCTGGATCTGTGACTTTGAGTCGCTCGCCGAGTTCCTCATCGGGTGAGGCGAAGCCGTCGTGGAAGCCGCCCACCGTGGCTGGGGCATCGTCGGACTTCGCTGCTGACCCCCGGAGCGCTGAGTGGCCCAACAGCCGAGGCCGTTCAAGCGCATGCGGCTGGGGAGCCAAGGCCGACTACGCAGTCTCGACGACCCGCACGAGTACGTACGCCACACAGCCGCCCGACACCCGAAACCGACCAGTAGCTCCCTGCTGGCTCCCCGCTACAACCCATGAGGGTCTGACGCAGCCAGCTGTGCGTGCAGCGTGTCCTTGGTTTCGTTGATCTCGCGCAGTGTCTGCGCGGATCACGGCTGGGCCTGGGTGTCGTCGTCGTGCCCCAGGACGGTGAGCACGATCAGCGGTTCATCCGGGTGAGGCCCGGCGCGTTCCGGAGTCCGTCGGCGACCTCGTCGTAGAGATTCCGGTCCTCATGCGGACCGACCCTCTACGCGGCCGTGATGTGGTGCCCGATGGCCGCACGCCCGGACGGCCGGCCATTCTCACCGTCCACGGGCTCAAGGGCCTCGCGGTAACGCGAAGGCCGAGCAGGCTCTGCCGGGCTGTGCCCGCGCCGTACTGGACCGGCCAGTCCGCTGCCGCCTGGCTGTCGGCGGCGTTTCGGTGCAGTCTTACCGTCGTCGGTGGTCCGGCCGTGAGCGTAAGAGCGGCGCTCACCGCCCCGCTCGGCCGTGGCCTGGTAGTCCGTGCCTGTCCGTGTCGCGATGCTGTCCTCGACTGCCTGGGCCCTGGAGTGTGTCGAACCAGCTCAGTGCGTTGTCTGGGGTGTCGATTGCGGGGACTGGCTGGATGGGCGGGCTGATCCTGTCCAGGACCTCCAGGAAAGGATGTCGCCAGGCGACGGCATCGCCGGCGTCGGAGGGGCAGGTCCGCTGCTTGCTGGGTGAGCCTGCTGTGCCGTGACGGCGCCCCTCCGCCTCGACCGGCTGCGTGCCGGGGCCGGTGAACGGCCACTGCAGGTCAGGGCGGGTGGGACTGCGGATGACGGGTATTCAGGGCGATGACGTACGGGCTCCTGCCCGGGCCGTGTCAACAAAGACACGCTGTCACCAAGGGTGAACGGGTATCAGGAAGTCGCCCGGATAGGCTAACAGCACATCAACTAGTCGATATATAGGAGTAATTGATGTTTCGTCAGATTAAATGAAAAGAGCATATGGGTGTCTCGTGTACCCCGATTGGCGCCTCGACGCCAACCCTTCAACGTGTCCGATATGACAGTTATGGGGGCCGTTAGTACTTTCAATCACGGGCCAGCTGCTCAGCCGGCCTCTCTGAGACAGGAGAAGTGACATGGTTACGCGTTCCACTGTCGTTACTGCCGCTCTCGCGGCCGCCGCGGCCCTGGCCGCCACCGGCATCACCTACGCCTCGGCCGCCTCCTCCGAGCCGGCCCAGGCAGCCCCGGTCGTCCAGCAGGCCGCCGCCCCCGTTTCGGCCCCCGACGGCGGCGACGCCGGCAAGGGCAACGAGGGCAAGGGCAACGAGGGCAACGAGGGCAGGGGTGGTGGCTACGAGAACAAGGGTGGTGGCCGCGAGAACAAGGGCCACCGGGAACACTTCAGGGGCCGGATCCAGATCAACGAGCGCACCTACACCGCCGAAGGGGGCGGGTGCGTCACGGTGGTCAGCGGCCTCGGTTCCAAGAGCCTCAACATCCGCAACGAAAGCCGCCGGACCGTCGAGGTCTTCCGTGGCGCGACCTGCGACAACGGCGCCCCGCTGGCGACCGTCGGTCCCTGGA